>JBDRJD010000029.1:0-17092 GCA_043815245.1 archaeon
GGAATTGTAATTATGATTTTTGGAGGTTTTATTATGGTTGTGACTAAGTTTGCAGCACCTGCTGTATTTTGGGGGGCTATATCTATTATAGTTGGAATAGCTGTAATCTTATATTCTGGAAAAGAAAATGAAATCGAACAAATTAAAACTCACAGGAGGAAAAAATGAAAGATATAATTGTGGCTACTACTGAAGAGATTCCTGGAAGGAAAATAAAGAAAATCTTAGGAGTTGTTAAGGGTAATACTGTTAGGGCTAGGAATATTGGCAGAGATATTGGGGCTGGATTGAAGAATATTGTTGGTGGAGAGGTGAAGACTTATACACAGATGACTGAAATGGCTAGAGATGAGGCTTATAACCGGATGGTTAATCAAGCTATAGACTTAGGCGCAGATGCGATTGTTAGTATGAGATTTATGACAAGTATGGTAATGGCTGGAGCTTCAGAAATGTTGGCTTATGGCACTGCTGTAAAATTGAATTAGAATTTTTGAATGTAAGGATTAGCCTTATACTTTGTAAGAACCATTGTAGAAGTAAGTGCGGATGTCTGTTCTATCTTGAATCCAAGAAGCTTTAAGCCTTTTGTTATTTCTTCTTTAGGACCTTCAAGTTCTAAATAAGCAGGTATTTCCGGATACTTATCAATTTCAATTTTTAGTTTTCCTAAAACAAAAGAAGTGCGTTTTTTCTCTCTGTGGTTAATTAACTTAAGATTCAATTTTTCAAAAATCCTCTCCAGTTCTTCAAAATCTTCCACTTTTGTTTCTATTTCTTCCTGAATCCTAAAATTTTTGTCTTTTGCTCTTTTACATTTATAGGTTAGTTCGGTTTTTTCACCGAATTTTCTAACTCTTAAGAATTCACCTTTTTTACTTATCTCTTTATTTTCAAAGTCAAATAGCTTCTCAACAATTAGCTTTTCTCCTAGCTTTTTTGCACCTGCCTTTAGTAGCTTGGATTCAATTTCCTTAGGATTAATTTCAAGTATTTTTAATTCTATTTCTTTAGCCATCTTGCATTTTATTTATTGTTTATGAATTTAAGTATTTTATTTATGGAATTTTTCAGGGATTGGTTAGTGGTGTCTAAGACAAGCGTGTTCTTAAAAGGATACACTGAGTCAGATTTGGCTCTTTTTTCAATCCATTTATGGAGGGACTGTTTATCTTTTAGTTTTCCATACTTTTTTCTAGACTTTTCATAAACTCTTTTTTCTAGTGTTTTTAAGTCACATTTCAATTTTACCAGATAAACTTCACATTTATTCTTTTTAGCAATGTCTATTATGCTTGTAACAAACCTTTTTTTCCCTGTATATGCTTCAGTAAAAATTATTCCATTTATGTCTTTTAATTTACAAGCTGTATTTAGAACATCTAATCTTACCTTTCTGTATAGCGCAAAAAAATCTTGAGAAACCTTTGACCTAAAATGATCTGTTTTGCTAAGAACTATTGGTTCTAAAAAATCGATTAAGCAGTGATTATCAAAAACTTTATACCCTTTTATTTTCGCAATCTCTTTTGCCAGGGTCAACTTGCCCGTTGCAGGTTGGCCATAAATTACTATCACTTTCATATATATTTTACAGAAATTACTTATAAAAATCTTACTAAAGTCAAGCCTGCGGAGGGATTTGAACCCCCGGCCTACTGCTTACAAGGCAGCCGCTCTGCCACTGAGCTACGCAGGCATAATATTAAAGAACTGTTTTAGTTTATAAAGTTTCAGGATAAGACGTATTTTGTGAGAGTTTTTCTATTAAAGTATAGTCTTGACTCTCTTTGGAACTCTTCAGCAGTTCTGCAGCAGTGAAATGGGTCTATTCTAACTTCAACTATTTTCCCATCAACTCTATTTTCAGTTACTTTTGGTCCTAAAAATCTTGCTCTGAGAGTGTGACTGTATTCTGGGTTTTCGTATTCTTGAAATGATGCCGGACCCACTAAGGCATCAATTTTTTTTAAAGTGTCTCCTTCTTGGTGTCTAAGTAAGAAAGCGGTGGCATTTTGCATTCCTCCATAAAGTCTAACCCTTGATTCAATATCTCTTGGAACAAACTCTTTTTGCCGTCCATTTTCACCTACATAAATTCTAGGCAGTAGGCGTAGGAAATCTTTTATTTCAACATCCGTAAGTATCTCAAATCCTGTTTCCCTAAGAATCTTAATAACTTCTATTTCATTTAGAGAACCAGGTACTGGGCACTTAACCAATAATGCGCTTAAATCTAACATTTTAGAATTACTCTACTTTTTCTGTTTTTACTTCAGCTTCAGGTTTTTTAGACAACTTCTTAATATCTCGAATTTCACATAGTGCAAGAGGATATATTTTTTTCAATTTCAAGCTGAGAGGTTTTTGAATTTTAGAGGAGATTACTTCTGAGAATATTTCATCTGATTTTTTATTCCGTAGATATTCAGTAAGATATTGTTTAGCTCCTTCTCTCAGTGCTTTTCTGACACTTCTGTGAACTTTTTTACGTGTGATCATGAAAGGCTTTAATTTTAATGTATAATCTTGACATTCAACATCAAAAGAATCTTCAACATAACTAGTTGATTTTCTCATCATTCTTCTTATAAAATAAGGCATTATCAATAATCTAACAGGCTCTCCGATAGCTTTGTTTTCTTTAATTGTTATTCTGAAGGTTCCTTCTATGCTCTTTCCTCTTAACATCCTAGTTAAATCTAGCTTGATGGTTCTACCTTTAACTTCTTCTAGTGACTCTGCTAAGATTTTAACTTCAGCCCTGGTTAAAGGAATTTGAACTTCAATAAATTTCTTTTTTGCCATTATTTCTTTTCCTCAAGCATTATTTTACTTACTCTTCTAGAGTTTTTTGCGTGCCTTGCTTTTTTGCAAACTTTACAAGTATAAATCACTACAAGCCTTTTAGTAGCTTTTGTTTTTCTTTTCCATTTAGTTACAGCAGGTTTACTTCCCCATTTACCTTTATTTCCCATTCCTATGCCCAACCCACGCTTTTTAGCTCTTGCTTTACCGCCTCTTTTCAGGGTTCCTCTTTTAGCACCTGTACTAACTAAAGCAATTTTTTGTTCTGTTTTCTTTTTACAGCTCGGACAATATCTATTAGTTTTTCTTGGAAGTTTCATTTTAAGCTTTATTTTCCTTGAAATACATGAAAAAATAGGTTTTTAAATCTAACTTTGCTTTGTTTTTAAGTATTCGGCTATGGGCCTGTGGTCTAGTGGCATGACGCATCGTTGACGTCGATGAGATCCGCGGTTCAATTCCGCGCAGGCCCATTTCGTAATCTTTATATACATTCCAATCCTTAAAAATTCATGGATAAGAGAAAAAGAGGGCAAGTTTCTATATTTGTAATTATCGCGATTTTAATTGTAGCGGTAATTGTAGGCTATTTTGTGCTAAAAAGTAGACTCTCTACCTCTGAGATTCCAGCTGCTTTTCAGCCAGCTGAGCAGTATTTTCTATCTTGTATTGAGGACTATGGAACAATTGGAAAAGACACTTTAGGTGATCAGGGGGGATATATTTATCTTCCAGAGTTTGAGCCTGGTTCAGATTACAGACCTTTTTCCTCTCAACTTAATTTTTATGGCACTCCTGTTCCTTACTGGTATTATGTTTCTGGAAATAATATAATAAGTGAGCAGAAGCCATCAAAAGCTTTTATGGAACAGGAGTTAGTACAGTATATTGAAGAAAATCTTGCTGATTGCGGTTTTGGAGAGTTTATTATGCAAGGTTATGAGATAGATGTAGGAGAAAATCCCCAGGTAGATGTTTCTATTGAAGATAGTTCTATTTTTGTTTCTGTAAGGCAACCTGTTTCAATGAGTTATGGGGGAGAGAGTGTAGCTATAAACCAGCATGATGTAGAGATTGATAGTAGTTTGGGAAAGTTTTATGACCTTGCAACAGAAATTTATAATGAAGAAAAGCAGAATATGTTCCTTGAGAATTATGCTGTGGATGTTTTAAGATTGTACGCTCCTGTCGATGGTGTAGAATTGAGCTGCAGTCCTAAGGTTTGGATTCAAAATGAGATTGAGCAAGAGTTAAAAGCTGCTTTAGAGGGGAATATGGGGGCCATTAAGCTTAGGGGAGACTATTACTCCTTATCAAAAGATGAAAACAAATACTTTGTTCAAGATATTCCAACTGATGAGAGTGTGAACTTTTTGTATTCTTCAGAGTGGCCTACTAGGCTAGAAGTTTGGGACTCAAGTAATGGAGTTTTACTGGCAGAGCCTGTTGGTTTGCAGGAAGGATTGGGCATGTTGGGTTTTTGCTATGTTCCTTATCATTTTGTTTATGACTTGGATTACCCTGTTTTAATTCAGATATATAATGAACTAGAAATTTTTCAGTTTCCTATTGGAATTATAATTGATAAGAATAAACCAAGAGAGGCTCTACCTGTAGATACTACCTTGGGTGACGCAGAGGCTGAAATTTGCAGTAAGAAAATTAGGGAGGTCATGGTTTATACTTATAATATGGATTTAGAGCCTGTTGAAGCTGATGTAAGCTTTAGTTGTTTAGGGGATAGTTGTGATATTGGGAGCACTAAAAGATATGGTGATGAAGCTTTATTAACTGCAGACTTTCCTGCTTGTGTTAATGGCTTAATAACTGCAAGGGCAGATGGTTATGCGCAAAAGAGGTTAACTTATTCCACTAATCAGGGAGGATCTGCTACTATTTTTTTAGATAAGCTTTATGACGTAGAGGTTGATTTTCAGATTAATGGGGAAGAGAGTTTAGATTATGCAGTTATTATTTTTGACTCAGAGGACAATTCACAGGTAGCTGCATGGCCTGATCAGAAAACAGTTAGATTATCTGAAGGGATGTATAATATCAGTGTTTATTCTTATAGGAATTCTAGTATTACTGTTCCTGGAATTGATGAGCAGATTTGTAATGATGTTCCTAAATCAGGGTTACTAGGAATTGTAGGAATAACAGAAGAAAAGTGTTTTGATATTAAAACTGAGGATCAGAAAATTGACAACAGCATTTCTGGAGGGGGGAAGGGGGAGGAGTATTTTATTGAATCCCAATTACAATTAGGCAAGGTTATGATTAATGTGAATAGCATACCTGTTCCAGATAGTATTGAGGAGATGCAGGATGCGTATAGCTTAATTGAGGTAAAACCTGTTTATGTGGATTTTGTTTAAATGAGTAAACTAAATAAAATGAAGAGTGGAATTTTATTAGTTATAGCTTTGCTTGCTTTAATGCAAGTAGTAGATGCAGCTGCTTCTACTTCTGGCTTTGGCTTTTCAAGTGTTGCTTCTAATCCGCAGTATTATTCTCCTGGGAGGTATTCTGGATATTCTCAACAGTATGCAGATATTTACTGGCCACAAATCTCAAATCCAGATAAGTGTGAGGCTTCAAGTGATTTTATTATGGCTGTTAGGCCTGGGGGGTGCAGCCCTGCAGTTGTGAGGAGCGATTTATTAGCTGAGCAGAACGTGCCTGTTTTTTGCATGGTGGACGTGATGAAGATTAATCCTTTGATTGATGTTAACAAAATTAAATCTGTAAGATTTAAGGGAGAGAGCAATCCCAATGTTGTTGGGGTTAGTTTTCATCCTAATCGGGAAGCTATTTACTCTCAGCAAGGATATTTACACAACCCTTTTATTAATGATGTAGGGTATGTTGTTGTTTTATTAAAAAGGCAGGAAGTTGAAGACAACTTGCCGGGTTCTGTTAAATTAAATCTTACAGGTGTAATAAGGTATGATGCTGAAGGATTTTTTGGGGCTGGGCAACAAAATTATTATTTGGATCCTGATCTTGACTGGGAAATAGGAGATTATTATAAAGAAAATTCTTTTTTTAAGGGCAAGGGATATTTAAGAGCAGAGTGGATTGAGGGAAATAAGGTGGGGGTGGGGGTTTATACTGATCAGGATACTAGATTGAGACTACTTGAACTAGAGAAGGGAGAAACATCTAATATTGTTTATATGCCTGGATTTTATTGTAAGGCCGGTGTGAGAGTGAAGCTTGTTGATTTGCAGGCTAATGTTGAAAAAGCTAAGTTAGAAGTGGATGGTGATGATGTTTGGTTAATGGAAGGTGAAGAGTTTTTAGATGGTTTGTGCAAGGTTGTAAGTATAAATTTAGACACGACTGCTACAATTGAATCTGCAAGTGTGAAGGTTTATTGTTCTGGTAAATCATATACCCTGAGTTATTCTAATGATTTGGCTAATGCTGAAGAAGAAAGAGAGTGTGAAAATAAGCCGGTTACTGAGGAGATTATGAAGAATTATGAACAGGCAAAAGCTTATGCCAGGGATGTTCAGGGAATTTATGGAGTGGCTGCTGATCCTGATAGCGGGAATGTTTGGGCTGCACAGGCTCTTTTTCAATTAGGAGAGCTTGCTGATGATATTGGGCTAGATAAAGATGCTATGGAAATTTATCAGGAAGTGCTGGACACTTATCCTGGAACTGACTATGCTGAGCGTATTTTGAGCAGGGATATGATAAAGGCTGTCTGCAATCCTACTACTAGTTATGATGAGCATTTTATTAAGTTGAAAAAGATTGAGCTTCCTGATAGAAGCGAGGCAAGTGCTAATTTTAGCGTATGGAAGAATGAGGATTTAATTTGGGATGTAAAAGATAAAGAGGGTGTAATAACAAATGAGTTGTTTGCAAATAATAGGTTTAAGGTGACTAAGCTTACTGCAGAAAAAGTTGATTTGATTTACTTCAAGAAGGACAATAAAAATAGGGTAGCTTTTAGTTTAACACCATCCGAAGATTCAAAAACCTTTGAAGATACAGGAGAAAGTTATACAATTAAGTTAGAGGATATTAACTTGAGGCAGATTGCTAAAGTGACTCTGATTTCTGAAATGCCTAATGAGTATTCTGAAGCTAATTTTATTGTTGAAATTGGAATTGAGAAAAGAGCTATTCAGTTAAGTCCTGGAAAAACGAGAGAGATGATAGAGAACCTTAATCAGAGTATTGAAAAGTGGGAAGGTATTGTTGATAATCTAGGGAAAGTGGTTGAAGGGATGAAAGGTGTTTGCTTTGCTACGTCTACTATTTTGCTAATGAAAAATTTTATGGCTAATTTAGGTGGCAGGGCTACTGCGCGGCAGGAAGTTATGCCTGCTTATATTTCCCATTGCAGCCAGAAGTTTGGGGCAGATACGCCTGAGTTTAATAAATGTCTTGTGGATTTGAGCGCTGAAATTGAGCAAGCGATTGATGTTAAGGAGGCTGCTATTTCCTCTACTAATGATGAGATGTTGGATATACAAAATAAGCTTGAAGCTAGTGATGGGAGCATTAGTAGGAATAAGCTGGCTGATGAATTAAGGGGGAAGTGGTTTTCAGAAGGAACTGCTACTATGGATAATTATGTTCTTAATAAAGATACGGGAATAGTTGAGAAAAGAGCAGGTATTACAATTACTAATGAGGAATTAAATGCAGCCAATCCTACTCAGTTAAGGGAGTTAAATGCTAATCAAATTACTTTACAAAACCCTAAGGCTACTGATATTCTGAAGTCTGAAGCTTCTACTAATATAAAAAGTATTAAGAGCAGCCTGACAACAAAAGCGTCGAGAGAAAGGACTGGGGAGGGGGGAGGTCTTTATTATACTGATAGAGAAAGTGTTGTGGATACTCCTGAAACTACTACATTGCCAGCTGCTCCTTCGGCGGTGATTAATGCAAATACGGTAAGTACTGGTTTACAAGTGCCAGAAAAAACCTTACTTTCGGCTGTTGCTGTTTCTGGAAGTGATGATGATATGAATTGGGTTAAGAATGTTAAGATTCAGTATCATCCGTGTAAGCTTGCTTATAGGGTGCCTGTTCCTGAAGTGTATACTAGCACCGAGGGTAAGAAAGTTAGTGGATATTATATAATTATTGAGGAAAATGAATACTCTGGTGGTTGTTCTGGAAGTGGGCAGCCGAGGAGCTTTACTATTTTTAATGTGGGAAATGATGGACTGCCGGATATTGCTGGGGATGAGAGTTTTGGTTATTTTGATACGCAGGGTATTGCACAGACTTGCACTGAAAGAGGTGCAAGCGTTTTAGGAGTGAGTGGGAAGGAGTGTGAGCAGCTTATAATTGATGCTAAGAGTGCGCTGAAAGTAGTTAATACTAATTATGGAAGGAATAACTTTAATTTACTGGGAACTATGGTTAATGTAGATTTGGCTGGTAAGGGTGGAGGGACTAGCTGCTATAATTTTATGTCACCAAAAGATTGTTACATTTTGTTCAATGTTTGTGATCCGGTTATTTGTCCTTCTAGCAGGTGTGATTTAGGGGGAACTTATAGGGTGGATAATGTTATCCAATCAGGAATAATTGGAAGTATTGCGCTTTGTCTCCCAAATGTTAAAGAAGGAATTATGATTCCGGTTTGTTTATCAGGAATTCATGCCGGGCTTGAAAATTATTTAAGTATTTTGAAGTCACATAGAGATTGTTTACAAGAGAGCTTGGATACAGGAAAGCAAGTAGGAATTTGTGACGAGATTTATAGTATTTATTTGTGTGAGTTTTTTTGGAGACAGCTTGCTCCTTTCTTAGATAATTTAATACCTAATTTAATTCAGGCAGCTTATGGTCAGGGAATGAAGGGGGGTGGGGAGTACTTGACTGTGATGGATGCTTGGCAGAATTTGGAGGGTACTGTTGAATTTATGAGAGATGATTATGCAATTAATTCATTTAAAGCTTTTAATGCAAGAAGTACAGATGAAATTGGTGGGCAGATTTGTAAGATGTTTGTTTCTTCTAGATATCCTAGTAGTAAGAGCTTTTTTGAGAATTTGTTAGAGCCAGATTCACCTGTACAGTATCATGCTTGGTTTGATGAGATTCCTTTTTCAGATGCAACTATGCCTCCTACTTCGCAGTATAAGGTATTTTTCCATATTTATGCTGGGAAGGATGAAGGAATTTACTACCAGGTGTATTTGAAAAGTCCTCCTGAGTATGCCTATGTTGGAGTTACTGAGACTATAGTTGTAGATACTGGGTATATTCCTAAAGGAAGTTATGCTTCTAAAACAGAGGATTTTACCGCTCCAGCTGGATATCAAGAGTTATGTGTAAGGGTTAATGGGCAGGATGAGTGCGGGTTTGGTAAGGTTGGAACGAGTTTTGCAATGGATGTTGTTAGTGATGCTTACTATCAGGGGCAGGCAGCTGAGATGGATGTTCAGGGTAGTGATGAGTGTGTTTCTGGAAGTAGGTCTGCATTAAGTGTTTTACAGACTCCTAATATTCAGGAGGGATTTGATGATGCTGTTAATCCTCAGTTAGATACAAAGGGGGTTGTAAGGGTGTGCGCTACTATGAGTCCTGGGCAGGGGGTTGATCCGTATATTGGTAATCCTCAAAGGCAGAGGTGGAAGGAAGTTGGCGTGTGTGATGATGAGAATGTTAAGTGCTGGCTTGATACTCAGAGTGTAAAGGATGTTATTAAAAATAAGAATATTAGTGCAAGTGTTGTTCAAAGTGGGGGCAAGGTTACAGAAAAAATTGATGCAGTTGAGCTTTATCCTTCTGATCAGATTGAGAAGATTTTAGAAGATGCTAATCAACTGGCTTTAAAGATTGATAAAGAAAATAAGTATGATCCTCAGAAGGTTGATGCAATGGTTACGATGTTAGAGGATGTGGAGGCTCATTCATATAATTTTATGGGGGCTAGAGCTGTGTTTTTGAAGTTTAGAATTTATGAATCTATTACTAAAGTTTTGAATAGGGGGATGCAGGATGCTGGCACTCCTGAAAAACTTCCAGATAGTTTAGTTTCAGGGGCCTCTGTTGTAAATGTTTTAGAGTATCAGGATGGAAGATGGAATAGTAATTTGTTTTATAAGTTTGATAACAAATGGATGTGGAGTCCTGATAAGGTTAATTGGATGGAGACTAATGAATTGCAAATTAGGGGGGGAAATTATGATGGAGCAACACCTGTCCAGGGAAATCAGAATCTTATTCAGGCTTTAGACAAGGTTTCTAGCAGTTGTGAGAACGGAGCTGGGTTTTTTATGCAGAAACTTTTAACTGACAGGACAATTGTGAATCCTGCGATTTCTGTTTCTAGAAGTGGTAATGAGATTAAGAAGTATCCTCAGAGTGAAATTACTGACGCTTTTAATAGTGTGGATAAAACAGTTTATAATCAGGAAGTGGCTGAACTTACTGGTTATCTGTGTGGAGGGTCGGAGAGTGGTGGGGAGGTCGAGGGTAGTGAATCTAGAAGTATCTCTGATATGGTGCGGTATGCTCAGGCTAATAGTGTCAGGAACAGTGCAAATGAACCTAAAACTTGCAAGGAAGATTATTCTATGTGGATTGAGCAGTATGCTGCTGAAGAAAATATTAATCCGGTATTACTCTTAGCTCTGATGATTCAGGAAAGTGATTGTCAACAAGCCAAAGAGTCAAATGCAGAAGGTGATAAAAAATCTTTTGGGGTCATTCAGATTAATAAGGAAACTTATGATGATCTTTGTAATGGAGTTGGGAGTGGTTTTGAAGATATAAAGACAAGTGCTGAAAAAAATATTCAGTGTGGCGTGAAGATATTGAGTAAAAGGTATGATTTGTATAAAGATGGTGTTACAAGGAGTAGTGTTTATAGTAGTAATAGTGATTTTAAGAAGTTAGTGGATGACTGTATTGAAAGTTACCCTAAGTATTCTACTTATACTGGATGGAATGCTGCTTTAAGGGGGTATAATGGGTGGGGGTGTGGGGGAAATGCTGATTTAGATTATGTAGAAAAAATTAATTCGATTAACTCTGTTTTGGAAAGTGTAAATTTAACTTAGTTGAGAAGAGAGTTTGTTTGTAGGGAAGTACTGGCGATTAATTCTTAAGAAAAAATATTATCTAAAGATAATATAATGCGGGAGAAAGGATTCGAACCTTTGCAGGCACTAAGCCACTAGGGCCTAAACCTAGCCCGTTTGACCGCTCCGGCACTCCCGCATAAAGACAACCTAACGGTTTTCTTTATCAAACTTTCCCTTGAGATAGTACTCAGGGTTGATTGACAACCTAAGTTCCCTTTATCAAACTCTTCTATTAAAATGGGGTCAAGCTTGATGCGAGAGTGAAGAAAATAGCCTTAATAAAGTTTAGGCTTTCTTTGATTCCTGCTTTTGAATCTTTACGCCAAGCTCTTCAAGGCGCTTTAGATGTGACTGCATAAGGGATTCAATTAACTGTATAATCTTGATTAACTCGTTTCTCTCGTTAATCATTGTAGATATGGCTCCTTTATGATAGCCGATTTCCTCATCTTTTGACATTTTTGGATTTTCTGATTTTTTTGCCATTTTGACCATAAAAAATAAAAAATTATTTTTTCTTCTTAAGCTTTTCTTCAGCTTCTTTTATCTTGAGTTTTTCTGTTAAATCAAGTCTATCAATTAATTCTTTGTATCTATTTCTAATTGTAACTTCTGTAATTCCTGCTACATCTGCAACTTCTCTCTGGGTCTTTTTCTCATCATTCATTAAGGCGGCCACATATAAGGCAGCTGCTGCAATTCCTGCAGGTCCTCTGCCTGAAGTCAATTCAGAGATATCTGCTTTTTTCAAGATTCTTAAAGCTTCGTTTTGTGTTTTTGGAGAAAGATGAAGAATTGATGCAAATCTAGAGATATAATCTTTAGGACTTGAAGGGGTAACTTTTATGTTCAGCTTCCTAACTATGAATCTATAGGTTCTGCCAATTTCTTTTCTTTCTACATCTGAAGCGTTTGCAATCTCATCTAGAGTTCTAGGGATGTTATAAGATCTGCAAGCAGCGTAAATACAAGCTGCGATTACTGATTCCATGGACCTTCCCCTGACAAGACCTCTTTGCAGGACATAATTGTAGACTCTAGAAGCCTCATCCCTTACTACACTTGGTAGATTTAAGAAAGAAGCTACTCTTCTTAGTTCTGCCATGGCTAATCTTAAATTACGCTCTATAGAAGTTGAAACTCTTTCCTGCCACTTTTTAAGTCTTAGAAACTTCCTAGTTTGGCCTGTTTCTAGTTTGTAGATATCTGAAATCTCTCCTACGTTTGTTGTAAGGCCTTTGTCAAACTTCTGCATAGACATTGGCGCTCCACCACGGCCCTTTTTCTCTGATTTGTCAAACTGTCCGTGAGGATCCTGGCCCGTATCCACCATTTTTTCTTCTACAACTAGGCCGCAGTCATTACAAATCACTTCGCCTCTCTGTTCATCATAGGTTAGATGAATACCTCCACATTCAGGGCATTTTTTTATATAAGCACTCATTTTAAAGAATTTTTCAGTAACCTTTATAAATTTAATGCCTAAAGGTATTTAAATGTTTCTCTGTCATTTAAGAAAAGTTAAATTAATCGATTAATATTGCATTTACTGTGCCTTCTTGGCCTGGACGGTTGGTAATTCTAGCTTTTCCAAGCTCTGTTTCTATAATTGCACCTTTTGTTAGAATATTCTGTCTTGCAAGGAAACGGTTTGAGGGGGTTTCTAATACTTTTTTGATTTTAACTTTCTTTGACTTTTTGTCTTTGCCTAGTAAGTTGACTGTATCTGCCACTAAGAGAACTGTTTTTTTATTCCCCCCCATCAATCTGAAGGTTTTAGTTTTAGTTTTACCTACCTTTACAATTCTAGGCGGACGAGTTCGCTCGTGAAATTTTTTCTTCCTTCTTTTATGGTATCTTCCGCCTGTGATTTTCTTACCTAAATTTGCCATTTTCCTTTTATATAGAGCTATAAATTAGTTTAAAAATGTTTCTAACAGTTAAATTTAAAAACTAGCTTGTAGAGATAGAGTCATGGTTAACGGTATTGAGAGACCTCTTGACCTTTTGAACTCATCAAAAGGGAAAGAAATACTGGTGCAGTTGAAGAATGACAAGCAATTAGTGGGTACTTTACTTGCATTTGATATACACATTAATGTGGTTTTGGATAATGCAAAAGAGATGCAGAATAACGAAGTTAAGAGAAGTATTGGCTTGACTTTCTTAAGAGGAGATACAATTATTTTTATCTCACCTGCATCAACTGTTTCAGGGAAAAAAGAGTAAGTTTATTGCGTTTCGCCTAATTAATTTCGCAAGGGCTTGCTTCTGGGTTTTTATTTGTAGCGGAGCTTACGTTAAGAACTTGAAGATTTTTCTCTGAAACCTTCGCTTATAGAGTATTTTTTTGACTATACTATGCTTTCCTTTTTTAAAGAGAGTTAATCTACATCCTGTAAGCTTTGCAAACTTTATTGTGGGGGAGACGAGGACTATGTCATCATCTTTAGCATGTAAGATCCATATTTTATTTGGATCTGCTTTTTCAAGTTCTGTAATTGGGTTGTAAATTTTACCGTTTTTCATTTTATTCCAGTCTGAAAAAGAGAACCTATATCCGTTACCAAAGGCAATTTTTACAAATTTTCCTAGTTTATCTATTGGTTCTACTTTACTATCTACTCTCCAGTCAATTACAGGGGAGATGGCTAGAACTTTTTTGACTTTTGGATGTTTTGAAGCTAGAATCGCAGCTGGGCCTCCAAAACTTATACCTAATAGGAATATTTCTAGGGATTTAATAAGGTACTTTTTGTTGCTCCATAAATCTACAAAGCCTTTATTAATTCCTTCAATAACATCTAGAATATCTATATGTGGAGACTTTTTCAAGAATTTTCCATGACTTTCCCATGAACCTCTATATCTTGGAGCAAACACCCAATATCCTTTTTTACAGAGCAATTCAATTACTTCTTTTTTTGAAGGCCCTCCAGGCATACCCCCACAGATGATTATGACTTTATTTGTTTTGCTTTTAGGGATTGCAAACTCGGAGATTATTTCCTTTTTAAAAATAGTCCTGTATATTTCCCCCATTAGATTTCAATAGTCATTAAATCTTCAGCTATTTTTGTCTGCCTGAAAACTTTTTTAGCTTCTTTTAGTATTATTGACTCTCTGTTTTCGTATCTTTGAGAAAGGTGAGTCAGAATAAGCTGCTTGACCTTTGCTTTTTTAGCTATTTCTGCAGCATCTTTTGCAGTCATGTGCTTATATTCACGAGCTTTGTCAGCTTCTTCTTGAGTGTAAGTTGATTCTGATATAAGTAAATCTGCGTCTTTTGCTGCTTTTATTGTGTTAGGATTTAAAGCAGTATCCATAATGACTGTTATTTTTCTTCCGGGCTGGGAATAAGTAATGTCGGAAGATCTTATTTTCTTTCCTTGCCAAGTGATATCCTTTCCTGCTGCAAGTTCTGCAATTATTCTCCCTTGGAGCTTTAATTTTTTTAACTTGTCTTTTTTTAGCCTTAGTTTATTTTTTTCTATGAAACTGTAAGCTAGGCATGGAGCGCCGTGTTTCATTTCAAAAGCTTCTATGTAAAAATCAGGGGTTTCAAGGAACTTGCCTGTAACTTCATGGGCCTCTACTTTTAGTTTGCCTATATGCACAAATAACTGATACATTAATCCTAAGTATTTCTTTGTTCCGCGAGGCCCGTAAATATGGAGTGTTTTTGAGTAGTTGTTTAGGGCTAGAGTCTGAAGCAGTCCTGGAATTCCTAGTATGTGATCTCCGTGCCAGTGTGAGATTAAGATTCTTGTAAGCTTGCAGGGATTAATCTTAGCTTTTCTAAATTGGCGTTGAGTGCCTTCTCCGCAGTCTATTAGTATTTTTTCATCTTTGTAACTAAGTAAAATGCTTGTATGATTGCGCTTAGCGCTTGGAATTGCTTGTGCAGTTCCAAGGAAAGTAATTGGTATTTTCATCTTATCAATGAAAGGAAATATTGATATTTAAAAGTAAGCTTTATAAAGCTTGAATTCTATTGTGCATTATTGTTGAGCATTATTGCACAATATTAATATGGGAAAAAAAGAGGAGATAGTCAGACTTCTGAAGAAAAATACAGATGGGCTTACAATAATTGAGATTTCTAAGATTTTGAGATTTTCTAGAAATACAAGTGCTGTTTATCTTGCTGAATTAAAAGGAGAGGGCAAGCTTAGGATAAGAGCTGTTGGGATGGCTAAGCTGCATTATTGGAAAGGAGGTTCGAGATGAAACGTTTGATATTTTTGTTTGTTGTGGGAATATATATGTTTAGCTTCTTAAATTTGGCTTTAGGAGATAGTTATACTTCAATTCATTATACTGGTTTTGAATCTGGAGTTGATGGATGGTCTGATCCTGGATCTGATGCTGACAGACAGTTAGAAGGAAGCGGTGATGAGGACCCTCCAAGCCAGTGTGATGATTTTGGGAATTGCAATGATAATGGACAATATACTTTTCATATACAGGATGATTCTGCAACTTCTTATACTGAGCAGAGTTTTAATTTTAACTCTTATGATTATATTATTTTGAATTTTTGGGGATATCCTTCTGATTGGAATGGTGGTGAATATGTGCAAATAAATTGTGATGGAAATGAAATATGGAGAGAGACACAAGGAGATTATTCAAATGAAGTATGGAGGTTTGTTTCAATAATGATTTATCCTGATAACTGCACTTTTGACTCTTCTGTTATAATCAGATTTACAGGAGATCCAGGATTATCTGGGGATGGAGATGACTGGGTTTTTGATGGAATAAATATTACTGGGGCGATGATTGAGGTTGGAGATATAGTTTACCCTAATGTTGCTTCTCTTTTACCATTGCAAGGAGAAGGATTTAACCAAAGCGAGGAAATTGAAATTTCTGCAAACGTTTCAGATGATATCTTAGTTGATAGTGTTTATGCAAATATTACTTTGCCTAATGGGACAATTAATCAGATTAAATTAATTAATCATACTTTAAATAAGTATAATTCAAGTTTTATGATTCCTTCAATTGGTGGAAGATATTATTTTAAGATAATTACAAATGATTCAAGTAATAATATTAATGACACTGAAGAAAGTTATTTTGAAGTTGAGGATAACCTTACTTTTCTTAATTTTGTAGGATATGGTTATTTAGATGGTGAGAGGAATAATTTGTTTTATGAGGGAAATATTGGCGCTTTGGTTTTAGATAACTCAAATGAAGGTAATTTTACTTCACAGGTTTTTGATGCTGGTTCTTCTGTTGATTGGAAGAATATGTCTTGGGTGCAAGATAGTGCTTTTTCTGAGTCAAAATTGATTAAACCAATTTATGCTGAAAGTGAATTTGGTGTAGATATCACGAGTCAAGTAGAATCTTCAGATGGAACTGCTACCTGGGAAAGAGTTGAGGTTCAAGCTTGGAATGATTCTCTTAGTGAAGGGGTGATTGATTCTGTTATTGGATATTGTGAAGTTGAGTGGATTGATGCGGGAGCGCAAATAGGTTTTCAGATTTCTAGAAATAATGGTAGTTCTTGGGATAGTGAAATTTGTGTGCAGGATACTGTTGCATTGACAATTTTTTCCTGTGATCTGAAGGCAAATTCGGGAGTAGATACAATTGAAGAAGTTAATAATTTGAGAATGAGATGTACTTTTCCTACAGCTGGCTCTGGAGATTATTATTCTACTGATTATGTTTATGTTGAGATTAATTATTCAAATTCTGAGCTTAATTTTCAAGTAAGAAGTGATGATGATGATTCAGCATGGGGGGATTTTATAGGACCAGATGGAACTTCTAGTAGTTATTATACTAATTCTTCTTTGTCTGAATTAAATGTTTCTGATAATCGGTATTTTCAGTATAAGGCTTTTTTTAGTGAATCTAATCAGTTGTATAATGTTTCAATTAGTTATTCTGATATTTGCACTGCAAATATAACTAATACTTCTTGGTCTGAATGGGGTAATCTTACTTGTGTACTTGATGAGATGAACCAGACTAGATTTCTCACTGAATATGACTCAAATAATTGTGGAGCTGCAAATATAACTATTTATGATTATCAATTAGTAGGTCCTAGCTTGTATAATACAACTTGGAGTAACTGGGAAAATATTACTTTATGCTTACCTGGAGATTATTATACTCAAGAGAGAAATTTAACTCAATATGATGCTTACTCTTGTAAATTAAATGAAACAATTAGTGAACAGCAAAATTTG
>JBDRJD010000030.1:0-11442 GCA_043815245.1 archaeon
AGAAGGAGTCCAAGGAGGATTTCCTGAAGAAATAAAGATCCCATTATTACTATATTTACTATTATCTACTGCGAGAGTTGAAGTTTCTCCAATTTCTGCATTATTATCTAAATTCATATAAAGTACAAGAGAATCATCATAGAAACTAAAGTCAGTATTTTCTCCTGACTGAGATAAGCTCCAGTTCATTGTATTCAATGATTCTAACTCCATTGTGGTATTTATCTCGGCACTTCTTAGATTTGATACAAAGTTATCTGGATGTGTGGGGAGGGTAAAAAAGATTTGAGGTGTAGAGATATCTAAAGCACCTATGCCAATATCCAAACCAGTAATTCCGGGAGGGGATTCTTGGATGACGTTGCTTCTGATTCCTTTACTTGGAAGTAAAAAATATCCAAATACAAGGAGGATTACTAGAACCGCACTTGCAGCTAACAGTTTATTTATTTTCATTTTCTCTCTTTTTTCCAACGCGATTGTATACTGTCCAGATAGTTCTATCATCTCGGTTAAGAAGAACAGCTATTTTGTGGTAGCTTAAATTTAATTTCTCTTTTAAATATTCTACAAGAACTTCTAATACAGAAAGGTTTCTGTCTTTGAAAATATCCACAGGGATTCTTACCTCTTTCTTGCTCATATACTATACCTACAGTGTAAGTATTTAAATCTTACTGCTCTATACCTACAGTGTAAGTATTTAAATCTTACTGCTCTATACCTACAGTGTAAGTATACCTACAGTGTAAGTATTAGCTAATCACAATAATGCTTATATATTTCAAGTGAGGTTAAGAGAGATGGTAACAAGAGAGGAGATTGAAGCTCGATTGAAGACAATGTCAGATTTTCTAAAGATGGAGTATTTAGAGCACAGTTTAAAAGACTCTGATTTTGGGGTGAAAAGGTTTTGCCATCAAAAGCTTGCTGAGCTTTATGAAGCGAGGAAAATGTACGCTGAAGCTGCTAAAAATATGAGTTCAGTTGCTGAAGTGAGTATAAGTTTTAGAGATAAGAGGGACGCCTATATGAAGGAAGTAGAATTGTGGGTGAAGTCGGGAAATATGGAGATGTTTGACAGTGCTATGACTAAGGTTTTGTCAAATGCGCATGGACCTGAGAAAGATGATATTAGGTCTGCGGTTAAGAATCTTTTGAGAAGGCAGGCGCAGGTTTATGAAAAGTCTATGAAAAGAGCTGCTGCGCTGAAACTTTATGAGAAATTATATCAGATGGCTGAACCTTATGAAAAAGATGAAATAAAGATAAAGTTAAAGGAGCTGTATAACAGATTGGGAAAAATCAAAGAGTATATGGCTCTAAGATAGTTAAAAAAAAGAAAGAAAAAATTTTACTCAAAATCTTCTTCTGAATCGTCGCCAAAAGCAATGTCGTCTGCAAGGGCCGGATCATCATCAAGTTCTTCTAGCTCGAGATCGTCCATATCTTCAAAATCCTCTGACATTTTATCTCCTCTTTTAATTAGTTCTTGACTTTTGCTGGGCTCGAGGGTTTATATACTTTTCTATAGTTAAGTTTATAAACCTTGAATAAGCTATAATTAAATAAAATTAAGGAAGATAATATTATTATATCATATTTCACTTTCACAAGCTCCTGATTATTTTTTAGAGCTTTCAGTTTAGAGGTATAGTTTGTATTGATCTTTCTACGCAATCTTTCATAAAGATTGCAACAAAAAGCGAGCTTAACAGCTCACTGCATTAACCAAAAACGGTTAATAATAAAATTTGGAGGAAATTTAATATGGCTAAAATTAGCCCAGTATCAATAAAGTACGTTATTCATGCAAAGTTTATAGCTCAAGGTACTGTTGAGAAACCTGATGTAATTGGCGCTCTTTTTGGGCAGACTGAGGGTTTGCTTGGATCAGACCTTGAGATGAGAGAACTACAGAAAGAAGGAAAGATAGGTAGGATTGACGTAGATTTAAAAACAGAAAGCAGCAAGACTCAGGGAAATATACAGATTCCTTCTGCTTTAGATAAAGCTGAAACTAGCATTATTGCTGCAGCTATAGAGACTATTGAGAGAGTTGGCCCAACAGATGCTAAAATTGAAGTTGATAGGATAGAAGATGTTAGAGGTAATAAAAGGGAGTATATCCTTGAAAGAGCAAAGAAGTTGCTTGGTCAGATAAACGCAGAGTCTCCAGAGTCAAGAGAAATGGCAGATAATATCAAGATTTCAAATAGACTTTCAAAGTTGCAAGAGTATGGTAGTGAGAAACTGCCAGCAGGAGACATTAGTGGAGAAGGGATAATCGTAGTTGAGGGAAGAGCGGATGTTATTAATCTTTTGAAAGCGGGAATTGATAATGTGATTGGAATGAATGGAACCCATCTTCCTGAAGCAGTTAAGGAATTGAGTTACAACAAAGAGATAACTTTGTTTATAGATGGCGATAGAGGGGGCATTTTAATTGCTAAAAATGCTGCAGAAAATGCAAGGATTGATTTCATTGTAGCAGCTCCAGATGGAAAAGAAGTAGAAGAACTTTCAAGTAAGGAAATCTTGTCTGTTTTAAGAAAAAAAGTTTCAGTTGAGGAATTTTTTGGGGGCAGGAGAGAGAGAAATAATTACCGAGACTCAGGAAGAAGAGACAGAAGTTATGGTGACAGAGGTAGAGACAGAAGTTATGGTGACAGAGGTAGAGACCCGGTTAGGAGAGACAGAGAAGAAGGGATTAGCAATGTTAAGAAGAGTGCTAAGGAGCTCACAGCTAGTGATAAAAAGAAGCTTACTGGGATGATGTCAGAATTAGAGGACAAAAAACAGGCTTACTTAATTAACGAGAATCTTGAAATAATAAAAAAGCTGTCTTCTGGAAGTGTAGCTTCAAGTTTGCAGAGATCAAGAGATGGAGTTTGCATAGTTGTGATGGATGGGAAGGTAACTGCAAGTGTGATTCACGCTGCTGAGAAAAAAGGAGTTGCGCATATTGTTGCAAAGAACTTCGCTTACACAAATACTACCATAAATCTTTTAAGTATGTAGTAATTAGGTATATTATGAAAAAGAGGGTGTCTGGAAGGAAATGGAAGATAGTTGTATTTTTAATAATTGTTCTGTTAGTTGCTACGGTTTATTTTACTTTTTTTTATAAAAAGAAATGCGAGGATATCAGCTGTTTTGATTCTCAGTTATACAGGTGTAGAAAAACTAAATTTACAGAGAATGGAGAGAGGGCAGTTTGGTATTATGAGATTGAAGAGAGAGTTAATGAGGCTTACACCTTGACTGGTAAAAAGGGAGGGGAGTGTGCAATTTATGTTAAATTAATTCAGGCAAAAGAAGGAGACTTAGATTTATTAGAATCAGAGGGACATGATATGATCTGTTACTTACCTTATTCAGTTGTAGCGGCCCCACACCAGAATATAGAAAGGTGCCATGGTGTGCTGAAGGAAGATATGCAACAGGTAATAATTCAAAGGATGCATAAGTATATTCTAGATAATCTTGGAGAGATACAGGAAGAGTTTCAGAAGGTTTTGTAGAAAGATTTAAATAACTATGCTAAAAGTGTGATAATTATTTGTGTTTTTATGTACTATTTTTAAGCTGAAATTTAATCGGAGTGAAATAAATAATTTTATATAATATTTATTCATTATAATAAAGATTAAAATGAATTATAGAATTGTTTATTTGTTAAAAGGAGAATCTAAGAAGTATGCTGAAAAATTGATTAAAGATGTGGTTAAAAAGTTTAACGTGAATTATTGTTATTCTGGGAAACAGCCTGCACATATAACCTTAAAATATAGATTTGAAACGAATAATGTCAGGAAAGTTGAAAAATTAATAGGAGATGTTTGTAAGAATAGTAAATCTTCTTATTTTGAAATAGGGGGAATAGGAAATTTTACTAAACATGCTTTGATACTTAAGGTTAAGCCAAGTAAAGAAATGATTAAGTTTGAAAAAGACTTGGTTAAAGCACTGAAAGATTATAATGGAGACTTGGGAAAATATGATAATTCGTTGTATAAAAATTTTCATGTAGGCATTGCACATCATGGTATTGAAGATAAGTTTTCAGAGATAAAGTCTTATTTGAAAAGATTCAATAAAAAATTTAAAGTTAAATTTGATAAAATCTATCTAATAAAAAAAACT
The DNA here is from genome assembly GCA_043815245.1 of archaeon. GTDB lineage: Archaea > Nanobdellota > Nanobdellia > Pacearchaeales > GW2011-AR1 > JBDRJD01. The sequence continues at coordinate 4,147 of JBDRJD010000030.1, forward strand.
AAGAACAAATGGATTATTAAAAAAAAGTATACACTTAGTTAGGTTATCTATATGGGGTTGAATATCATATTTTCCCTAAAATATCCTCATGTTCTTCCCACAATCTTTATATATCTTTTAAATTACTAATTTTTAAATGAAATTAAGTGATTTTAAGTTAGAAAGATTTTTTGCAAAATACGAGTTTTATGCAAAGTATTTACTATGTTCATCGGATTGCGAGTCAATGAATGTGGGGGAGTTGTTAGGTCTTGAGGAAGGATCAGAAGAAGAGTTGAAAAAAGTTTGGTTAGGTTACACAGAAACTCAGGGCCATCCAAAGTTAAGAGAGGAAATCGCCAAATTATATAATAATGTTTCTGCAGAAAATGTAATTGTTTTTTCTGGCGCGCAGGAGGGGATATTTATTTTTTCCAATGTTATCTTAAGTGAAGGAGATCATATTATTGTGCAGTTTCCTGCTTACCAGTCTCTTTATTCTGTTGCAGAAGATATGGGTTGTGAAGTCACAAAGTGGAGGATGGATTCAGATAATAATTGGGAGCTTGATTTAGAATTCCTAAGGAAGAATATTAAAAAAAAATACAAAGGCGATAGTGATAAATAACCCCCATAATCCTACTGGGTATTTAATGTCAAAAGACAAGTTTGAAGCTTTAGTTAAGATAGCAAAAGAGAATAATTTATTCCTTTTTTCTGATGAAGTTTATAGGGGGTTGGAGTATAAACAAGAGGATAGGCTTCCTGCTGTCTGTGAGGTGTATGACAAGGGGATATCTTTAGGTGTGATGTCTAAAACTTTTGGCTTAGCTGGATTAAGAATTGGATGGATTGTGGCAAAAGATGGAGATTTACTTAAAAAAATTGCGAGTTTTAAGGATTTTACTACAATAGATAATAGCGCACCTAGTGAATTTTTGGCTACTCTTGCTTTAAGACACAAAGAAGAGATAATTAAAAGAAACCTAGAAATTATTAAGGGAAATCTTAAATTAGTGGATGACTTTTTGATTAAGCATGGGGATTTGTTTGAGTGGACAAGACCTAGAGCAGGACCTATTGGTCTTGTGAAGATGAATTTTGATAAAAACTCTGAAGACTTTTGTATTGATGTGGTTGAAAAAAAGAGTTTAATGCTCCTTCCAAGCACGGTTTATGACATTGGCGACAAGCATTTTAGAGTGGGGATGGGGCGGAAGAATACTCCGGAGGCTTTGAAAAAGTTTGAAGAATATATTCAAGATAATTTATAGAAAGATTTTTAAACGAACGTTTTCTAAACAAACTACAATGGCAAATGAAAGTTACGATCTTGTTTATAAGATTGTAGAAAACTTTTGTAAATCTCAGGGTTTCAAAGATGTTAATAGTGGTAGTTTAGATCCTGTGGAGTTCCGAGCTGAGGGAAAAGATCCTGTTTTTGAGTTAGGGTATATTGGAGGCAGAAAGTCAGAAATACAGGGTGCTGAAGTGATGATTGCTTTAAATGAGGGGGGAATAGTATTTAGAGGAGGAAAGCCGGTATTAGATGCTGCTGCAGTGCCAATAGCTTTTGTTTCACATTTAGAAAAAGAGTTTGAAAGAGAGGGGGGATTGGAGATGGGATTAAACAGGGTAGGAGCAGATAATGGTTATCATAATAGAAAAATTAGGATTTATTATCATGTTGTTCCAAAAGTAACAAAATAAAATTTTATAAATATTCTATTAATTTCTCTTACAAGTTAAAATCTCACAGCTATACTTTACTTAAGTTAAGAGGGGGTGACTTACTAACCATTAACCAGAGATTTTGGACCTTAATAATAAGTTTTATAACCATATAATGCCTCGGCTTATTATGGCAATTAGATTTGGGCCGGCCGGGCTTGGGGGAGTAAAAGAGGCTGAGAATAATTTAGAGGCTTTTTCTCAAAATGGTTTGAGGGCTTGTGAGATCGCTTTTACTTATGGGGTATATATTAGAGACAAAGAAGACGCAGTTAGAATTGGAAAGAAAGCAAAAGAGCTAGAGATTAAGCTTAGTATTCATGCACCTTATTGGATTAATTTAAATTCTGCTGAAAAAGTGAAGATTAAGCAAAGTAAAGAGCGTATTTTAGCTTGTTGCCAAGTTGCTGAATGGTTAGGCGCAGAAAGAGTAGTATTTCATCCAGGATTTTATGGTAAAATGGATGAAAAAGAAACTTATAGGAATATTAGGGCTGAGATCTTAGAATTACAAGAGAAGATTAAATCTAAAAAATGGAAGGTTAAACTGTGTCCTGAAACTACAGGAAAGGTGAATGTTTTTGGAAAAGAGGAAGAGATTTTAAAGCTAGTGAAAGATACTAAATGTGGATTTACAATTGATTTTTCGCACTTATATGCTAGGAGTCAGGGTAGAATGTCTTACAAGGAAATGTATGATAAAGTAAAGAGCTTTGACGAGCTACACTGCCATTTTTCTGGAATTGAGTTTTCTGATAAAGGGGAGAGAAGGCATGTAGATACGCCAGATTCAGAGATTAAAAAGCTTCTAAAGGTTCTACCTAAAAATAAGGATATTACAATAATTAATGAGGCTCCAAACCCGCCAAGAGATGCAGTGAGGATGTTGAACATCTGGAAAGGTTTATAAAAGGTTAATTGCCTGCGTTTATATGGCCAAGATTGGATTAAGACTAGGAAGTAAAAACTCTTCAATTAATGTTCCTGAAGCTTATGCGGGAGATGGAGATATTCTTTTGTTTATGAATGGCGCAGGATTAGAAGCTAAATACATCCCTTGGAACAATACAGGAATGATTGCAAGGAAAGCATATGAAAGAGAATTGGGAGAGCCTGTAGGACTTTTTTCAGGAGCAAGTAAATCCTTTAGAGAGAAAGTGGTTGGTTACTTTGAAGGACTAAGAGATATAGATGATTCTAGCTTAGAAAAGTTGGCCTTTGGCCTATCTGAGGCCCTTAATAAAGAAGATTAAATTTTTCTTAAATCGTTTAGTAAAGAACGGTTGAGTATTACTCTAGCTTTTTTTATTCTTTGTTTTATAAGAGGTTTATTTTTTAAAGAACTTTTAAGATTTTCAATAGGAACTATGTTAATCTTGTAGGTTTCTGTAAGAATATTCTTTTGGGTGGAAAATGAAACTGCTAGGACTTCTACTTTTTTCTCATCCTGTTCAATAAGATAAATTCCTAGTAAGTCTTCTAGGAATGGGTCAAGCATTCTAAGTGTATCCTTTTTTATGTTTAGGGGGCGTTTCACGACGGTAATTTTGACTTCTGAGCCTAATAAAGACTTAGGAAGAATCACTCCTGCGGAATTTCCCACCTTAATTGTTTTCTTAATCAACTCCATGTGTAAAAAATTTTTAGTTATTTAGTTAATTTTTTATCACCTCGAGAATTGAAGCTTGTAACAATTCTCTCAGTTATAACATAGTTATAACCTTATATAAATCTAACTACTTAATTGTCACTACAGGAAGGTAGCGTAAATGTAACTACCATAAAGTTTATAAAGAAAAAAGACGGCTTTAATATTAATTAAAATAAACTTTTAATTGAAAAATAAATTTACATAAAATGAACCAAAAAGCAATTTTGGTTTCCTTGTTTTCAGTGATTGTGTTAGTGCTAGCACTGAATTTAGTAAGTGCTAGTCTAGTTACTTTTACAGATGTAGAAGTCAATGGAATGACAGTAGACGGTGGAGAAACAGTAGGAATTTTCGGTGGTGAAAATATACCTATTGAAGTAGAATTTGAGGCATTAGATGATGCTTCAGATGTCAGAGTGAACGTAGAGATGTTAGGTTATAGGTCGGATATTGAAGACCAGACTGAAAGATTTGACATTGTTGATGGAAGCAGATACAGAAAAAGGCTTTCTTTACAAATTCCAGATGACTTAGATCCAACTGAAGAGTATACACTTTACGTAACTGTAGAATCAAAGACTCAGAAAGATGAACTTGGATTCAGTTTAAGAATTCAAAGAGAATCTTTTGTTATAGAGATTTTGTCTGCAGACGTTTCAGGCGGAGTAACTGCTGGCTCAAGTGGCTATGTTGATGTAGTCATAAAGAACCGTGGTTTTCAGAGACTTGATGACGTATATGTAAGGGTAAGTTCTGATGAACTAGGTATTTCAGAAAAAGCTTACTTTGGAGATTTAACTCCATTAGATGACTGCAAAATTGAAGAAGTAGAAGGCGATCTTGTTATCATTGATTGTGATGATGACAATGAAGATGCTTACGAAAGGAGAGTATATTTTACTGTCCCTTCAAGTGCAGCTTCAGGGGTATACAATCTTAAGGTAGAAGCTTACAATGACGATACCAAGGTTTCAGAAACAGAGACTCTTGTTGTAAGTGGCTCAGAACAGATTTCAGAAGTTATGGTGCCAGTTACAAGTAAGGAAGTATCAACAAACGGCGAAGTTACATATGACGTAATAATTGTGAACAGAGGCACAGGTCTTGGTATCTATGAGATCATACCTGAGTCTGTTGACAATTTAGCAGTTAGTGTAGACAGCCCAATTGTTACTGTCCAAGGCGGATCAAGTGCAACTGTTAAGGTAAGAGTGAAAGCTTCAAATGTACAGGGAAGTTACGCTTTCGGTGTACTTGTAGAAAGTGATGGCGAGTTAGTACAAAGGTCTACACTTCAGACTATTGTTTCTGGATCAGGAGCATCAGTTGACAGTGTAGTTGTCTTGACTATAGTGCTAGTGATAGTATTCGTAGTATTATTGATAGTGCTAGTAGTATTACTGACTAGGAAACCTAAGAGAGAAGAAGAGTTTGGAGAAAGCTACTACTAAATTTTTTTATTTTTTAGTTTTTTCCGTTTTTTATTTTTTTATTTTTTTATTTTTTCATAATCTTTAGATAAGGGGAATTTAAAATGCATGAGAATTTAGTTGAAGAGTCAGTGTTAAAGTGTACTACTTGCGATAGATACTTCCCTAAACAAGCTGAAGCAGAAGCTGAAAAGCACGCAGCTAGGCCTCGCCCAGAAGTACTTCCTGCGGGAACTGTTTTTCTAAATAGGAAGAGGGAGTATGTTATTCTTGCTAGCGGAGATGTAGCGGTAAGTCAAAACAATCATCAGAACATATATCCCAGTGTTCGGACTTGGCCAGATGGTGAAAGAATATGGATGCGTACTGGTTTAATTTCGGTTACTGAAGATAATGAGGGATTAGCAGGAACAGTAAGGGGTGGTTCAAGAAGGCTTTCAGCTGAAGAAGTAGCAGATTTACGCGCTCTGTCCTCAGTGTTTGAGGAAAACTACCTGATGGCTGTAGGAGATGGAAAATGATTAAATCAAGAACAACACCTTATTGTGATCAGTGCGGGGTGGAGTTTAATAAAAAGGGCGAGGAAGCTAAAGCTCATGGAGCCCTTCCAGATGCTCCAGAAAGACTGGAAGCTGGAGCGGTTTTCATGGGGAAACTCAATGGTGGCGCTTCTCAAGTGTATCACATAGTTACAGGGGAGGGGGGAAGTGTTTCAGAAGAGACTCATGATAATAATTATAGAACTCTTGCAGCGGTAGTAAGTTATAATGAAATGGACTGGAGATATGGAGGAGTTACAGTTCTTGGAAGGGGTGATAAGGCTGTACCTTATGCTCGGGGGGCTGGGGATTCTGACTTAGAGAGAATTCCAGATGAAGCTGTCCAAGAATTATGTGGAGATAATAGGTTTAAAGCAATTTATGATAGAGCTGTTGGAGCGAGGAAAGCAGCTTAATATGGCAGAAGAGGCAATTAAAGCTGGAACTGTTTATAGAACAGATACTCCTGAAGAAGGGGGAGAGATGTACTTCTTAGCTATTCAGAGGATTGGCCAACAAGGTAGGAAATATAGATTTCTTGGTGTTCAAAGGAATAGGGGGGCGGGGAATGTAGGGGGTGGCTCAACTTGTTTCCAAGGAGAGGTTTCTGAAGATGCTGAAACTTGTACTGTTTTTAGCTCTGTTAGAACAGAGAGAATGCCAAAATCAGAAGTTGAGAAGTTGTGTGTAAGTGATGGGACATTTAGAGGTTTTTTGCGTAGTGTTTTTAGTGGAAGACACTATGAAGAGGGATTTAAGAATTTAGAGATTTAAACTTCTAAAATAAATTTATAAATGATTAACTTAACTAATTCTTATGGGAAATAATGCGATTTACTCTAGACTTGACAAATATCTTAAGATTATTAAGTCTGAGAATCCAAATTATCTAGCAGGGGCTGGAAAGACTAAAGAGAAGATTAAAAGAATGGAGGCTGAAGATATGAATAGAATTATAATTTTAGATAGGTTGAAGAGACTTCAAGCAGAAGATATTGCCACGACTATATTTTCTGAAGAAGCTGCAGGGCTATTGATAGATGTTGCAGAGAAAGGTGCTTCGAGTCTTGCAGAAAGAGTTGCAGATGAATATTTGCAGGGCTTCTTAAGCGAAGTTAAGGATGCAGGGGATAATCTTGATTTAATAGCGAGGAGATTAATTGCGAGAGACTATCTTATAAGGTATAAGAAGATGGATTTATCGCCTTTTTCTGACATTGCCTTAGGAATAGTTAGAGAAAAATGGATTGAAAGTGTTTAAACTTCTAGACTTAAAATCTTGCTTATGCCATCCTGCATACTAATGCCATAAAGAACATTTGATTCCGTTATAATTATGTCATTGTGAGTTATAATAATATACTGGCCGGTTTTCATGTACTTTTTAACTAGAGAGGCGAGGCGTTCTGAATTGCGCTTATCTAAGGCAGCATCCACTTCATCAAAAATGTAGAAAGAGTAAGGTTTGTATTCTTGAATAGCAAAAATTAAAGAAAGAGCCACAAGAGTTTTTTCGCCGCCAGATAAAGAAGTAACATCAAAATATTTTCCCTTTCCAATTTTAATAAGAATATTGAGTCCGCCTGCAAAAGGGTCTTCTTTATTTTCAAGGTTTAAGAAAGCTTCACCTTTTGTTGAAAGCTGTGTAAAGTTCCTTGTAAAAAGGTCGTTTATTGAAGTAAGTGTTTTTAAAAATGAACGGCGCTTTTTCTTGTCAATTTCTTCTATTATCTTCATAATCTCTTCTTTTTCTTTGGTAAGCGTTTCAACTTTTTCTGCAACTGAATCATACTCTTTTTTAATTTCATCATAAACTTCCAAGGCCCTCATGTTTACACTGCCTATGACTCTTACAGAATTTTCAGACTTTTCCAGCTTGTCTTGCAGAACTGCTAAAGCTAAAGGAAAAACTTTCAAGCCCCTGTATTCTGTAAAGTCCACTTCTAAAGTTTCTATCTCAGCTGAA
>JBDRJD010000031.1:0-18022 GCA_043815245.1 archaeon
AAAATCGCCGTAATTACACTCCCTTAATCTTTTATCTTGGATTATTTTATATTTTTTCTTAAAACTTATTTCAGCAGATTCAATTGCTCTTTTTAAATCAGAGCAGAAAACAACATCAAATTTTTTATCTTTGATTTGAGAAGGAAGTTCTTTTGATTGCTTAACCCCTAAATCTGACAACTCTACATCTTTCCACCCAGAGGATATATTGGATTCATTATCGGTTGTTGTTCCGTGAACAAAATAGATTATTTTTATCATTTTTCCAGTTATAATCTCAAAGACACTAAGGTTTCTTTGAATCTCCCCTGAATATAGTGCGGGGAAAAGGATTCGAACCTTCGCAAGCACTAAGCTACTGGATCTTGAGTCCAGCCCGTTTGACCGCTCCGGCACCCCCGCATAAAAACACCCAGGTTTTCTTACCAACTTTCCTTTAAGTTAGCAAGGAACCAAAGTTCCTTAAAAGCAGTATGAATCAGCGAGTGAGCCTACAAGAGACTCAGATCAGATGACACCTAAGTGTCTAACTGAAATCACTGATTGCTCCTGCCTACAAGTCTAAGATTTAAGGAGTATATAAGTTTTTTTAGAAAAATAAAGAAGACAGCTTTAAGTTTTCCCCTCTTGTCGGAGAGTACACACATAAACACAGGAAGCTTAACTTCTGAGTTCGGAATGAGATCAGGTGTTTCCAACCTGTTATGGCCGTCTTCAAAATTAGAGTGTTTTGAAGGTTTTTAAAGGTTATTGTTTTTATGATGAGATGAAACAGAAAGTTTCCAAAAAGGAACTGCTGAAGCTAATAGACCTAGCTAGGACTGAAAAAGACTTTAAGAAAATTAAAAGGATTGCTATGCACTCTAATATCAAACTTAAAGAATTGAGAAGAAAATTCTGTAAAAAATGCTTTTCTCCTAAACTTAAAGTTAAAAGTGTAAAAAAAGGTTTTAAGAGAGTTGTGTGTGAGAATTGTGGCTATATTGCGAGATATAGAATTAAAACTTCTTGAACTTACTTACTTCTTCGACTAGGTCCACTTGGCCTAAGAAAACTGCTCTGCAGCAATATCTTTCTAATCCCAATTCATCTAGGACTTTTCCAGGGTTTTCACCAGCTTCTGTTCTTTTCTTAAATTCTTCCCAGAGGTGAGCAATTGGCTTTCCACATGAAAAACATCTAACAGGAATTATCATTTTAAATTGAAGTTTTAGGAGGTTTTTAAAGGTTATGGAGTGTCTGCTGGAATTCCGTAATCACCTCTTTCCCTGAAATAAGAAAGCATGTACTTCATAAAGGAGTGGGCTGTGAGGTAGACCTTATCTGGCTCAAGCGCGTCAAGATCTTTGACTCTGTCAATTAGTGCAGATTCAACTATGTTTGAGTAAGGCATGTTTCTAAGCTGATTAAGTTCTATAGCTGAATTAATTACATCCGGCTCAATGTTAGATAGTTGAATGGCCTCATCCAGAGTTACAAAGACAATTTGTTCGGCAACAGATTCTATTTCAAAAAATTCAAATCCCTCATAAATACCAAGGTCAGTTTCTGGACGTGCAAGATAGTCGCAAAGAGTTGTTTTTTCTATGCCAAACCTTGCTTCTCCATCAAAGATGTTTGCAAGTTCTTGGTAGAGGGTAAAACTTTCAGAATCTGGGTTTTTATCTGGATGATAAGTGTGGTAGAGTTCGTAGGTAGATGTTGCTTTTTTCTTTTCAATTGTAAGCAGTTCAATTAGTTTAGAAAAAGCAAGAGCTGAATCAATAGAGATTACCTTGCCCTTACCTTTTTGTTTTGATTCTGGAGTATATTCTATCCATCTTTCTTTTAAAAGTTGATAAGTGGTAGTAAAGTGAATTCCAGTAACTTTTGAAAATTCATCAACCCTATATCCGTTATTGGTTTCTTTATTAGGGAAGGTTATATAGGGATGAACATCCAACATTTTTTTGCCAAACCTTTTTCTAACTGCTTGAGAGTCCCATCCTCTTTCATTACAAAGTTCTTCTAAAGAGAGGTGGTCAAATCTTCCTGGGCCTGATGTGATTTCTTCTTCAAGGTACTCTGGGATATGCACCATTAGATAAGATCTTTCAATTAGAACTTCTTTAAAATTTTCTCCGGCAATTAGTATTGGAGAATTCAAGGGCATGTCCAGTTCTTCAGCAATATCTGGGAAGATATTTGTTTGGATAGTTAACCTCCCATTATGTGCAATAAATCTATTATAAAGTTCTGGAGATACGGATATAGACCCGGATGCTTCTGCATGATCTGACTTTAGTAAGTAATGAAGAGTATGGTTTTCTAGCTGAAATCCTATCCTAGTTTGTTCCAGTAATAAACCATCAGGGGTTGCAATGATGTGCTTAGCAGAAACTGCTTTTGGGTGGTTATTAGAATTTCCAACATCAGTAAAAACAGAAATGGGATTATTGGCGCTCTTTTGAATCCACCAGTCAATAAATTTTAAGGATTGGGAGGTCTTTTGCCTTTTTAGGGCTTCTTGCTGGACTTTGTCGGGTTTGATGAGTATAAACCCTAATCCCTCTTCTGACATTAGAATACCTCGTGCCTTGAGATATATAAAGGTTTTCTATGTTTACAAAAAATCTTTAAAGATAAGAAGTTATGAGTTGGAACTTAAAATGGTAAGAAGAACCAGGAAGGAAGAAGTTAGGAGAAATTATGATATTAGTGGAACAGATGAAGATATAGTAAGAATTTATCTTAAAGAAATGGGGCGCACTCCTATGATAAATCGGGACGATGAGGTTGCGCTTGGGATGGTGCTTGCAGGTAAAAAAAGAAAAGTAGAGCTTTCTACAGGCGAAGATATTAAGGGCAAAGAGGCTGCAAGAATGGCGTTTATTAAATCTAATCTAAGATTAGTGGTTAGTGTGGCTAAGAAATATCGGGGGAGGGGTCTGGGGTTTTTAGATTTAATAGAAGAGGGGAATATAGGTTTGATGAGGGCTGTTGATAGGTATGATTATCAGAAGGGGTATAAATTTTCTACTTATGGAAGTTGGTGGGTGAGGCAAGGGATTACACGGGCAATAGCTGACAAAGCGCGTACAATAAGAATTCCAGTGCATATGATAGAAAGTATGAATAAACTCTTAGGGGTGAGGGAGAGGTTATATGAGGAGTTGGGAAGGAAACCTACAGTGGAGGAGCTTGCTGGAGTGATTGACTTGGGAGAGGATAAGATAAGAAAAATTATGCGAGTAATAGACGAGACTGTGTCTTTAGATGAGGAGTTAGGAGATAATGGAGAGAGTTTAGCAAGTTTAGTAGAAAATACAGCTGTGGAAGGGCCTGAGGTACAGGTGTCTAGATCAATCTTAGAATATGTGATAAAAGAAAAAATGGAGAGATACCTTAAACCAGAAGATATGGATATTTTGGTGCTAAGATTTGGGTTAAATGGTGTAGAGGAACTGGCAGAAAGATATGATTTAGTAGAAAAAGCGTTAAAAAAGAAGGCAACAAAGAAAAAGCGTGAAGATATAATCCCTCCCTATACTCTTGAAGAAGTTGGTGTGGCAGTGGGGCTTACAAGAGAAAGAGTAAGGCAGAAAGAATCCAGGGCGTTGAGAGAATTAAAAAAACATATTAAGGTGTTTAAAGCAATGGAAGGAAGGGTGGATTAGAAAGTTATTTAAAAGAGGTTTATTGTTAAGTTAAACTAAGGGAAATGGCACAAGAAATTATCAAACTGGATAGTGTAAATAAGTATTATGAAATGGGTGAATCAATAGTTAGAGCACTAGATTGTGTTAATATCCCCATTGAAAAAGGAGACTTTGTTGCAATTATGGGTCCGAGTGGAAGTGGAAAGTCAACAATGATGAATTTAGTGGGGGCGCTAGACTTAGCTACTAAAGGAGATATTTTTCTTGGTGGAGAGAATATTGAGTATCTTGAGGAATCTGAGCTTGCCCAGATTAGGGGGCGGAAGATTGGGTTTATATTTCAGCAGTTTAATTTGATTCCTAACTTGACTGCTAAGGAGAATGTTATGCTTCCAATGTTATTTCAGAAAGAAGAAAAAGAGGCTCGAGAGGAGAGGGCGGTTGAGCTGTTGGGTTTAGTTGGATTAGATGATAGAGTGAATCATTACCCTAATCAACTATCAGGTGGGCAACAGCAGAGAGTAGCAGTTGCAAGGGCACTGGCAAATGATCCTGAAGTCATCTTAGCAGATGAGCCTACAGGAAACTTAGATACTAAGACGGGGGAAAAAGTGATGGAGTTTTTAACAGACTTAAATAAGAAAGGTAAGACTATTGTAATGGTTACTCATGATGTAGAGCTTGCAAGGCAATATGCAAGGACACTTTACATTTTAAGAGATGGAGTAGTAGAATCTTCTGAAAAGAAAGCTTCTGGGAAGTGGAAGAAGTTTAAAGTGTCTCCATGCAAGTAAGGTTAACTGTATTAACTATTCAAAGGTAACAATAAAAAACTTTAAATAGTGTTGATATTAATGATATTAAAATGAATAGGCGACTAATTTTAAGTGTTTTTAGCATATTAATAATTTTAGCAACATTAAACTTTGTTTCTGCTGTAGTTGTAAATGCAGATTACATCATGCTTTATCCAGGAGAAGATGGGCAAGTAACAATTAAAGTGGATAATAATGAAAACTTTGATATTGAAAGTGTCTCTTTAGCATTACTATTGGATGAAGTGCCGTTTAGTGCTGTTGGAAGTTCAGAAAGAAGTTATGATGATCTTGACGAAGATGATGATGATACTTCTACTTTTAAGATAAGAGCAAACAATGATATAACTCCGGGAGATTATAATATCCCCTATATTCTAAAGTACACAAATCTTGACACAGATTTGAGGGAAGAAAAAACTGGAAGTTTTGGTTTAAGAGTAAGTGCAGAAACTGAGGTTGATTTTGGTGTAGAAGTTAGAGGAGACAATACAGATGCGGCAATTGTAGGGCAACGAGGAAGAATAACCTTAGAGATTATTAACCTTGGATTGGGGGGTATAAAGTCAGTTTCAGTTGAGGTATTTCCGCAAGGTTATGAGCTGCTTTCAGCAGATAAGGTCTTTATAGGGAATATTGATTCAGATGACACAGATATAGCGAGCTTTAATGTTATATTTAAAAATAAAAATCCGAGCTTGTCAGCTAGAGTAACTTTCAAGGATTTTGATAATAAAGAGCAGGTTGAACTAGTAAATCTTCCTGTAGATGTTTATACTAGCGAGGAAGCTCTGCAATTAGGATTAATACAGCGAAGTAAAACTGGAACTTATATTGCTGTAGTAGTGGTTTTGGTAGTTCTGTGGTTCATATACCGAAGTTTAAGAAAAAGGATGAAAAAGAAAAAGGCTAAAGAGAAGAATGGAGCGTAAAGATGGTTACTGTTTCTCATCTAGCTAAAAAAGCTGTGAGTTATAATCTATTATATAAAGATAGAGATCCAACAGATAAGGAAGTCTATTTATTAGATTCTGTTATTAAGCGAATATTTAAGTTAGGCGATGAAGATTGTTCAGATAGACGGGGGGCAATGTTTCAGCTATTAGGTTACCAAGTTGCGCCAGGAATACAATTAAGTATTGTTCCTGCTTCTGTAGTGGAAGGCAATACTGCTGCTTGTTTAACCCTTGAAGATAATATTGATATTTTAGAAGCAGAAAAAATAAAAGCAGAAATTGAAAAAGGAATTGGGGTTAAGTTAATTCCAGTGGGGGGATAACTCCCATGATGACTGATTATTTTTCTCTAGCATTTAAGAAGTTAACTAAGAGGAGATTAAGAGCGTGGCTTACAATTCTCGGCATATTTATTGGGATAATGGCGGTTGTGTCCTTAATCTCGCTTGGAGAAGGATTAAGAACTGCTGTAATTGGACAGTTTGGTGCTGTAGCTGTCGATGTTCTAACTGTACAAAATAAAGGGGTAGGATTTGCTCCTCCTGGCTCTACAGTAATAGAAAAACTAAATGACAATGATTTAGAGATTATAAGGGATATGAGGGGTGTGGAAAGGGTTATCCCCAGAATTTTAAGAGTGGGGCAATTAGAGTATAATGGGATATCTGGATTCGGGTATGGAATTGATATGCCAGATAATCAAGATGACTTAGAGTTTATTTATGATAGATTTAGCTTAAAGGCAGCTGAAGGGCGGCTGTTTAGTGGGGGAGATAAGGGGAAGGTGATTCTTGGAGGAGACTTTTTAGACACAGAGTCATTTGGGAAGCAGTTTCTGCTGGGAAAGAAGATAATGTTAGTAGGAGAAGTAAAAAAAGATTATGAGATTGTTGGAATTTTGGAAAAGACAAGTAGTTTTCAATTGAATAGTGTGGTATATTTGATGCATGAGGATATGGTTGAGCTTTTTCAAATTAAAGATGAGTATGATTTTTTTGCAGTTCAAGTTACGGATAAGAATCAGATTGAGGAAGTAGCTTCTGATATTGAAAGAGCTCTAAGAAATGATAGAAATGAAAAAATTGGTGAAGAGACTTTCTCGGTTCAGACACCAATAGAGTCATTAGAAGCTGTGAATAATGTTCTTAATATAATTAATATAATCGTTATAGGGATTGCTGCTATATCTCTTTTAGTTGGGGGGATTGGGATTGCAAATACAATGTACACTTCTGTGCTTGAAAGGACTAAGGAGATTGGAGTGATGAAGGCTATTGGAGCGCAGAATAAAGATATTCTTTGGATTTTTTTAATTGAATCTGGGATGCTTGGGCTGGTGGGGGGAATCATCGGAGGATTAGCGGGTTTGGGGGCGGCGGTACTTGCAGCAAATCTAGCAAATAGTGCTTTAGGGAATCCTCTTTTTCAGGTAGCAGTATCTTATCCTTTACTTATTGGAGCAATTTTGTTTTCATTTTTAGTTGGAGCGCTTGCAGGAATTCTTCCGGCTTATCAGGCTTCAAGATTAAATCCAGTGGAGGCCCTGCGAGGATAGAAATGATAACAGAAAGTTTCAAGTTAGCAATAAAGAACATAAGAAGAAGACGCTTAAGGGCGTGGCTTACAATGATTGGAATTTTTATTTCGATTGCTACAATTTTTGTTTTAATCAGCTTGTCGGTTGGATTGCAGGGAGCAGTATTAGATCAGTTTGAGCAGCTTGGAGGGAACAAGTTATTTGTTCAGCCAAATACAGGATTTCTTGGACCCCCTGGAAGTGTAGGGGGGGACATCCTTACTGAGAAGGATGTAGAAACAATTGAAAAAGTTAGGGGGGTTGAAGATTATTCCTATTTTGTAGCTGGAAATGCAAAAGTAGAATTTAGAGGGGTGACTAGGTATATGCTTGTGTGGGGTCTTCCCCTAGACAGGCAGGATGTTTTTCTTGAAATGGGGGGTTTAGAAGCTGAAGAGGGGCAGCTTTTAGAAAAGGGGGATAGTGGCAAGTTGTTACTTGGTCAGTGGTTTAAAACAGGAAGGGCTCTCAGCAAGGAAGTTGACATTGGTAACAAGGTAACGATTAATGATGAAGAGTTTAAGGCCAAGGGGATATTGAAATTAATTGGTAACCCTGATGATGATCGGTCAATTATGATGGACTTAGATACTTTCAGAATTTTATTTAATATTCCAGAAAGAGTAGACTTCATAATGGTGCAGGTGCAAGATGGTGAGGATATTAATGAAGTTGCAAACAGGATTGAGAGCGACTTAAGAAAGGAAAGAGGAGAAACTGAAAAAACGCAGACGTTTACAATTCTTACACCTGAAGAACTGTTAGAAAGTTTTGGAAATATTTTAAGTATTGTTACAACTTTTCTTGCTGGAATTGCTGCTATATCTCTTTTAGTGGGGGGAATTGGGATTGCAAATACAATGTATACTTCTGTGCTTGAAAGGACTAAGGAGATTGGAGTGATGAAAGCTATTGGAGCGCAGAATAAAGATATTCTTGAAGTATTTTTAATTGAATCTGGGATGCTTGGGCTTGTTGGAGGAATAATCGGAGTACTGCTTGGAGTGGTAATTGGGGAGCTTATCCAGTATATTGCTTTTACACAACTAGGAACTACTTTGCTACAAGTAGATTATCCTTTATGGCTGGTTGCAGGAAGCTTGGCTTTTTCATTTGGAGTGGGCAGCTTATTTGGATTTCTTCCGGCCAGGCAGGCAGCTAAAACTAATGTTGTTGATGCGTTGAGGTATGAGTAAGATGATTAAAATTGAAAGTTTTAAAGAAGGACTTAGAGCGTATAGTGTGGAAGAATTAGGAAGTGAATATGATATTATTGAGTAAATCACAGATAAGTTTAAAAACTAAATAAGTTCTAAATATTGATGGCAAAGAGGTGTGTGTATTGTAACTGTGAAATTACTGACGAGCGTGCTGTAGATGTATGTGACAAGTGCGGGGTGGGGGTTTGGGGTCCTAAAATGTTCAGGGCAATAATTCAGAATATGGATGAAGCTAAGAATAAGGGGGACTTATATCAAGGATTGGTCAACGATGAACTGAGAGAAAGTATCAGAAAATAAGCTTGCACAAGATTTAAAAAGCGAAAAACTCTTTCTGTAACTAGTATAAGATGACAGAAATTAAAATTTTTGCCTCTTAAACTTTAGTAAGATTTAAGATGACAACACCAAAGAAGACTGGGGGACAGATTTTACTATCTGGATTTGACTTAGAACCAGCTGAAAGGGCAATTGTGGACAATATTATCAGCAACTACAATTATAAGATAAGTTTAAAATGTGACTATGAGTATATACAAATTAAGCTAAAAGTGTCAAGACGTGGGAAAATGTTCCTGCACCAGATTAATGCTAGCCTTAAGACTGGAAATAAGATACTAAACTCAACAGCCTCGGACTATAATCTGTTCGCGGTATTGGCTGAAGTTTTGGAAAATTTGCTTCATGAAGCAGAACATAGGATTCATGGAAGAAGAAGATGACAAGATCAATAAAGAAAAAAACAAGAGAAAAAGGCAAGATTAAGCTTAGTGAATACTTTAAGGAGTTAAATAAGGGGGATAGGGTAGCAGTTACGCGAGAATCTAGTGTAAAGGCGGGTTTTCCGCAAAGAATCCAGGGAGATACGGGGGTGATAGAAGGTATCAGGGGAAAAGCTTATATTGTCAAAATTAAGGATAATAACAAGGAGAAAAGGTTTATAATAAACGCTATACACCTAAAGAAGTTAAAATAAAATGATAAAAGAAAGCACCCCCTTAAGTTTACCTGAAGTGAAAGAGATACTTGAAGGTAAGGAAGACAAGAACGTAAAGACTTACATAAAGAAGTTCAGCAAAATCAAGCCTGAGCTAGCTAAGAAGATTAGAGAAAGTATTAGTAAGATGGATAACATCAAGATCAAAGACGAGCATATAGTGAAGATAATTGACTTAATGCCGGAAGACAAAGTGGACTTAAACAAGATTTTTACAGAGGTAAGCTTAGATGAGAATGAGATCAACAGCATACTTGAAATTATTAAAAATAGCAAATAAGGAAAATGGAAAAGGAAGAATTTGTGATTGTATTAGACTACCTACCATACGGCTATCCGTTGGAGGGAAAGATGGTCCCTGTAGCTCAAGCTATAGGTGTTCAGAATTTAACGCTCTTGCAACTAGTTCCAAGGAAAGGAGTTGAATTAAAGCTAAAGGAAAAGGTCTATATAGGCCCTGGGAAAAGAGATAAAATATACTATATCTTGGGAAGGCTTCCTAAGGATAAAATTACAGAGACAGCTAAAATGCAGCTGGAGGATTTTATAGAGGGGCTATTAAAGGAAGATGAGAAAAGGTTTATAGACTTTTTTAACAAGGCTCAGGCAATAAATACGAGGCTTCACCAAATTGAACTCTTACCAGGATTTGGAAAAAAACATACAAAGGAGATAATGGAAGAGCGAGAGAAAAAGGAATTTGCAAGTTTTGAAGATATGAAAAAAAGAATTCCTTCTTTGCCGGATCCAAAAAAAGCTGTAGAGAAAAGAATCTCAGAAGAGCTGTTGGAAATAAAAAGGCATGGATTATTTGTTAAATAAAATGCAAAAACACGTTCCTAGAGAAAGAAAAGAAGAGATATTAGTTAGAATTCTTTCAACAGATATACCTGGGGATAAAAAAGTTTATGTGGGGCTAACAAGGATAAAGGGAGTTTCGTGGAGCTTTTCAAATGCTTTGTGTAATGTTTTGAAGCTGGATGGGAATAAGAGAATCTCTGAACTAAGTAAAGATGAGATTGAAAAAATAGCTAAATTTATAAAAGAGCCAAAACTGCCAAAGTTCATGCTGAATAGAAGAAATGATCTGGATACAGGAGACACAAAACATCTTAGTACTACTGACCTTGATTTGAGGAAGGAGTTTGATATAAAGAGATTGAAGAAAATAAGAAGTTACAGGGGATTGAGACATGCGCTAGGGCAGCCTGTAAGAGGGCAGAGCACAAGGGGTCATTTTAGAAAGAACAAGGCTGTAGGGGTGTTAAAGAAATCTAAGAAGGGGAAGAAAGGATAAAATGGAGATGATTAGGATTATAAAATGACTTGGATAAGGAAAAAGAAAAGGTTTAACAGGCCCAAAAAAATGTTTGATAAGGCCAGGATTGAGACGGAGGATGGCTTGGTTAAAAAATACGGGTTGAAGAGTAAAAGGGAGATATGGAAAGCTGAATCAGCGGTTGGAAAAGTAAGAAGACAGGCAAAAGAACTTATCACTGCTAGTACTGAAGATCAAGAGAAGCTGTATAAAAAGCTTGGAAAAATAGGAATTAAAGCAGATAAAATTTCTGATGTTCTTGGGTTGGATAAAGAAGATTGGTTAAAGAGAAGGTTACAAAGTGTAATCTCAGAAAAAAGATTAGCTCCAACTCCAAATGCCGCTCGGCAGTTAATTGTCCATAAAAATGTAACAATTAACGGAAGCGTGGTTAATATTCCCAGTTATATCGTAAAAGTTGAAGAAGAAAGCAAAATACAGGTATTAAAACAAATTAAAACAAAGGAGAAGAAAGATGTTACAAAAAAGCAAGAATGAGGAAACTGGAATTGCATATATTTTTACTTCATTTAATAATACTATAGTTCATATAACAGACCTGTCAGGAAACACAATTTCGAGGGTTAGCGGAGGTCAGATAACAAAGCATGATAGATTGAAGGCAAACCCCACTGTGGCTATGTTTGTGGCTAAAAAAGCTGCTGAGGTGGCTAAAGATGCAGGGATTGCAAACCTTTATGTGAGGATTAAAGCTAAAACTGGCAATCCTGCTCCGGGGCCGGGGGCGCATGCAGCAATAAAGAGTTTAGGTAGAGAGGGGATTAAGATAATTAGTATAATTGACACAACAAAGGTTCCAAGGGGAGGTCCAAAGAAAAAAGGCGGAAGGAGGGGAAGAAGAGTTTAAATAACAAGCTTTAAAAGCCAAAAAATTTTATAAGTTACATTAAATAAGATGAAAATAATACAAAAAAGCAAAGATAAGGTAACCTTCTTTAGCGAGATGGATGAATCCTTAGCAAATGCTATCAGAAGGTCTGCTTTAGAAGTCCCGATTTTAGCTGTAGAAGAGGTAGAGATTTTTAAGAATGATTCTGCTTTATATGATGAAATAATTGCCCATAGGCTAGGGCTGGTCCCTTTGGTTACTGATAAAACATTTACATTAAAAGAAAAATGCACTTGCAAGGGGAAGGGATGCGCGAAATGTACGGTCCAGCTTAAGATTGCTCTGAAAGGTCCGAAGACAGTTTACTCAGGAGATTTGAAGGGAAAGGCTAAAATAGTTTATGATAAGATACCAATAGTTATTCTTGCAGAAAATCAAGAGCTTGAATTAGTTGCAAGTGCTACACTTGGTAAGGGAGTAGATCATGCAAAATATTCTCCTGGACTGATATACTACAGAAACCTTGCAGAAGTACAAATTAATAAGGATTGTGATAGTTGCAAAGAGTGTATCGAGGCTTGCCCTCATGGGTTAATTAAAGGTGAGAAAAAACCATCAATAGATGAAAAAGAAATCTGGAAGTGTGATTTGTGTGAGGCATGTATTGAATCTTGTAAAACTCATGGGAAGAATGCAATAACGGTAAAACCAAGTAAGGAGATTGTTTTCTTTGTTGAGTCTTGGGGACAGTTAGAAGCAAAGGATGTTTTGCTAAAATCTATAGATGCTTTGAAGGATAACTTAAAAATAATCAAAAAGTAAAAAACTTTAAACACAGGTATTCTCGTAAATTTGAGCGGGAGTGCCGGAGCGGTCAAACGGGCTGGGTTAAGGTCCCAGTGGCTTAGTGCCTGCGAAGGTTCGAACCCTTCCTCCCGCATAAGAACACCTAACGGTTTTCTTACCAAATTTCCCCTAGGACCCTTAATAAAATATTTCAGAAAATGACATCAAAAACAAGAATTGAGAAGAAGTTTAAGAAAAAAACAAATCCTGAAATAGTCGAAACTATGCTTAAACTGAAGAAAAATGATTCTTGGGTGAAAGTTGCTGGCCTGATCTCAGGTCCTGTTAGAAAAAATTCAAGTTTGAATATAGGCCAGATTGATAAATTAACCAAAGAGGGAGATACGGTTTTAATCCCAGGAAAGGTTTTAAGTGAAGGAGAAGCAAGTAAAAAAATAAGGGTGGTGGCATTATCATTTTCTGAAAGAGCAAGAGAAAAATTAAAAGATAAAAAGTGCGAGGTTGTGAGTATCTTAGAGGAGTTTAAAGTAAATCCAAAATTTCAGGGAGTGAAAATTCTAAAATGAAAATGATAATAGACGGGGAAAATGCAACTTTGGGAAGATTGTCGAGTTTTATTGCAAAGCAGGCTTTAATAGGTAAGGAAGTGGTGGTTGTAAATGCAAAGAAGATTATTGTAACTGGAAATAAAAAGAAGATAGTGGATGATTATATGGTTTTAAGAAGAAAGGGTGGAAGTTCACAAAAAGGTCCAACAATCTTAAGTTCTCCTGAAAGAATTCTAAAAAGGACAGTCAGAGGTATGCTCCCCCATAGGAAGGGCAGGGGCATGGATGCAATGAAGAGAATTAGATGTTATAATGGCTTGCCAGAAGAGTATAAGGAGCAAAAGAAGGTGAAATCAGGAAGGAAGAATAAAGGAGTTAAACTTGAAGAGATTTCAAAACTAATGCGTGGGGGGAAGAGTAATGATTAAAAATATTGTAGTTTCAGGAGCGAAGAAGAGAGCGGTAGCTAAAGCCACAATAAAGGAAGGAAAAGGTAAGATTACTATTAATAATAAGGATTATACATATTTAGATTTTACAAGAAGATTGGCAATAGAAGAGCCACTTAGAATTGCAAAGGAAATTTTAAAGGAGATAAAGTATGATATTTCTGTAAAGGTGGTCGGGGGTGGTCATGAGGGACAAGTAGAAGCAGCTAGATTAGCAATTGCGCGGGCTTTATTTGCAGCTACTAAATCTGCTGAACTGAAAAAAGCTTTTCTAGCTTATGACAGAAATCTGTTAGTTGCAGATACAAGAAGAAAAGAGCCTAATAAGCCGGGGGATTCAAAGGCCAGAGCAAGAAGGCAGAAGTCTTATCGTTAGTTCTAAAATGGAAAGTCCAATTTATGTAGTTTCAGTTCCTGGGAACTTGGTTAGAAAGAAAATTATTAGAGATTTACATGATCCAAGACCAGAACCAGTACAAAACGTGAATTATGTTATCAAAAAGGAGAGAGCTGCTAGAACTATGTTTTTAGGACCATATGAAGTTAGTTACATAACAAAATCAGAGGTCATGGAAAGGTTAATTACTGAGGATTTATTAGAGAAAAAAGACCTTGGAAGGGAGAAGGTAAGAAAAGCCACAAGTAAGGAGATAAAATTTTTTCAATGGAGAATTGAGAGAGCTAAGGAATGTGTGGAAGAGAAGTCATAAAGTTGTTAAAATCAAAAAGTTCCTTGAGTTTACCACACCTTAAAAGGTGTGGTTTGTTGGAACTTTAGGATGCTCAGAAATGCTCATCCACATCTTAAAAGATGTGGTTTTCGCTTAGCATTTCTGACATAAGATAATCATTAAGCGCCATTAAATTTATGAAATAATTACAGAAAACAAAGTGATCCAGCATGAAAATATTTGAACCGGATGTTTATTTAGATAGTGAAGTTCTTAAGAATTATTTCTTAGTGCACATTCCAGTTGCAAGTTTAAGGGAGGACTATCAAGAAAGAATAAGGAGAAAATTGGTTTTTCGCGTAGATTACTCCCCTTTTTCTAAAATGCCCTTGGAAGAAAAAATACTAGACACTATTGTTAAGTCCAGTGATAGAGGCGTTATAAGTGTTAATCAGGGGGGTATAACCTATTTAGTTGCTCAGAGAAGATTACAGGACTTTCTCGACGCGGTTTTAGATTCAAAGCCGGGAGATGCTTTTAAAGTTAGAGTCCCGCGAATCGAAGAGATTAGTAGAAAACTTAATTCTGTAGAAGGAAATTTTTCTGACTCATAAATCATCAAAAGGATTCTTAACTTTCTTAATTTGATCTTGGGAAATATGGGTGTAGATCTGAGTGGTCGCAAGGTTTTCATGGCCTAACATTGCTTGTATCACTCTTATATCAGTTCCAGCTTCTAAAAGATGAGTTGCAAAGGAATGCCTTAAAGTGTGTGGGGTAACTTTTTTGGACATATTCATTTTTCTTGTAGTGCTTTGAATAATTTTCTGGATATTTCTAGTAGTAAGGGGCTTTGATTTTGAAAATAAGTAGGCGTTATCTGGGTTTTCTCCTATATAGTGCTGAATCTCCCTGATTAAGATTTCTGAAACAGTAAAAATACGGTCTTTCCTTCCCTTGCCACGCCTCACCCAGCCTACATTTTCAGAGAAATCTATGTCTTGCTTTTTTAAGTTCACAACTTCTGAGACTCTAAGTCCAGAAGAATAAAGTAAGGAGAGCATCAGTTTTGACTTTCGTGAATCGCAGGATTCAATTATACTTTTAACTTCATCTTTTGTAAGGACTACAGGCAGCCTTTTTTCTTTTTTTGGAAGAGAGATCTGCCCAATTTGTTTTCCGAGGAGATTATAGAAAAAACGTATTGAAGAAGCGACTAGAGAAAGCGTTGCCCTGGATTTATTGTCAATTAAAGAAGCCAGGTAAGTTTTAGCATCTTCTTCATTTAGTTCATCCATAGGCTTTTCAGTTGAAGAAAGGAATTTTTTAATAAAGTAGGTATAATTTTTAACAGTTAGTTCTGAAAATCCTTTTAGCTTTAACTCAGTTTTTAATTTTTCTACGGCCTCATTTTTATCCATTCTCAAAGACAGCTACGGTTTATTTGTAGCTTCCTTTATTTAAAACGAACCTCTTTATAAATCTTAAGTTAATCGTGTTAACGATAAGTATAAAAACGTATAATCTCTTAATCAATAATTAAAAGAGGGATTATGACAAGCGGATTACTTGAGGAGCATAAGTGTCCTTTTGAACCTAATGGAAATTTAAAGTGCGATATTTGCCCAAGAAAAATAGGGTCAGATAGAGTGCTCCACGATATGTCTCAAGTTATAAAGAATGAGCGAGAGCATTTTAAAAGGTCTGGTTTTGTTTCTGGAAATTCTATGGAAGATTATATTGGATTAAGAAAGTGCTTTCCTAATCCAGATGATGTGGGGAGATTTGACGGTATGATGAATCAGCATTCTGATGTGATGAGGGCAAGTGAAAGCAACTATAAGGAAAGAAATTTTGCCTATGCTGGTTAAGCGGTAGCATCAATCAAAAGTCCTATTCCAAGGAATTCGTCTCCAGTATCGGGCTGCCTGAAATAAGGGGGGGAATTTGAATGAGAGGGAGGGTTATAGGGGCGGTCTGCACGTTCTGTTTTTGCAACTTGCCTTAATCTGTCAAAGGTGTTTGCTTCTATAAGGGGGGACCTTATTAAGTAAAGATCGGTACGTTTAATCATATCATCAGCTGTTTTAGGGCATATTTAAAGTTAACTTTTTATAGTCAATTTCCCATGGTATATAAAAGAGGAAAACATGGAATGGTCATGGGATTATTTTTGGATGTTTTGGCTTTTTGTAATTATATTTGCAGTTCTTTGGGTGATAGTTACTCTTTTAAGAAAGAGGCGAGAAGAGAAAATAACCCCTTACACAAAATTACTGAAGCCTTACATTGAAAAAGCGTTAATAAAAGGTTATGAAAAAGAAGTAATAAGAACGGAGCTGATTAAGAGGAACTGGCCAGAAGGAATTGTGAATGATGTTTTAAAGGAGGTAAAAAATGCCTGACTTCAAAGATCCTACAGAGATATGGAATGATTTAGTTAAAGTGGGAGTTGCAAAAACAAAGTTGAAAGTTAATAAGCTGATAGTCCTTGCTGTAATGGCTGGGATTTTTATTGCTATTGGATCTGCACTCTTTACAGCGGTGACCCAAGATATTTTACTTGGAGAATCTATAGGGATGATTAGTTTGGTAGGGGGGATAGTGTTTTCTGTGGGTTTGATGATGGTTGTTTTTGCAGGATCAGAATTATTTACAGGAAATAACCTCATTGTGATAAGTGCATTAGCTAAAAAATCTACTTGGAGGGGGCTACTAAAAAATTGGGTTTGGGTTTTTATTGGTAATTTTATTGGAAGCTTAATCATGGTTTTTATTATGTATCACTCAGGGTTAGTTACCGGGGCAGTTGCAGAAAGAGCAATTGCTATTGCCCAGTCTAAGATAAGTTTAACATGGATTGAGGCTTTAATGAGGGGAGTTTTATGCAACTTTTTAGTTGTTTTAGCCATTGCATTTGCTTCTGGAGAGGTAGATGAGATAAGTGGGAAGATATTTGGAATCCTATTCCCGATAATGGCTTTTGTTGCACTGGGTTATGAGCATAGTGTTGCTAACATGTACTTTGTTCCAATGGGAATTTTCTTGGATGGTGGAATTAGCTGGGGTGCTTTTTTTATTAAAAATCTGATTCCTGTAACAATTGGAAATATTATTGGGGGGAGTATATTTGTCAGTGCCGTATACTGGTATGTTTATGTAAAAAAAGGAGGTAAAAAATAATGACATGCGCTAATATACTGTTAGTAATCGCAGCAGTAGTGACTTTTGTATTTGCTGTCTGGGATGTTGCTTCACCAGCAACTACTCAGTGGGTGTTAGCAATAACTGCGATAGTTGTACTACTTGTAGCTTTGTTTGGAGTCAAGTGCAAGTGGTGTGAAGGCATGAAAGCTAAGCAAGCTGCTAAACCAATAAAGAAAAAGAAACGCTAAAATTTTATTTTTTATTTTTTATTTTTTTCCTGTTTGATTTACTTGTTCTGCAATTTTTAATATTCTCTGTTGGTAATTTTTAAATGACTCTCCTTGATTCTTTTCTAATAACCTGGTGGGCAACACAAGCGTAATCAATCCTGAACCATTCCCTTCCCTAGTAATTTGCACCGCTTCTAGGGGTCGATAAGGCTTGTTGTTATGCCAGCAGCCAGGGTAGTGGGGATAGTTTTTAGGAGAGTATTTAGGAACAACAAAACCCTCGCGGTCTATTTTACCAATTTGTAATATTCTAGCGCGAGCAGAATGGTAGTTACTTACTTTAATAAATTTCATTACTTAGAATTAGAAATCAAAAAGTTTCTGAGTGTTACCACATGTCAGAATCTAGGATTCTGAGCACCGTCAAAAATTTTTAATTTTTGAAGTCCTAAAGGATGTGGTTTTCGCTTAGCATTTCTGACATAGAATATTTAAATTTTAGTAAGTTATCTTCTTTTTCTATAATTACTAGATGGTCTTCCCTTGCTGCTTCCACTACTTCTGCTATAGCCTCTTCCACCACTACTTCTGCTGCCTCCGCTGCCACTTCTCTTGTTGTAGTCTT
Source organism: archaeon (assembly GCA_043815245.1). GTDB lineage: Archaea > Nanobdellota > Nanobdellia > Pacearchaeales > GW2011-AR1 > JBDRJD01. The sequence continues at coordinate 17,848 of JBDRJD010000031.1, forward strand.
TCCTCTCCCCACTACTACGATTATAACTTCTACCGCCTCCTCCCCCACTCCCACTGTAACTTCTTCCACCACCGCTGCCACCCCTACTACTCCCCCCGCTCCGGCGGGAACTTCTTCCACCACCGCGGCCCCCCCACCGACGCCCCCCCCGCCGGCGGTGACATCTGCCACCACC
>JBDRJD010000032.1:0-2708 GCA_043815245.1 archaeon
CATAGAGAAGCAAGGCTATAATCCCGGCAGTAGTTTCTATGCTGATGAAACAATGGTTGATTGCGAAGGTAGAAAAGATAGGTTTTGGTGTTGTCTTGATTGGGATACTCGTCTAATTACAGGAGTGCATTATAGTTTGTCTGCTAATCCAATTGAAGCGCAGGAGTTTCTTAAGAAAGCAATAGTCAAAGGAAAGCCAAAGTATATTCAAACTGATGCAGGAATGTTCTATCCAAGAGCATTTAGAAAAATGTTCTACTCCAACAAGATTGGATGGTTGGCCGTAGAACACAAGATACAAAATTATCAAACAACAAGAATTCATAATTATAGGATTGAAACCGTCTTTATGAAAATCAAGGATAGGGTTCTTGGTTTTAGGGGCTTAAAGGCCTTATGGTCTGCTCCGATTTTAATGAATGCAATAGTCATTCAGCATAACTTTATAGAAAATCATTCGACTACTAATGAAGTCCCATGCGAAAAAGCAGGAGTTAATTTAGTCCTAGGTGAAAATAGATGGCTGGATTTGATCAGATTAAGCAGCAAACTAGATTATTGATAATTCTTCTTAAAAACAAAGTTTTCATGAAAACTAAAGTAAATTCGCAAGTCTCTTAATATCTTTGTTCGCTACATGGGTATAGATTTGCGTTGTTTTCAAGTCTTTATGTCCCAATTTAGGCTATTAAACGAACATTTATCTCGCTTAATAGTTGTTAGCAGAAATTCGGGGGCTCGCCGCTTGAAAAGGAAATTTTATAAAGAACTAAAGCTCAATAAAAAGAGACGATAAGATGGAAAAAGTCACATTAAAAATTGAGGGGATGAATACCCTTTGCTGTGCTGACGAGGTAAAGGAGGCTTTGTTAAAGGTTAAGGGAGTTAAGAAAGCTTCTACCTGTCCCAAGAGAGGTATAGCTGAGATTGAAATAGAGGCTGACAAAGTGACTAATAAGCAACTAATTGAAGTGGTTGAAGAGACGGGTTTCAAGGCAAAAGTTAAGGAAGAGTGTGAGGAAGGAGAGCTCCAAGCACTGATGAAAAAATTCGAGGACGAATTTAAGAAATTAGCTCAGAAATACAATATACCCCAAAAAGAAATTTGGGAGCACTGGAATTTGGTCAAAAAAGAAGCGGCTGAGGTTTATCAAAGATGTTGTGATTGGTCACTTGGCCATGGTATGGCGATTAAAGACGCTGAAGCCTATTGCCAGAGTGCCATACTTGTGGGTATAGGGAAGCTTTCTTGGGCTGAAGAGGTTTTTAAAGTTAAAGAAAAATCCAAAAAGATGACAAATGAAGAGATTAAGAATCTCGTTGCTAGTCGTTACGGGAATTTCGCCGAAAAATATGCTCTCAAGGGGAATCCCTGCCCGATTAGAAGGAAACAAGTTAGGTCACTGTATACTGCTAAACAGCTTGCGCTAGAGCCAGAAATCTCTCTTAATATAGCTGCGGGTTGTGGCAATCCAGTAAGCTTTGGAGATCTTAAAACCGGAGAAGTGGTAGTAGATTTAGGTTGTGGTGGAGGTATAGATGTTATTTTGGCAGCTCATAAGGTGGGCTCTAATGGAAAGGTAATCGGAGTTGATTTAGCCCCCCACATGATTAAATGGGCAAAGAAAGCTATAATTCAAGCCGGTCTTCAGGATAGAAAGATTGAACTCCTGGTTGAAGATATTGAGAAACTAAACCTGCCAAATAACTTTGCTGATCTGGTTATATCCAATTGCGTTTTCATTTTAACTCCTGACAAAGAGGCTGCCTACCGAGAAATCTTTCGAATTTTAAAACCAGGTGGCAGGCTTGCTATTTCAGATATTGTCTATAGGGAAGAAGTGTCTCCGGAGGCAAGAGAACACTTTCGATTAACCTGGTCGGGGATTGTTGGAGGAGCTATGGATGAGAAAGATTATTTGAGAATATTGGAGAAAGCTGGTTTTAGAGATATTAAAATAGTAGATCGTCATAGCTTCAGCGGGGCAGAGTTGTGGGCAATGACTATTTGTCCAGGAGAAGAGTTCACTCCTGCTCCTAACGAAGAATATCTTAAGGCAGTTGAAGGAAAAGTGGATAGTATTAAATTTATAGCAGTCAAGCCTTGTTGAATAAGCAATTTTCCGGCTCGCCCCCGAAGCCTCTTCGGCTTTCCTCCAACCACTCACCCCTGAATTGAGAGGGGTTGTTTACGAAACTGAAAATCTTCTCTTTTAGGTGACGTTTACTTTACAGCTCAGCAAATAAGAAACTTTTTATACAAGAATTATTTACAAAACTTAGGCGGGTGTGCCGGAGTGGTCAAACGGGACAGGCTTAGGACCTGTTAGCTTAGTGCTTACTTAGGTTCGAATCCTAACACCCGCATCTATGCTATCTTTAGATAGCATTTTATTATTTGATGAAAACCTAAGGTTCGACGAGCGATGTTCACGAAACCATAAAGTCGCCCTTGATTTTGAGTGGGCTCGCGAGCTTTCCTAACACCCGCATATTAATTTGATTCGAACCCTAGAAGTTTATGCAGATTATGGAGCAATTTGTATTCAGCGTAGCCGAGAGCGAAGCGAACTGAATCCTAACACTTGCATTTTTTAAGAATTGTTTAGAATCAAGCACATTCGGGAAACAAACTAATAACTTTATTTTTTCTTGCTAAAACATTCTCAACATAATTCATATCCCCTTTACTACAATCTGTGTTCCAT
>JBDRJD010000033.1:0-2456 GCA_043815245.1 archaeon
TTCTTAAACCTTTATTTATTACAAATTTAGACTAAGATGAATGACCCCGCGCTAAAGCGCGAGGTATCAACATAAAAAAATGTTAAAACTAACAAACCCAAGGTTGGGAAGAGCTAATGTAATGCTCAACAGCTTCACTAGTTGTATTCCCAACACTCCTAAAGAATTTTCCAGGACTCCAGAAATGTCCTTTTCTAAAGTGATTTCTCAGCCAGGGATGTTTTTTGAAAAGTTGAAAGGAACTGTATCCTTTAAACAACTGAAGAGCCTTGCTAACACTCATGGTTGGAGGCATCTCAACAAACAAATGGATGTGGTCAACAGCAACGTGGAGTTCATAAATTTTGAACCCTTTCCTGTAAGCCACTTGCCTCAAAAAGAACTCACAATCCATCCTCAAGCCATAAAACTTAAAGGGGTCTTTAGCATATTTAATTTTCCAGACAAAATGGAAAGCATTTTGTCCGAAGCTATGCTTCCTAGATTTCAAATCCATTTTTTATCTCCTAAGCTAACGGGAGACACAGCTCACGCTAACTTTACTTTTAGTTTCGAAGAGCCGAGTATCTCGGCTCCTCATATTAATTATTCAAAAGAATTAAATTTATTGGAGGACGGCGATTCCTCCCTGCTTTAAAGCAGTGGTATCCTCGCCGTTGATGTAATGAATCTAGAAGAAGTAACATTAGATAAAGATACAGAATGCCCTGTTTGTTATGAGATAATAAGGCAGGGTGTAAGAGTTAAAGGAGATTCAGAAGTATATTGCAGTGAAGCATGTTTAAAAGCATACTTAAAAATGTTTGAAGGCTAAGATGGAAAACAAGTTAATTTTATTATTTTTAACGGCAATGCTTGTAGCTGGCATTGTAAGTGCTATTCCAGGAGTTCCGCACCAATTCTATGGAACTGTGACTGTTAATGGACAGCCTGTAAATAACAACTTATTAAAAGCAGTATCAGAAGGAGATGAGTATTTTAGTATTGTCTTAGATGGCAAGTACGGCTTTAATCCTAATATATTCTATGTAGAAGATCCTGATGGAGATAGGAACGGACAAACAGTAGTATTCTACCTTGGAGGGAAGAGGGTTTTTCCTGATACTACTTTTCAAAATAATGCCTTAACTGAGTTCAATGTAGCTACTACTACGACCTGTGGAGACGGCTACTGTATAGGCGGTGAAACTTGCTCTGAATGCACTGCAGACTGTGGAATTTGTACTGATCCTCCCGCAATTACTATTGTTTCTCCTATTCAAACTACCTATTACAGCTTGAAAGTTCCTTTAGAAGTTTCAGCTGATCAGACAATTCTTGTGTGGATGTATTCTTTAAATGGTGGATCTTTAGAACAATTTACACCTAATATTACTATTACAGCATTAGAAGGAGAGAATGATTTGACTGTACTAGCACTAAATAATGTTTTTGTAACTGGCACTAATACAGTAAGCTTCACAGTAGATCCAAGTTACTGTGGCAATGGAGTTTGTGATACTGATAAGGGGAGAATCTTGCTCAAGTTGCAGTGAAGATTGCGGAGTTTGCCAGCCAGTAGGAGATAATAATGATGGTGGGGGCGGTGGAGGTGGAGGTGGTGGAGGAGGGGGCGGTGGAGGGAGTATATTAATTAGCCAAAATAAATCCAATGAAGGAGTTGGAGGAAGCAATTTAGGGGACGATGATGGATTTGAAGAAGGAACTTTACAAGAGCCAGCTGCACAAGAAGGAAGAGCTGGATTATTGGGGGCTGTAATCGGGCTTGGAGGAAAAGTAGGTAGCTGGACGTTTATAATTGCACTTTTAGTAGTGATTATTGTCGCTGCTTTAATTGTTTCTTATGTAAGGAAGAGTAAAAAATAATTTGGTATTGGTTCTTAGTGATAAAAAAAATTATAGTTAGTATCGCAATAATATTTATATAGTATTGCGTTGTAATTTTTTCATGACTAATGGAAAAAAAGTGGGTGTGTTATTACTAACAGTATTAATCTTACTTAATACCTTTGTTTTAGTTGCTGCAGATGATAATATTTTTCCTGATGAACTACCAATAGGTGCGTTCTGTGCTCCGAGAGATACAACTGCTCCTGACTGTAATATTAATTTTTTAGAGCAAAAGTATTCCCATAATGAATATGACTTTGATTCTAATCCAATTTATTTTAGTGAAGATGGAAAGTTCTATATTAATGGAGATGCAGAAGATAGCGAGAGCAGTGTAGTTAATGGACAATGGAATAGAACCAGTCCAGACCAAGACTATTATCATACTTTTGAAAATGCGGTTGCTGAAGATGGAGCCTTTAATGAAAAAGAAGAAGATTGGTACAGCCAAGATTGGGAAGAAACATTTGAAGAGGGCTGGCACTATATTTGTTGCAGGTCAGTTGATGCTGCAAATAATGTAGAAGTTCCAAATGAGAACGATTGCGTATCTTTTTGTATAGATA
>JBDRJD010000034.1:0-65529 GCA_043815245.1 archaeon
AAAAGTAGCCCTTGATTTTTTTGTAAATTTTGAAGTTGTAATTCTAAAATGAAGATAAATCCCGACGATTGAAAGATTTTGTTATTTGAGTTCTACAGGAAATAGGGGTGTGGGAGTTAACTGTATGTTGGACGATACAAAAGTTTATAAAAACAGTTGTTTTAAGAATTTTGCTTGTTGGTAATAAGAGGTAAAAAGATGGGTAAATTAGATAAAATTTTTGATTCAGCTGTTAATCATAGTTTGTTTCAAGATAAGTTTGTGTTACAAACAAACTATAATCCTGATGCGATTCCTCATAGAGATAAGCAGATAGAGCAGGTTGCGGGGATACTAGCACCAGCTTTAAGGGGTGAGAGGACTAGTAATCTTTTTGTTTATGGCCAGACCGGAACTGGGAAAACTCTTTCTATACAATATGTAAAAAATGAGATGCTTAAGAGAATGGTAAAAAAAGATTTTGAACTAAGAATTGAGTATATTAACTGTAAAATGAGGAAAGTAGCTGATACGGAATATAGGATTCTTGCCGAATTAGTTAAAAAATTTGGGGGGAGTGTTCCTGCAACTGGTTTACCCACAGATCAGGTATACAACAAATTTATTGAGCTTATTGAGGTAGATAATAACCTAATAATTTTAGTTTTAGATGAGGTGGATCAGGCTGTAAAGAAAATCTCTGATAATTTCCTTTATAATTTAACGCGGCTCAATTCAGAGTTAAATAAAGCGCAAATCAGTTTAGTGGGAATAAGTAATGATTTAAAATTTTTAGATAATATCGATCCTAGAGTGAAGAGCAGCCTTGGGGAAGAGGAAGTAGTTTTCCCACCTTATAATGCTGTTCAACTTCAGGGGATTTTAAAGACTAGGGCAGAGATTGCGTTTAAAAAAGGGGTAATGGAAGAAGGAGTTATTGCTAAATGTTCTGCTTTTGCTGCGAGAGAGCATGGAGACGCAAGGAGAGCATTAGACTTGTTGAGGGTTGCAGGAGAGCTTGCTGAAAGAGATGGTAGTGGGAAGATTATGCTTAAGCATGTTGATCTAGCTAATGATAAAATGGATAGGGACAAGATTCTTGATGTTGTACAGACTGCTCCAAAACAGTTCCAAATTACACTTTTTGCTATTATAAACTTAGTTAGGAGCAGGCAGTACCATAAGATCTTCACAGGAGATGTCTACAATGTATATCAGGAGCTGTGTAGGAGGTATTCTACAGATATTCTTACACAAAGGAGGATAAGTGATATAATTGCTGAATTTGACATGCTTGGGCTTATCAACGCCAAAGTTGTTAGTAAAGGGCGGCATGGACGAACTAGAGAAATTAAGCTTTCTATTCCTGACCCGGTTATAGAGAAAGTTTCGAGAATATTAAATGAATCTTTAACTTAATATGGACCAAAAAATTTTAAAATTTTGCATGGATAAGGGAATTTTGCTTGATCAGGATATTTATAAGATTCTTCAAAATTTAGGTGATGATGAGGCTGTAAAAGAAATTATAGATAAGATAAGTATCGGTTGTCAAGAAAAAGTAATTTCAAAAACTTTTTTTACAAATAATGTAGAGAAAATCCAAAATATTTTAGACGACCAAAAGACTATTGATAAAATTTGTATAAATTTAGGGGTTAGTATTGAAATTTCAAAGGAAAAAATAGTTCCAAAACTCAAGAAAAAAGAAGAAGATACAGAGGAAGTGGTAGCTAAAAATCTTAAAATAATCTCTTGCCCAGCGCCAAATATTAAGAAATTGAAAGTTGAAGACTTTGTAAAGTATTTTAGGGTTAGGTTTACTGAACTAAAAGAGATTCTTCAGACCAGGCCAGAATTGGAAAATTTGACTTCTATAAATAAGATTAGTGGAGACAGACAAGGAGTTTCTATTATTGGGATGGTATCCACCAAAAGGGTTACAAAAAATAAAAATATCCTTCTGACTTTGGAAGACCTGACAGGAAAAATCTCTGTTTTAATTAATAACAATAAACCTGTTTATGAGAAAGCAAAAAATATCCTTTTAGATGATATTATAGGGGTGAAGGGGAGTGGGAGTAAAGAGATACTTTTTGCAAATGATATAATCTATCCTGATATAATTTTGCCTGAAAAAATCGGAATTGATAGAGATGAATATGCTGCTTTTATTGCAGATATACACCTTGGTAGCACTAATTTTTTGGAAGAGAATTTTTTGAAGTTTATAAGCTGGTTGAATGGGGAGATGGGTGATGAAAAACAAAAATTGGAAGCTAAAAAAATTAAGTACTTATTTATAACCGGCGATAGTGTAGATGGTGTTGGAGTTTTCCCTGGCCAGGAGGAATTGCTAAGTATTAAAGATGTTAAGGAACAGTATGATCAGCTAGCTTATTATTTTAGCAAGATTAGAAAAGATGTTACTATTATCATGGCTCCAGGACAACATGATGCGGTGAGGGTAGCTGAACCTCAACCAATTTTAGATAGAAAGTACGCTGAAGCAATTTATACCTTAGATAATGTCGTCTTAGTAACAAATCCAAGCATGGTTGAGATTACTAATAATGGTAAGAGGGGGCTGAGAGTTTTAATGTATCATGGAGCTAGCATGCACCATTTCATTACTGAGATCGACTACTTAAGACTTAATAAGGGACATGATACCCCCGCGAAGGTTGTGAAGGAAATGCTAGTTAGGCGACATCTAGCGCCAATTCACTCTTCTGTGACTTATATCCCTAATGACAAGCAGGATTTTTTAGCAATAAGGGAAGTGCCAGATGTTATCACTACAGCTGATCTTCACAGAACTGATATTGATACTTATAACAATATCCTGATTATTTGTAGTTCGTGTTGGCAGTCTATGACTCCTTTTGAAGAAAAAGTGGGAAATAATCCAGATCCGTGTAAGGTTCCTGTTTTGAATTTAAAGACCAGGGCGATTAAAATTTTAGATTTTTCATAGTTTCAAAATGGCAATCCACACATATTTTAAAGAGTTAGAAGATAAAGTCAAAGTCGCGTATAGTGTTGCTGAAGAGGCCAGGAAAAAAGGATTGGATCCTAAAAGCAGGGTGGAAATACCTTTAGCAAAGAGTATGGCAGAGAGAGTTGTAGGTTTAATTTCTACAGTTTATCCTCAATTGTCGGATAAGGTTTCTAAAAGAATTAGTGAGTTAGAAAAAGAGCATGGTAAACTTGATCCTGCTGTAAGTTTGCATATTGCTGAAGAGGTTGCAAAAGAGAGATTTTGCAAATTTAAAGATTTACATGAAGCAATTGATGCCGGAATAAGGGTGGGCATAGCGTATATGACTATGGGGGTGGTAAGCAGTCCAATTGAAGGGTATACTGAGTTAAAGATAATGAAAACAAAAGATGGAAAAGATTATTTTTGCGCGTACTACTCTGGGCCAATTAGAAGTGCAAGTGGCACTATGGCTGCGTTTTCTTTAGTCATTATAGATTATTTAAGGGAGATTTTTGGTTTTGAAAAATATGATCCCACAGAAGTGGAGATTAAAAGAGTAGTTACAGAGTTGTATGATTATCATGAAAGGGTTACTAACTTGCAATATCTCCCTGTTGAGAAGGAAGTGGAATCAATGGCAAGAGGTCTTCCCATCCAAATTGCCGGGGATCCAAGTGTTGAAAGAGAGGTGAGTAATTATAAGGATTTGGAGAGAGTGGATACTAATATGATCAGGAGTGGATTTTGCCTGGTTTTAGGAGAGGGGATATTGCAAAAAGCACCGAAGGTGCTTGCGATTGTTGATGGGCTTAGAAAGAAAGGTTTTAAGCTTGCTGGCTGGGACTTTTTAAAAGAGTTCTGCGTTTTGCAAAAGAAATTAAGGGATGTTAAATCAGATCGTAAAGCTGCTGCAGTTTATATTCAAGACTTAGTTGCAGGGAGACCTGTTTTTGGACATCCCTCTAGATCTGGTAGCTTTAGATTAAGGTATGGGCGGACAAGGGTGACCGGATATTCAGCTTTAGCAATACATCCTGCTACGATGCATATTTTAAATAAGTTTATTGCAACTGGTACGCAACTTAAAACTGAAAGGCCCACTAAAGGTGCTGCTATGGGGGGATGTAGCACCATAGATGGTCCGATTGTAAGGCTACAGGATGGAAGCGTTAAGAAAATTCAGTCTATGGAGCGAGTTGAAAAGTATGGAAAACTTGTAAAAGAAATAATTTATGCAGGAGACATTCTTATTCCTTATGGAGATTTCCTAAATCGTAATCATGTTTTGATGCCCCCAGGTTATGTGGAGCAGCGATGGTTTTTGGAGCTGAAAAAAGCCGTGAAAGAGCAGGGGGGGAATATTGAAATCGAGGATATTTATAATGTTGATTTTGAAAAAGCTGTGGAATTAAGTGAGAAGTATAAAATCCCCTTGTATCCTAAATTTATTTATTATTGGAGCCAGGTAAGCTATGAATCTTTTTTGGATTTTTTAGATTGGCTGAGCCATGGTATGATTAATAAGAAAATTCTTCTTCCGTATAATAAGTCAGAGCAGGAGAGATTTAGAAAGGGAAAACGCGCATTGGAGATAATTGGAATTGAGCATGATGTTGCAACTGAAAACGTGGTTTTAGGCAAGGAAGATAGTAAGGTCTTGTTACTCACCTTGGGATTAGACCCCTCTTTAGTAGAAGAGGAAGGATTTTCCTTAGGAGATATGATTCAAGAGTATTGTAAGAAAATCCAAAATCAAGAAGTCCTAGAAGTTATAAATCAATTTTCTAAGTTTGAAATAAGAGATAAGGCTGGCACTTTTATAGGTGCAAGAATGGGCCGGCCTGAAAAAGCTAAGCTAAGAAAGCTGGTTGGAAGTCCAAATGTTTTATTTCCTGTTGGTGAAGAAGGGGGGCGGTTGAGAAGTGTTCAGGAAGCGGTTTCTGTAGGGAGTATAAAAGCAGATTTTCCAATTTACTATTGTAAGGCGTGTGAGAAGGAAACCATTTATTATCTTTGTGAAGACTGTGGAAAAGAAACTGAAAAAATGAATTATTGCAGAGAGTGTAAACAGAAGTTTGCTTCTTCAAAGTGCCCCCACCACGCTATAGGCCAGAGCTATATGGCAAGAAGGATTGATTCTAAGCATTATTTTAATGCAGCTGTTAAGAAATTAAATATGCTTCCTGTAGAAACCCCTAAGTTAGTCAAAGGAGTTAGGGGAACTAGCAATCAAAATCATGTGCCTGAGAATCTTGCAAAGGGGTTGTTGAGGGCTTTTTTTAATTTGCAGGTGAATAAAGATGGAACTATTAGATTTGATGGAACTGAATTTCCGATTACCCACTTTAAGCCTAAAGAGATAGGTACAAGTCTTGAAAAATTAAAAGAGCTAGGGTACAAGCGAGATGTTCATGGAAAAGAATTAGTTGATGAGGACCAGGTCTTGGAGATTATGCCCCATGATATTTTACTTCCTGCATGTCCTGAGAGCTTAGATGAGAAAGCAGACGATGTTTTTATTAAAATTGCTAGATTCATTGATTCACTTTTAGTGAGGTTTTATGATCTAAAACCTTATTATAATATAAGGGGCCGGGAGGATTTAGTGGGCCACTTGGTTGCGTGTATTGCCCCCCATAATTGCGCAGGAGTTGTGGGGAGAATTTTAGGTTTTTCAAAAACTCAGACCTTCTTAGCTTCCCCTTATATTCATGCCGCTATGAGAAGAGATTGTGATGGCGATGAAGCTGCTATTATGCTCCTTTTAGATATGCTTATTAATTTTTCACGAGAGTTCTTGCCTGCACATAGGGGCGGTACTCAGGATTCTCCCTTAGTTTTAAACTCTAAGATTAGTGCTGGAGAGGTGGATGATATGATTTTTGATATAGATATAGAGAGAGAGCTTCCCTTGGAATTATATGAGGCTGCAGACCAATCCTTACATCCTTCTAAGGTAAAGATAGAGCAGATAAGAAGTAGGCTGGGAAAAGATGAGTTCAATAATTTATGGTACGATTATGAGACTGATGATATTAATGATGGGGTACTATGCTCTGATTATAAGAAGCTGGCTACGATGGCTGAGAAAGTTGCTAGTCAGATGGATATTGCTGAAAAACTGAGGGCGGTTGATACCGCGGATGTTGCGAGGTTAATTATTGAAAGGCATTTTATCAGGGATATTAGAGGAAATCTGAGGAAGTTTTCTCAGCAGGTATTTAGGTGTAGCACTTGTAATGAAAAGTTTCGTAGGCCTCCTTTAAATGGTAAGTGTTCAAATTGTAATGGGAAAATTATTTTCACAATTTCTGAAGGAAGTATTGTTAAATATTTAGAACCTGCAATAAGTTTGAGTGAGAATTATGCGGTTCCGCCGTATGTTAAACAGAGCTTAGAGTTGGCGAAAAGTTATATCGAGAGTATTTTTGGCAGGGATACTGAAAAACAGGAAGCTCTTGGCAAGTGGCTGTAAAGGTTTTTAATTGGTTTTTTCTTTAATAGAATATGACTTTATTATCTATACTTGCAACTGTTTTTGGAGTTATTAATGGATTTGCTAATTTTCCACAAATTTATAAAATTTTTAAAAGAAAGAGCTCAAAAGATATAGCGGTATCTACTTATCTAATTTTAAGTATTGGGAGCATTGTGTGGATTTTTTATGGTGCTGAAATCAAAAGCATCCCTGTATTGGTGATGAATGGACTTGCATTAGTAGAATTTGTATTCATTTTAATTGGATGTTATTTGTATGGGAGAAAATAGTAAATTTAGCACCTGTCCACGAGCAAGGTAAATTATTCAGTATTTATATACTTTTAAAGCTTCTGGTTTGAGGTAGCTTAGGTTTAAAAAGCACTTTTTTCTTCAATAAAGATGAGATTTTGTCCAAACTGTGAGAATATTCTGCATCCTGATGAGGGAAGGTTAGTTTGTCGTAATTGTAATTTTTATGTGGAGGGGATATTGGAAAGCAGTGAGAAGATGAAAGAAAAAGAGAAAATAGGCGTAGGGGTTGTTGATGGGATTAATATATTTGCGGATTATGATTTTGAATGTATGAAGTGTGGATTTAATAAAGCGCAAGTAATTGAGAGAGGGCCCGAGTTTTCTGATGAGGATTCAATTACTATGCTTAAGTGTGGAAAATGTGGGAATGTTAAGGACTTGACTAGGAAGAAACATTAATATATATCTTCTAGTATAGTGGAATTTAAAAAGCAGGTCTTGCTTGGATTTTTATGCCAGCTGATATGGATTTGAGGTGTGAGTGTGGCGTTGGAGGGATTTATTTAAAAAAGGGGTTTAATCCCCGGGAACTGCCTGATTTAAACCGTATGATGCTAGTTGCTCTCCAGCATAGGGGGCAGTTAAGTGCGGGATTTACGATTTATGATCCTGAGTATTCTGGAAGACTTAAAATCAGAAAAGAGATTGGTAGGGTTGGAGATTTGTTTAAGATTCATGTTAAGGAAAGAAATAGGGGGATTGTTAGGAATTCTGAAGGCGTTGCTTCTCTTAATCATGTAAGATATGCCACTAGTGGTGCTGATGAAAGGAGTTACGAAGAGTTAATGGAAGAGGCGCTTCCGCTTTTAAGGGATCATCCTAATCCTTGGAAGAAATTTTCAATTGTTTATAATGGAACACTAGCGAATCAAGATGCCTTGTTGAAGGAGATTAAACAGAGGTATCTTTTTCATCCTGAAGTTGATACTGCAGTTATTAGGGAGTCAATTTCAAGAGGGCTAAACCAGCTTTCTAATCCTTCTGGAGAAAAGCCGGATTTTTTCAATGTGAGCAGGGGTGTAATGGAGAGATTAGATGGGGGGTATGCGGTAGGTTTGTTGTTTGCAGATGGGGATATGGCTGTTTGGAGAGATCCTCTTGGAATAAGACCGATGGTTTATGGCGAGAATAAGGATTATTTTGCTTTTGCTTCTGAAAGCAGTGTATTAAGAAAGATTGGAATTTCCCGAGATGAAATTTTTTCTGTTGAACCTGGTAGTTGTTTATTATATAATGGGGAAGGCCTTCAAGCAAAACAACTTTTTCCTGAAAATTCAAAAAGAGCTTTATGTCATTTTGAACTTGTTTATTTTGCTAAAGCAAGATCGATTATAGACGGGATTTCTGTTAATTCTGTGAGGGAGAATTTAGGGGGGTATTTGGCAGATAATGAACCTTTACTGGATAAAATAAGGGAGGCTCCAGATGACTGGATTGTGGTTCCTGTGCCGAGAACCTCTATACCTGCGACTGAAGAGTATGCTTTTAAGAGGGGTATAAGGTTTAAGGAGGCAATAGAAGTTGATGAGGTTTTAAGGGGTTTTATCAATAGAGCTAAGGATAGAGAGATGATTATGGGAGATAAGTATGATGCTATTGAGGAAAGAGTTCGGGGCAAGCATGTGATCGTTATAGATGATAGTTTAGTGAGGGGATCAACTAGCAGAAAAATTGTTAGGATGATCAGGGGTGCTGGAGCCTTATCTCTTCATATGAGGTCTACTGAGCCGCCAATTACTTCACCTTGCTTTTATGGGATTGATACTCCTACTTATGATGAGCTTTTAGCTGCAAATTTTGCAATTAAGAGGGGGGTGGATTTAAACGAGGTGTCTAAGAGATTCGAGAAGGATGCTGCTTTTAAACGAGATTTGGAAGCGTATGTTGCTGAGGCAATTGGGGCAGACAGCATGGGTTATCCCACTGTTAGCGGTTTAGTTAAAGCAATTGGATGGAGGGAAGAGGATTTATGCTTAGCTTGTGTGACCAATAATTATCCTACTGTGGCGGGTCAGAAAAATGCTTCCTTACTGCTGGCATGAGAAGCTTATTTTTTGAATAGGAAGATTTTTAAGTTTGGTTGAAGATATTGTTTAAAGAGGTCAGAATGAAAAAAGAGGAATATATTGTTTTAGGAATTGCGGTTGTTGCTTTGCTTTTAGCTATTTACGGGGTGTATACTGGGTCCCAAGTCCACAAAGAATTAGAAAACTTTAATACAAATTTAGACAATTTTAAGAAAGAGATACTTGCTGAAACTGACAATTTAAACACCGAAGTGAGTGACTTAAAGAACTTTGGAGGAATTTCTCAGAAATGTGAGGTTGATTTGAAGGAGTGCCCTGATAAGTGGCCTGCTTTTGAAGAGCGGGGATTTTCTAAACAGATTTACTCTGGAAACCTTAAGGTAGTAAGGCCAAGCAGAAATGAGTATCCTGGAGCACAGTTTTGTTGTAATATCTTAGCTGATGGAAATCATGAAGAGGTGTGCTTTGCAATCTGGCAAAAGCCTGATTGTGTTAAAATTTTGATTTACGGGGACAAATATGATGAAAGTAACTGGTTAACTTAATGCTCTTGATTTAAGGTATATGATAGACCAAGCATATGAAAAGGCAAAAGAGGTAATTAGGAATTGTAGTACTAAGCAGGGGTTATTTGCATCTGGAGGTAAGGATGGTTATCGGGGGGTGTGGGCGAGGGATAGTATGATTTCTATGCTGGGTGCTTCACTGGATAAAGAGTTTCAGGAAGTGTTTAAGAAAAGCTTGATTACACTAAAAAATACTCAGAGCAAAAAGGGCCAGATACCTAATGCGGTACTGAATGGGAAGGTAGACTATAAGTCTATTGATTCTTCGATGTGGTTTATTATTGGAGAGTATGTTTATAAAAAAAGGTTTGGGAGCAAGTTGTTTAGGGAACATAAAGAATCAATTGGAAAGGCTCTTGTCTGGCTTTCTTATCAAGACGTGGGGGAAGATGAAATGTTGGAACAGCTACCTACTACAGATTGGCAAGATGCTTTCCCGCATAGATATGGGCATACAATTAATACTCAGGCATTATACTATAAAGTCTTAAAGCTATCTGGTAAAAAAAGAGCGGCAAGGAATCTAAGAAAAAAAGTTAGTAAAGATAAAGAGGATAAATTGTGGGCAGAGCACTATTATCTGCCTTGGAGATGGAAAAATCATGGAATGTACAAGGAAATGGGGGACTGGTTCGATTCACTTGGAAACTTGCTGGCAATTGTTTTTGGTTTGGCAAATAGAAAACAAAGTAAAAAGATTTTAGCTTACATTGAAAAAAAGAAAATTAATTATCCTTATGCGATGAAAGCTATCTGGCCGCCAATTAAAAAAGGGAGTAAGGGCTGGCAAGATTATTTTCAGGATTGCAATGCAAAAAACCCGGACAATTATCTTAATGGGGGAATCTGGCTTTTTATTGGCGGGTTTTATGTTCTTGCCCTGATTAAACTTAAAAGGTTTAATGATGCTGAAAAAGAATTAGAGAAATTAGCAGAGGCTAATTTAAAAGGAAATTTTCCTGAGTGGATTCATCCAAAAACAAAGAAGAACTATGGAAAGCTGCAAGCGTGGAATGCGGGAATGTATCTTTTAGCTTATGAATCCTTGAAACGAAAAAAGGTCCTGATCTAGGATGAAAGATTCCCCTTTCCAATCCCAGAACAATTTGAAGAACTTTAGGGGATAGATCCATAGCAAGGGTTAAAAATATTCAATTCTACTTCATTATATGCATTTAAGAAAAAGAGGGTTTAGATTCAAGGCAATTGATAAATTGGGCATATCTTATTTAGTTTCACTACTTGGAATTTCTTCTGTTGGGGCAATATGGTCTATTTATCTTGATTCGTTTTTACATAGTGCGGCTTATGTTGGTTTTGCCACAACTTTATTTACTTTTATAAGTTTTTTATCATATTTTTGTTTAATTCCAATTCTTGAGAGATATAGCAAATCCAAATTATATTTTCTATCCTTATTTGTATTTTTTGTTTCTTATTTGATTTTTGCTTTTTATTCTAATTTTCCCCTAGTGATTATTCTAGGAGTGGTAATGGCTATTTTTGTGAGTTTGAGAATATCTGCTTTTGGAATAATTGTAAGAGATAAATCTAAAGATGAGGAGGTTTCTAAAAATGAAGGGTGGATATATACTATTTTTAACTTTGGCTGGTTTATCGGACCTTTGTTTGCAGGATATATTGCAAGTATGTTCGGTTTTAAAACCGTGTTCTTATATTCTGCCGTTGCGATTTTTTTGACCCTGGTTTTTCTAAAATTATTTAAAATTAAAGATGATAGGAAGGAGAAGAGAATAGACTATAATATTTTTAAAGTCAGTTTAGATTATTTTAGAAATAAAGAAAGAGTATTTGCTTATTTGACTGGAGGAGGCGTTAATTTTTGGTTAGCGTTAATTTATGTTTTTATCCCAGTTTATATTATTGAAAGCGGATTTAGCGATATTTGGGTGGGGATATTTTTGGCAGGAGTAGTCATACCCACTATTTTAACTGAATATTATTTTGGGAAGCTTGCTGGAAGGAAGGGTTTTAAGAAAATGTTTTTTATAGGGTATTTGATATTAAGTATTGCTGCCCTTTTGTGTTTCTTTTTTTCAAATGTTTATTATATAAGTCTTATTATTATTTTTTCTGGCTTTGGCGCTTCAATGATTGAACCTACAACCGAATCTTATTTCTTTGATGTAGTTAATAAAAAGCAAAGAGATAGATACTATGGACCATATAACACTTCGATTGATGTGGGGAACGGAATTGCTACTTTAGTTTCTGGAATAATCTTATTATTTTTACCCTTTAAGTTTATATTTTTGTTTTTTGGTGTGGTGATGTTGGGGATAGCTTTATATTCATTAAAAATTAAAGATATATATGAATTCAAAAGGAGGTGAGTATGGTTAAGTTAAAGGAAGATAAAGTCTTATTCAGGCCTGAAGATGTCAAGCCTACTTCTGATGATTTTAAAGTGTTGGGGGTTTTCAATCCTGGTGCGATGAGGTTGAAAAGTGGTGAGGTGCTCCTTTATGTTAGAATTTGGGAGAAATTAAAAAAAGATTTTGATGGAAAGTTTTACTACTCCCCTAGGTGTGTAGGCAAGAAAGAATTGGAGATAAAGTTGGATCCAATTAAGAAAAATCTCGTTAGGAGGAGAGGAGATTTAGATTTTCTTTTTAAAGATGGCACTAAGAGGTTAAATTATATTTCTCATTTAAGGAGAGTCTTGCTTGATAAGGACGGACTTAGTATAAGGGAGGTTGAGCAGACGCCTAGTTTTTTTGGATTGGAGGATGATGGGGAGTTTGGGATTGAAGATCCTAGGATTATCAAGATTGGGAAGAAGTATATAATGACTTATGTGAGTTTGTCCATGCAAGGTGGAATTTCTACTAGTTATGCGGTTTCTTCTGATTGTATGAATTGGAAGCGAAAAGGAATAATTTTTGAGCAGCAGAACAAGGACGTCATACTCTATCCCGAGAAGATTAATCGGAAATATGTAGCAGTTCATAGGCCTGAAGGAAATTTTTCATTTACTCATCCACATATGTGGATTTGTTACTCTGATGATCTGGAAGCTTGGGAAAACCCCTCTTCGCTTAATATTGCTAAGAGGGGCAACTGGGACTCTGGAAGAGTGGGAGCAGGTCCGCCTCCAATTAAAACTAGGAGGGGGTGGCTTTTACTGTACCACGGAGTTGTTGAGACCAAAGATAGAAAGTATAAGAAGGCTTTTATTGATTATGCTAAGCGAATGTTGGAATCAAAATTTATTGATGGTTATTATGTGGGGGCTGCACTATTTGATTTAAAAAATCCAGAGAAACTTATTGCCAAATCTCCTTTTCCTGTCTTATACCCTATGATGAGATATGAGAAAAGTGTGTTCGACCATAGGAAGATAATCTTTCCTTCTGGTCTTGTTCAGGATGGAAAAGATGTAATTGTTTATTCTGGAGGTGGTGACGGAGTGGTGAGTGCGAAAAAGATGGCTTTAGAAGAAATAATGAGGCAATTAAAAAGGGTTTAGGGGAGTAGGTTTTTGATTTCTTTAAGGTTAAGCTTGTAAGCGCGGACAAAAGAGTCATTTACATGGCAGAAAAGAATACCTTTATCTTTTTCTGTTTGAATAAAGTCTGAAGCAAAAGTTATTGTTGTAGCATCAGGATCTTCAAATAAATGTTTTTCTGAAATCCAAGGGATTTCGCCTGTCTGCGGATTGAAGAGGATTAGGCCTGGGCGAAATTTTCTATAAATTTTTTTATTGCTTATAATCTTTGATGGTTCTCTGCCATTTATTATTCCAACCAATAAATTTTTATGTTCTCCTATAAATCTGCAGGGAGAAAGATGCCCTTTGCACCAATTGAATTTTTGTTTATGTGGGTCTAATAATATTTTTAAAAATTTCCACTCCTTACTAATATCTTCTATTTTTGAAAGAGTAATTATAGACCTGTCTTTATTTTCTTCATTTAACAATGCTTCATTTAAAGCAAACCTTTCTTCTTTTGTTTTTACTGGAGAAATTGAACATTCTTTAAAGCCCGATATTTTTTGATCTTTAAGAGGACTTAGGGAAGGTGTAGTTGCAGTTAAATTATCTAAAGAAGAACCTTGAGCATGCCCTAGAAAGACCTCATATCCCCATTTTTTCTTGTACTTAAATGCAATTGTGAAGTAAACATGCTTGATATCTTTTTCAACAAAAATATCTGGATCTTCCAACCCTATAAAATATTTATCATTTGAAGATAATTTTTTAATAAATTCTTTTATTCCATAAATTTTTAAATCACCAACTTTTTTCCAGTTAAGTAAATCTAAGCTTGAAACAATTATTAGCTTTCCTTCATCAATAAATCCTGGGATGTCTACGTTTCCTTGGGAGTGTGTAATTTTTCGAGCTAGGCCTAGTTTGATTTTATTTTTTAGAGTAGATTTGTCAGTAGAAAGGGACAGACATCTAATCTTAGGATTTACTTCGCCAAGAACCGGCTTTTCATAATAAGAAACCACCCTGTTTATTTTTTTCCATGACATGAATACATTAAGGTGATAATACTTATAAAACTAACTCAATCCCAGCTTTTGTTTTGTGATTTCAAGCATCTTTTTGGATGTAACTCTGTAATCTAAGTTTTGGACTACATGCTCTCTTCCTGCAAGGCCCATTTGTTTACACAGTGACTCGCTATTTAATAATCTTAATGTAAATTCCTGTAAGTCATTTATATCAGCGCGATAAGCAAATGTTTTAGGCGAGTTGAACTTTATAATCTGCTTTGTAGAAAATCCCATAGAGGGATAGGCCCATTCTTCATCTAGTTTTATTTCTTCAGCAACTCTCGCAAGGAAGCCTGTTTTTTCATGAAGGATGGTTTCTGCTGGACCCCCTGCATTAATTGAGATTACTGGCTTGCCACATGCCATTGCTTCTACCTGTATCATTCCAAATCCTTCTATGCGTGATGGGGCAGCATAGATGTCGCATGCATTTATTACTTCTGCCATAAATTCTTGAGAAAATTCATCGTCTAAAAATACAACCTTATCTTGCAGGCCAAGCTCCTCAATTAATCTTTCTTCTTTTTCACGCCATTCATGTGCGCATTCACTTGGCCAAGACTTGCAGACATATCTCCAGTCTTTAAATTCTTTATTTACTAATGAGAGAGCGCGAAACATTTCTTGAGCGCCTTTTGAAGTTACATCTCCCCCAATTGTAAGAATCATTTTTTCACTGTCTTTCACCCCAAGCATTCTTCTTACAGCTAGCTTTCTTTCGGGGTCATTGACTGGCTTAAACAAGTCTGTATCAATTCCTATATGTGCCGGATATATTTTGCTCACGTCTACGCCATCTCTTTCATAGATATCTCTTACCCATTTAGAAGTTGTAAACATTAAATCTAGGCTATTGAACTCTTGTTTGTAGTTGGCTACCCATCCGTCTGCATTAAACCATGGAACCGGCTTAACACCAAATTTTAAAGGTTCGCGAATTATTTGAGGAACATTGCCCCAAAAACCCACTCCAAAGGCGAAATCTGGCTTTGAGTGGCGAAGGTAGAATTCTTTTTGTACCCCGTTCCTGTAATCACAGGGGATGGCTTCTACCCCGTTATGTAGTAACCCTTTGTAAAGCAAATCTCCTTGAAGGCTTACGCCGTCGTTTTCAACTGGATAAGGATAAAGCACTAAGCAGCGCATTTTAAGGCCTCTTTATCTTTAGATGATTTTACTTCAAAACTTTTTTTATCAAAGCCATAAACTTTATGGATGAGATTTTGTTTCATATTAAACTGAGGCGGTTTGAGATTTATAACTATATCTGCACTGGAATCTATATTACAAGAAGAACCTTTTCTGAGATATGAAAAGAAATAAAGCTTTTTACACTTTAGTTTTTTTTCGCTAAGCATTTTTTTTACCGCCTTATGCACTTCAATGTGGCGGATATGTCCGTATTCTCCATTCTCCCCGTGTGTGAAAATATAATCATATTTTTTCTTTTTGGTTATTGATTTTACTTTACTAATAATCTCTCTTAAATTAATAGGTTTTAATTTATCATCTTCTATATTAAACATGTAATCTTTAGCATTTAGTAGTTTGCATACTCTTTTGAATTTTGGTGCGCGGTCTTCGTCATTTCCCCTACACAAACTGATAATTGTCGTTTTCCACTTTGTTTTATTCTTTAATAGTAATCCTCCAATCCAGATTGTTTCGTCGTCTGGATGAGCGACAATTACTAGCACTTTTTTCTTAAACATTTTTTTTTCCAATAATTGTTCAAGTTTTCTTTTGTTAGAGTTTGATTCATTTTTTCAATCAAATAATCAATCTCTTTCTTTGATAGATATTTTTTATAATTGTCTGGTTTTGCCCAGCCTTTTTTTCTAATTTGCTTTAAAACTTTATTTTTGTTTGATGTAATTTCAAGAACATCAATTAGCATTATTTCTCTATTTTCAATGCCTAAATTTGAGAATAATTTAAATGTTTTTTCATGAATTCCATAAGACCAAAGTTTTAACAAAAATTTTGTAGTTTTATCTATTAATTTCAGTCTTTCTTTTTCATTCAATTTTTTTAAGAATTCACTTAAGGGAATAACTTTTTTTTGTTTTATTTTCCCCCCATTTATAAATTCCAAATCTGCCAAATATTTCTTAGGGATTTTTGATTTTTTTACTATACTTTCAGAATTTTTTATATCTAAAATAATTTTATCTGTTTTTTTTTTCCAAATCTCCAAGTTTATTTTTCCATCTCAGGAATTTTTCAACTTCTTCTTTGATTTCTTCCCTACTCTTTGGAGTTTTAATGACATAATTGTCATATAAATCAACCCAACATTGCCAGCCACCTAGTCTTTTCCTTTTGTATTCCATGTTGACAGCAAGGTTTATAATTAGTTAAATCTTTTGATTATTATGAAGGTGATAAAAGAGGTTGTAGCTCCGGTTAGAATTGACTTTGCAGGGGGGACTACAGATATAAGGCCATTTACATTTGATCACGGGGGAGCTGTACTGAATGCAACTATTAATCATTATGTTTCTGGAAAACTTTTAGCTAGTGATAAAGGGGTTGGTTTAAATTATCATGCAAATGTTCCTACTTCTTCTGGACTAGGGACCAGTGGGGTGATGAATCTAGTATGGCTAGCTTTAATTTCACAATACAAAGACAAAATCAAACTTGCTGAAAATGTTTATAATCTAGAGCAGGCCACTGGATTAGTTGGGGGGAAGCAAGATCAGTATGCAGCTGCTGTTGGGGGAATTAATTTTTTTGAATTTAAAGGTGATAGTGTAAAAGTGATTCCCCTTAATTTGGATAAGAAAACAATTAAGGAGTTAGAGAAAAAACTAGTCTTGGTCTATACTGGTGCACATTATTCTGGTATGTTAAACAAGTTGTCAATTGATAATCTTTTAAAGGGTAAGAATACAAATAGCTTGCTTAGAATTAAAGAGATTGCTTATCAAATGAAAAATGCGCTTTTACAGAATAAGCTTCTTAGTTTTGCTGAGCTTATGGATGAAGAAACAAAAGCTAGAAAGAAACTGCATAAATCTATTGTTCCTATGAGTACTGAAAAGATGATTTTAAAGGGTAAGAAAAACGGAGCTATTTCTGCGAAAGTGTGTGGGGCAGGCGGTGGAGGGAGTGTATTGTTTTTTGCTGAAGATAGAAAGAAATTAGAGAGAGCATTTAAGGAAAGTGTAATTGACTTTAAATTTGAATTTAAAGGGCTAAGATTTCTTTAAACCCCTCTTATTTTAGCTTCTTCTAAGAATAAGCGAGCCATTAGGTATGAGATGGTTGATTCTGCTCCCTGATTTAAGTTTATAGATTCTTTTGAAAGCCCGTCATAGCAACCACCTGTAGACTCGTTGTAGACCATCTGGTTTAGGTAGTTTTTTCCAAGAAACCAGTTAAATGAAAGAACTGCTTTTTGATAGTACTCTCTTTTTTTAGTAGTATAATAAGCAATCAAATAAGTCTGAGCCATGGCCGATGCATCAACTGGTTGTTGGTCAAAGAATGCTCTTTCACCACTTCTCTTGTACCATCCGTTCTGTCCTATTGGAGCTAGTTTCCCTTCTATGAAGACCATATCAGATAAGAAGTTAAGTGTTTTTTCTGCTATTTCCAGGTATTTTTCATTTTTTGTAAGCCTATATGCAAAAAATAGGGCTTCAGGAATTTTTGAGTTCGCATAAGTAAGGCTCTGCTCAAACCAGTGCCAGTTTTCTGATGTTTCTCTTTCATATAGTTCGACTAGTTCATCAGCAATGTTTTTTATTTTTGTGAGAGCTTCTTGATTTGGATTTTTTTTGTAATAGTAATAAAGGCCCACTAAGGAAAACGCTTTTGATCTTGGGTATTTTAGCTTTTCTACATGCTTGTAGGATTTACTAAACATTTCTTCTGCTTTTTGTGCCAGTTCCTGGTTTTTACTCTTACTTATTGTAAAACCTAGGGCCCAAAGCGCCCTACCAAATGCGTCTTCACTATCGCATAGAACCTTATTATCTTTTATGATATTATTGAACCACCCTTCACTGTCCTGGCTGTTCTCTAGAAAATTTAAATATGTTTTAGCTAGTTTTAGGGAGTTTTTGGATTTGAAGAGATTGCTATGTAGAACTGTGGCGATTAGTGCCCTTGAATTATCATCCACTGTGTAACCTGATTCCTTATCTGGGGTGGTGAGTTTTGAGAATTGTATTATTCCGGTTTCATCTGTCAGATTATTTAGGTGGCGTAGTCTTACATAAGGGAATTTTTTAGTTGTGTCTTCCCTTAACTGTGTTATTTGGTTGAATATTCTTAGGTAACCTGTTGCTACATTTTGCCATATCATCTGGCGGGAAAAAGAATAAGCATTTTCTCTTAGTTTATCTGCTAGAGATTTATCTGTAAGTATTTTATCAATTGCTCTTGTATATGAATTTGGATTCTTAAACTCTACAACTATCCCCCGTTCTTTTGCAAGGACTTCTTCTGCATAAATTGATGGTGTGGAAATGATTGCGGCACCACATCCCATTGCGTAGGATAGAGTGCCCGAGACTATTTGGTCTGGATCGTTATTTGTGCAGACATAGATATCACTGGCTTTAAGATACTCGGTTATCTCTTGCAAGGTTAGATATTTGTTGTAAAACTTTACGTGATCTTTTAATCCTAGTTTTTTTACTAAACTCACAAGTGAGTTTCTGTATGTCTCTCCTTCCTCCCTTCTTACATTGGGGTGAGTCTCTCCCACTATTAAATATAAAAGATTGGGATATTTTTTTACTAATGGTGGAAGGGCCTTGATCATATATTCTACTGCTTTGTTTCTGCTCAAAAGCCCGAATGTTAAGATTACATCTTTTCCCTCTAGCTTAAGATGTTTTTTTGTAATGGAACTATCTTGGAGGGGCATATCTGGAATTCCGTGATAAACTAGATGTATTTTTGAGGGGTCTGCTTCGTATTCTCTTTCAAGGATTTCAATAGCTTTTTCAGCCATTACCACTACTCCCGCAGATTTTTCGCAGATGTATTGGACTATTCTTTTCCTAACTTTATCTGGATCTGGTAGTACACTGTGAAATGTTGTTACGACTGGTTTTTCAATTGTTTCCATAAATGGGACTAGATAACTTCCGTATTCTCCTCCAAAAATTCCAAACTCGTGCTGAATACAGACTATTTTTATTTCATCTGAATTATTTATTCTTTTTGCGAGATTAATAAACTCCTCTATATCTTCCCGATTTGCTTCAAGAATCACTTTTTTGTTATAATGATAGACACATTCCTCGTCGTTAAGAGCGATTATGCGTGATTTTAAGCGAGGGTTCCATTTTTTATTCATAGCTGTGGCTAGGTCTTTTGTGAATGTTGCTATCCCACACTCTTTTGGAGGATAGTTCCCTAGAAAGCAACAGATTTTAGTAGGATCTGTCTTAGTCCTCTCTTTTGTCATACAATGTAGTGGGATTTAAAGTTTATAATCTTTTCCCATTTAGTTAGATTTATAAGTTTCCTTAACTTTTATTTTTATAACAGTTATTAAAAGAGGTTAAGATGAATATTGAAAAACAACTTACTGCGTTTCCTGAATTAATTGAACAGGCCCTAGTTATCAAGGATAAGGTTAAATTAGGGGGAATTAACAAGTTGGTAATTGCAGGCATTGGGGGGAGTGGAGTTGCTGGGGACTTGTTAAGAGATTATCTTATTGATAAAATTAAACTTCCAATTGTCACCGTTAAAAATACTATTCCAATTGTGGACAGTAAGACGCTGGCTTTTGTTGTGAGCTATTCGGGGAATACTAGGGAGACAATTAATATTTATAAGGGATTAAAGAAACAGAAAGCTAAGATAGTTGTTTTTTGTTCTGGGGGTAAGCTTTTGAATACAAAAGAAAAAAAGATCATGATCCCTAAAGGATATGAGCCGAGGATGGCTATTTCATTTCAGTTTTTTGCAATGTTAAAACTTTTGGGAATAAATGAAGATGCGGAAGATGTTTTAAAAGTAGTTAAGGAGTTTGATGAAAAAGATGCCGAAGATATTGTGGAGGATATTGTCGGCATGATTCCTGTTATTTATGCTTCTAACGAGAAACTAAAGACTCTGGCTTATAAGTGGAAGACTGATTTTAATGAAACTGCCAAGATTCCTGCTGTTTACAATTATTTTACTGAGATAAACCATAATGAAATTGAGGCTGAGCTTGATGACAATGAATTTTGCGTTTTATTTTTGGGCGAGGGGGATAAGGAGGTTGAGAAGGCCATGAAGTTTATTAAAGGAGATAAGATTATTTTAAGAGGTAAGACTGAACTTGGAAGACTCTTTTATGGACTCTTATTAGGGGAGTATGTTTCCTATTATCTGGCTAAAATAAAGAAAAAAGATCCTGAGGCTACTCCGAGGATTGATCAGTTGCATGGCTAAGCTTTATTAAGGTAAATTTGTTTTTTAGTCTATAAAAAAGAGAATGAAAGTTGCAATTAATGGTTTAGGTAGAATTGGCAGGCTTGTTTTAAAAGTAGGTCTTGAAAAAGGGCTAAATATTGTTGCAGTAAATGATTTAGTCGATACAAAGACTTTGGCTTATTTAATTCATTATGATTCTGTTTATGGAAATTATCATGGGAAGGTGGAGTATGGTGAGAACTTTTTGAAGATTAATGGAAAGAAGATTCGTGTTTTTGCTGAAAAAGATCCTATTGACCTGCCCTGGCATGAGTTGGGAGTTGAATTGGTTTTAGAGTGCACAGGAAAGTTTACTGAAAGAATTGGAGCTAGCAAACATCTGAAGTCTGGAGCTAAGAGAGTTTTAGTTTCTGCACCTTGTAAGGGAGATAATGCGGATGTAACTATTGTTTTAGGAGTTAATGAAGAAAAGCTAAAAAAAGAGCATAAGATAATTTCAATGGGAAGCTGCACCACAAATTGTTTGGCCCCTGTTGTAAAGGTTTTAAATGATAAATTTGGAATCAAAAAGGGTTTTATGAACACGGTTCATGCTTATACTATCTCGCAGGGGATAGTGGACAGACCTGATAAGAAATTAAGAAGGGGTAGAGCTGCTGCAATTAATATTGTTCCGACTACCTCTGGAGCTACAACTGCTGTAAGTCAAGTTATTCCTGCGATGGAAGGAAAGCTGGATGGGTTGGCCTTGAGAGTTCCTCTTGCTAGCGGAAGTATTGTTGATTTTACTGCTGAATTAAATAAGGCTGTGACAAGTGAGAAAATAAATGCGGCATTTAAGGAAGCCGCAACGAAAAAGATGAAGGGGCTTTTGAGGTACTCTGAAGATGAGCTGGTATCCTCGGATATTATCGGAGATCAGCATATATCTATTTTTAGTGCTGTAGACACACAGGTGATAGGTAATATGGTGAAGGTGTTGGCTTGGTATGATAATGAGTACGGATATAGCGCAAAGTTTGTTGAGTTGGCTAAGAGGTTGAGATGAGGTTGAAGGATTTTCTTAGACCGAGTGTTGGAAAGTTAATATTACCTGTGATAATTATTGTTTTTTTGCTTGTTCTTTTTTTTATGAGTAAGAGTGTAATTCCTTTTCTTGGAGAGGTTAGTTGTATGATGGTTGATTTTAATGAACAGTCTATTTTGTTGGGGGGGCAGAATAATACTGGACTATTAGACCAGAAGGCATTAGAGTTCTCTGAAACAATAGAAGAAAGAAGAAGTGAAATCGGCGAAATTAAACTTGCCTTTGTTTTATTTTCAAATCAAATTATTGGCCGTGTCGATCCCTTGTATCCTGTTCCTTGCTCTATTTTAAGTAGTGGTTTTTGCGGTTTTTACATTTCTCAAGAGGGATATAATTGTCTTCTGACTCTTTTTTCAGATGTGAAAAGTATGGACTCGCTTTTTTCTTTAGGTGAAATTAAAGATTATAGGTCTGTTAGTTACTTAGCTTTAGTTATGAATTTACTACTGATTTTTATTATCTTTTATTTAATTTCTTGTTTAGTGGCATTTATTTATAATGAAATGAGGAAGAAGAATGTATGACTTAATTATAGTTGGGGCAGGACCAGCCGGGATGACTGCGGCGATTTACGCAGCGAGACGGAAGATTGATTTCTTAATAATTGGGCTTGAAGTGGGTGGACAAATGGCTTGGAGTTCTGATGTTGAAAACTATCCTGGACTGCATTTTATGTCGGGTTTAGAAATGACTCAGAGATTCCAGCATCATCTGAATGATTATAAGGTTAAAATCAATCAAGAAGAGGTTGTAGGAGTAAAAAAGAAGGGTAAAGTTGTTTTTGTGATCACAAAGAAAAATACGTATGGATGTAAGGCGGTGATTGTTGCGTGTGGGAAGTCTCCTAAAAAGTTAAATGTTCCAGGAGAAGATAAATATCTTGGGAAAGGAGTTAACTACTGTGCTGTTTGTGATGCCCCTTTGTTTAAGAATAAAACTGTGGCAGTAGTTGGGGGCGGGAATAGTGGTCTGGACTCAGCAGATTTTTTGGCCAAGTATGCTAATAAAGTTTATATTATCAATTTGGCAAAAAAATTAACTGGGGAGCCCTACTTGAGGGGAAAAGTAGAGAGTAATAAAAAGATTGTAGTTATTAATAATGCTGAGCCTACTGAGATTTTAGGAGATAAGTTTGTTTCAGGGATTAAGTTCACAAAAGAAGGGAGAGAGCAAACTCTGAAGCTTGACAGCATTTTTGTTGAAGTGGGACTGGTGACTAAAACAGATTTTTTAAAGGAAGTTAAAAAAAACAGATGGGGTGAGATTATGATTTTTCGTAGCACTAAAACACATGAAGAGAATATGACTAGCGTGAAAGGAATTTTTGCTGCAGGGGATGTGACTGATATTCCTAGTAAGCAGATTGCAGCTGCTGTGGGGGAGGGGTGCAAGGCGGCGATGGCTGCTTTTGATTATATTGACAGGTGGAAAAAATGAAATTTAATTTTATAACTAAAACATTAATAGTATCTGTGGTATTTACAATTTTATTATACTTGTTCCCTGAGAGCCTGTTTATTAATAATGTTTCTGATTTGTTCACAGCCGTGGCGTTACTTTTTGGAATTATTTCCGGTTTTTTTATTGCTGCGACTTTGAATAATTACTTTAGGTTACAATCTTTAGTTGCAGATGAGACTGCAGGACTTATTTCAATTTATAAGCTCGTAATGTTACTTTCACCTAAATTAAAAAAACAGATAAATAGGGCAATAGATAACTATCTAATTGATTCATTCGATCATGAATTTGAGGTTTATGTAGACAAAACTTGGGATGAGTTTGATGAAATATGCAATGTTGTTAGTAAAGTAAAAAAAAGGGAAACAGATGTTTATTCCCAGTTGATAAATACTCAGAACAATTTGATTAGGATTAGGCAGGAGATGACTTTGACTGGAAGAAGAATAATCGGATTAAGCCACTGGATTACTTTAGTTGTCCTGGCTGTGACTACTATTTTCCTACTTTTTGTAATGAATGAGCCAACTTTAGAGTCTTCAATTTTTACTGTTTTATTATCCTCCACTACTTGTCTTGTTCTTTTTTTACTTTATGAAATAGATAGTAATTACTTTGCAGAGGAACAGA
This sequence comes from archaeon, assembly GCA_043815245.1. Taxonomy (GTDB): domain Archaea; phylum Nanobdellota; class Nanobdellia; order Pacearchaeales; family GW2011-AR1; genus JBDRJD01. The sequence goes on from JBDRJD010000034.1 coordinate 23,443, forward strand.
TTGCATTTTCAGTTTATAGAAATGCATTTCGTGAACTTGGTAATATCCCTTATTACTCTGAACTTGATATTAAGAAGAGAAGAATTAAACTCCCAAAAAAAGGAGTTTATAGGTTAGGGGAGTATGTTAATTATCCTAAATCCCTTGAGAAAAAAATAAAGTTGATAAATAAAAATGGTTAAAATAACTGTAGGTCAGATAATTAAGACATCCTTAGTTACAGCTTTTACTATAGCTACTGCTTTGATTTGGAAAGATGTAATTTTGAATGCCGTCCAGGTGTTTTTTCCTCATGATATTTTACTTTATGAGTTTTTAGCGGCTGTGGTAGCTACTATCTTAATAGTTATTTTAATTTATATTATTCTAGAAACAGAAGAAGGAGTAGAGGTGGCTTGGAGGAAGCTGCATAAGAAGAAATAATGAAATATTTACATGCCATTCAGGGAGCATTTATTGCTTTGATTATTTTCATAGTGGCGGTTATTTATATTCCTGGAGCCGGACCTAGTAATGAGGTAGAAATCATATTGACAATAAGCACTTTTTTATTTGCAATTATAGCTGGCTTTTTTATTTCTAGACTTGGAAATAGGTATAATAGCATAAGAGAACTAATTGCGGACCAAGACGCTTTATTTTTATCATTGTATAAATTATCCCAGTTGTATGGTGCAGAATTTTCAAAAAAAATTGCCAAACATATTGATAACTTCTATATTGTGGCCTATGATTTTATTATTGGTGCAGTGTACAAAGAGAATTTAGGTTACTTTATGGAGTTATGGGACGAATTTATTAATAATTTTAAGAAAAAGAAAGATATTAGGGAGACTGAATATGTTTTTGAAGTTTTAGATAATATTGAAAAAACGAGGAATAAAACTACTGCTTTATATTATGAAACATTAAGCTATGGTCAGTGGGCAATATTAATTATACTAAGCGGAATTATTTTATTTAGTATTTTTTATTTGAAGACAGAAGCTTTATATTCCCAAATTATAACTGTTTTGCTTTCAACTGCTTTAGTCTTAGTTTTACTTATTATTAGAGACTTGCAGAATTTTATGCTAGGTGGAAGTGTTTTACTTGAAGAATCTGGTCAGGAAGTCTTAGAATTGATTGGAAAGAAGAGGTATTATAATAATAAGTGGTTGAAGAAGGGGATTAATAAGGTGCCTAAAAATGTAAAGGTCTATAGGGTTGGTATGCATAATCCTGGTAAGAAGTTTAATATTAAGGTGGTGCGAAGATGAGAAAGCTGAAAACTTTATCTGATTTTAATTTTAAGGGCATGAAAGTTTTAGTTAGAGCTGACTTAAATTCAAATGTAGTGAACGGTAAGGTGCAGTTATCTGAAAGAATAAAGTATTCTTCTATCACAATTAAAGAACTGAAAAGGAAGAAAGCTAAGGTAGTAGTAATTGCACATCAGAGTAGGCCTGGAAAGAAAGACTTTATTTCCTTAAGACAGCATGCAAAATTATTGAACAAGTTCACTAAGATTACTTTTGTAGAGGATATCACTTTAATGAAGGCTCGGATGGCTATAAGAGGCATGCAGGAGGGGGGAGGCTTTGCTTTTGGAAAATATTAGAATGGAAAAAGATGAATTCAGACCTGAAAAAGGCAAGGAAAATCGTTTAATTAGAAAATTAGCTCCTTTGTTTGATTTTTATGTTGATGATGCGTTTTCTAATTGTCATAGGAAGCATGCTTCAATGGTGTTATTCCCGAGATTTCTTCCTAGCTGTGCTGGAAGACTGTTAGAACACGAAGTTAAAGCGCTGAATAAAATCAAGCTTAGAAATACCCTCTATATTTTAGGAGGGGCTAAGCCAGAAGATGATATTAAACTTTTAAAGGGAAATAAAGTTTTAGCCTGTGGACTGTTTGGCCAGGCTTGCTTAATTGCACAAGGAAAAAATTTAGGTGCGCAGAATAAGTATCTACGAGAAGAAAAGGTAATTGATGGAGAGATTCTTAAAAAACTAAGAACAAGGATGAAGAAGGTTAAAACTCCCATTGATTTTGCCATTAAAGTTAATGGTAAGAGAAAGGAGATGGATTTAGAACACTTTCCGAGTATGTACGAGATTTTTGATATTGGAAATGAAACAATCGGGGCCTTTACGGCTGAAATACGGAAAGCTAAGAGCATCTATATGAAAGGGCCTGCAGGATTTTCAAGTGATCGGAAATTTTCCAAGGGGACCAGGAAGATATTAAGGGCGGTTGCTAAAAATAAGGGATTTTCTGTAATTGGTGGAGGGCATTTAAGTGATTCTATTGTTAAGTACCGGATTAATAAAAATAAGTTTAATCATATTAGTTTATCTGGAGGGGCGCTTCTTCGGTATATTGCGGGAGAAAAGCTTCCCGGGATAGAGGCTTTAAAATAATAATTCTAAGGCGTTATAGATTAGTTTTAAATAAGGGTGTTGCTTAAAATTATTATGAAAAGAGGCAATCAAGTATTTTGGATATTTGGCATATTGCAAGCTTTGACCTTAGCTTCGATAATTTGGTTTTTGCTTGAAGTCAGCAATATTGGAACCGATACTAGATTAATTTTGAGTACCTTGTTCCCATTGTTTTTGCTTATTGTCGAATATCTGATTTATAAGAAGTGAAAATGAGGTTTGATATTGTTACTTTTGGAAGTGCAGTAGTTGATGTATTTGTAGATACAGATGTGGCTGAGAAAAAAGGAATGATTAGTTATCCGGTAGGTGCTAAAATTCTTTTGAAAAATCTAAGGTATGACATTGGTGGAGGCGGGACTAATACTGCTGTGGCTTTTTCTAGACTGGGTTTGAAGACAGGCTGCATATCTAAAATTGGAGAGGATAATGATGGAGAAGAGATTTTAAGTTTGTTGAAGAGAGAGAAAATTAAATTTTTGGGTAAGGTGGAAAAACAGAGGGTTTCGGGATACTCGATTATTTTAGATTCTAAAGGGGGCGAAAGGACTATCTTAACTTATAAGGGTATAAATGATGAAATAGAATTTTCCGAGATTAAAAAGCTTAGAACAAAATGGCTGTATTTAACTTCTTTGTTAGGGGTAAGCTTTCAAAGTCAGAAGAAACTGGCTGCAACTTTGAAATTAAAAGGTGCTAAAATTGCTTATAATCCTAGTGATTACTTGATTAGAAAGTATGGGCAAAAGAAACTCGCTTCCTTACTAAGGCTTTGTGACGTCGTTGTGATGAATAAGGAGGAAGCGCGACTATTAACAAAAAATAAAGACTTGTTATTAGGTTTGCATGATTTGATTTTTAAAAGTGGAATTGTGGTGATCACAGACAAAAACCAGTCAATTCAGGCTTATGATGGTAAGAAGAAATACTCTTTGAAACCACATAAAATTAAAGTTATAGAGAGGACTGGGGCCGGAGATGCTTTTGCTTCTGGTTTTGTAGCTGGATTAGTAGTGGGTTTTAATGTGGAAAGAAGTTTGAAGCTTGGCTTAAAGGAATCTGAATCTGTTATTAGGTATTTTGGAGCTAAGAATAAACTGCTGAGGATGAGGCTGAAATGAGGAGAATAAATGTGGTGTTAATTTATGGGCCTCCTGCTGCGGGAAAGTTGACCGTGGCCAGGGAGCTTGCTAAAATTTCAAATTTTAAAGTTTTTCATAATCATTTAGCTAATGATATAATTGATGAATTTTTAGAATTTGACAAGGGCAATTATTGGGATTATCCTAAGAAGATAAAATATGTGGTTTTTGAGTTAGCTGTAAGGGAGAAAATCAATATCATAGTCACTTCTTGTTATGCAAAAGGCGAAGATGATATACATGTAAAACAATTTATTAAATTTTTTCAGAAACATAAAGCTAAAGTATATTTTGTGCAGCTATCTTGTGATAAAGATGTTTTGTTTAAAAGAGTGAAGCGTGATTCCAGAAAAGAGTTTAATAAAGCTCGCCATATTAGCAAGGTAAAAAAATCAATGAAAATATGGGATCTATGCTCACCTATTCCCTTTGTTGATAGTTTTGTTATTGATAATACTAAATTATCTGCGAGAAAAGCGGCTGAAATGATAAAGAGGCATTACCAATTAAAATGAAACTAAACAAAATTACTACCAAAGGAAAAGCTTTATTTTTAGCTTATGACCAGGGATTAGAGCATGGGCCAGTAGACTTTAATGATAAAAATGTGGACCCTCTTTATATTCTGGAAATTGCAAAAAAAGGAAAATTTAATGCTATTATTTTTCAAAAGGGAATTGCGGAAAAGTATTATAAAGAGATAAAAAAATCAAAAGTTCCTTTGATTTTAAAGTTAAATGGAAAAACTAATCTTGTAAGGGGAGAGCCTATTTCTGCGCAAATTTCGACTGTTGAAGAAGCGGTTAAGCTTGGAGCAGCGGCTGTTGGGTTTACAGTTTATATTGGAAGTAAGCATGAAGAAGAAATGCTTGAGGAGTTTGCAAAAATAGAAAAAGAAGCGCATAAAAAGGGTTTTCCTGTAATTGCTTGGATTTATCCAAGGGGTGAGGGAATTAAGGGGAGGAAAAGCGGGGAGTTAATGGCATATGCCTGCAGAGTTGGACTTGAAATTGGAGCAGATATAATCAAAGTACAGTATAATGGGAACAAGGAGCAATTAAAATGGGCGGTAAAAAGTGCTGGAAGAGCGAAAGTGCTTATTGCTGGCGGTATTAAAAAAGGTAATGAGCAATTAATAAAACAAGCAGAAGAAATTATGAAAGCAGGAGCTTCTGGCATGGCAATTGGGAGGAATGTTTGGCAAGATAAAGAACCTTTAAAAGTTGCAGGGGAACTGAGAAAAATAATCTTAAAATGAAACAAAAAGCGAGTTTTGGCCCTAGTATTGGTAAGATGGCGGTGAGTGTAGTTATAACTGCTGCTTGGATATTTTTGCATATGTTATTGGCTTCTAGATTGGGCTGTAAACTTTGCGATCCGGATTCACTTATAGGCTGTTCTAATTATTCAAAGTATTTGTTAATTGAGATTTGTAGTTGCGAGTGTATTGCTCTTGGAACGGTGGTTTTACAGTATCTTCAGAATCTTGTATTACCTTTTTTAGTTGTCTACCTGACAATATCTTTTGTAACCTGGCTGCTCCCTAGTCATAATCACTACTAAAACAAAAAATGAAACCCATTGTTGTAATAAACCTGAAAACTTATAGACAAGGAAAAAGAGCTATTGAGCTAGCCAGGATTATTGAGAAAATTGATAAGAATATTCTTGTAGGTGTACAAGCTTCAGACATTTATGAGATTAAGAGAAAGACTAAACTTCGGGTGTATGCCCAACATATTGATTATTATTCTCCTGGGAGACATACAGGTTATATTCTTGCTGAAGCTGTAAAGGTTGATGGGGCAAAAGGTACTTTTTTAAATCATTCTGAACATAAAGTTAGTTTTAGAGTTTTAAAGAGGACGATGAGAAGATGTAAGGAGGTGGGGCTTAAAACTGTGGTTTTTGCTTCTTCTTTAAGGGAAGCAAGGCGTATTCAGAGGTTAAAACCAGACTATCTTGTAATAGAGCCTCTAGAGTTAGTGGGGGGAAAGAGGTCTGTTTCCAAATCTAAGCCAGAGTTAATTGAAAAAATAGCAAAAAAGATAAAAGTTAAATTTCTCGTTGGGGCGGGAATTCATGATAAGGAAGATTTAAGAATTGCTATGAAACTTGGGGCTTCAGGAATTGCGGTTAGTTCTGCAATTACTAAGGCTAAGAATCCTGGGGTAAAGTTAAGAGAAATTATAAGATTATAGGGTGCAAGTCCAACCACCGTCTATTACTAAACACTGGCCAGTAATGTAAGAAGCTGCGTCTGATGCAAGAAAAGCCGTTCCTGTTGCTATATCTTCTGGCTTGCCAGTTCTTTTTAACGGAATCTTAGCGAGCATTCCACTTTTCTGATTTTTATCTGCAAGAATATCTTTGGTCATAGCTGTTTCAATTACTCCTGGGCAGATTGCGTTTACTCTTATTCCTCTAGCCCCGTATTCAGAAGCTAGGGATTTAGTGAGCATGACTATTCCACCTTTGCTCGCGCAATAAGCTGCTGCCATTGGGTATCCAAATAATCCTGCCACCGAGGCTACATTAACTATTGCCCCTTGCTTTTTCTTTAGCATGTGTTTTAAAGCGGCCTGACTGCATTCAAAATATCCTCTTAAATTAATATTAATTGTTCTTTCCCAAGATTCTTCTGATAGGCTTTCTGTAGGGCTTGGCTGGAATATTCCTGCGTTGTTTACAAGAATATCAATTTTTTTAAATTCTTTAAGTGTTTGATTAATCAGGTTTTCAATGTCAGATTTTTTTGACATATCTGCTTTTACATATACTGATTTTCTTTTTAACTTTTGAATTTGTTTTACAGTAGAGTTTCCTGGCAGAATATCAGAAACAACCACATCTGCCCCGTTTTTTGCAAGTTCTATTGCAATTCCAGCTCCGATACCTCTTGCTGCACCTGTCACAATTGCAACTTTTCCTTCAACATTTAGTGAATTGTAAGATTTTGAGCCGAACATTTTTCCCCTTTATTTCTTTAATTAAGAAAAATGAGTATTTAAATTTTAAGGTAGATTTTTAAATCTCGGATTTCTCTTTTATTTATGGCAAAAGAGGTAATTGCAGTTGATTTAGGGGGAACTAATTTAAGAGTCGCTCTTGTGAAAAAAGGCAAAATTTTGAAGTACATTAAGAAGGATACCCCTAAGACTAAAAATGAATTAATTAAAATGTTAGTAGATACTATCTCTGAGATGGATACTAAGAAAGTAAGGGGTATAGGTGTTGGATGCCCCGGGCCTCTTGATGCAGAGAAAGGAATCATACTTAATCCACCTAACCTTCCTTTTAAGAACTTTAATCTCCAAAAGTATCTTGTAAGTAGATTTAAGAAAAAAGTTGTTATTGAGAATGATGCAAACTGCGTAGCTTTGGCCGAAGCTAAGCTAGGTGTGAAAAAGAAAAACTTTTTTATTCTGACTATTGGGACTGGAGTTGGCGGGGGGATTATAATTAATGGGGAGCTTTACACTGGAAAGGGGTTTGCAGGAGAGTTAGGGCATATTATTCTTGATAATGGCCGGGATATGGAAAGTTTAGTGGCGTTTAAGAGGCAGAGAGAGCTGACTAGGAAATATTTTGGGAGAGAGCTTTTAATAAAGGACTTACTGAAAATGAAAGATAAAAGGGCCAAGAAGATTTTAGATGAGATTTTTTCATATCTTGGAATGGGCATTGCAAGTTTGATTAATGTTTTTGATCCGGAAGTTATTGTTTTAAGTGGGGGGTTTAAGGAAGCTGGGAGGCCATGTTTGAATATTCTTACTCAGCAGGTGAAAAGATATTCTATACTTCCAAGAAATACTAAGATTGAGTTTACAAAGCTTGATCATCCTGGAACTTTGGGGGCTGCTTTGTTAATTTAGAAGAGAGAGGTAGTAGTTAGATGTGCTGATGCAAGATATTCTTTGAAACTGTTTTTTAATCTCGACAGGAATTCATCAAATTTTCCGAAAATTGAGCTACCTATTGGTCCGAGCCCCCAATCAGGTTTAGATGGGGGAGTTACGTGGAGTTGGAACATGTATGCGACTTCACCTGTATTTGTAGGTAGTTTGTTATCTCCGTAGCTGGCAGTTACTACAACTGTTCCGTATCCAAGTGGCCAGTTAGCTTCTTCGAATACCCCACTAGCTTGTATTGGGATTCTAACCGTTGTTTCCAGGCAGTTTCCTCCAATAGACGCAGAGTTTGTTACGTTTGTTCCGTTTATTGCTATTTGAAGAGATGAAGGATTTACACCTGCAAAGTCCTTTCCTATTTCATCTTCTGATCCTAAAATACTATCTCTAATTCTAATTTCAATTTCTTCATCAAGTCTTACTCTTTCAGCTCCTTGAGGGGGATAGTGAAATTGCACAAAAGGGGTGGTTGAATCTTCAATTAGTGTGGGATTAAAAAAAGTAGTATCTCCGTATTCTGTATCTGATTTTGAAAATGTTTTAAAGTTAAAATAACCTTCTCCTGTTAATTCAACAGGGCTTCCAACGAACTCTTCTGTATATTCTGTTCCATCTGGTAAGGTTCTTACTTCGGTTTGAGGTGTTACGTGTTTGTAGTCTTGGAGAATTATGAATTTCCCCCCTGTTGGTGCTGGGTCCATAAATCGCCAATATATTGGTTCTTTATCCATTCTTGGAGGATTCATCCCCCCATGTTTAAAAGTGCCGTGTGTAGCATAATCTACTCCTGGCTTTGGAAAACTCACTGCCATTACCTTATGTTCGGATTCTTGAGCGTGTGCTTTTGAAAAGTCAAGTTTTTTGCTTGGAAGAAATGGTAATAAGACTAGGGCTAGAATTGGGATTGCAAGTGTAGGAACTGCCGCCTCTTTTTTCATAAAAGGAAAAGTAGAGCTTGTTATTTAAATATTTATGAAGTGGAGTATAGAATTCTTATGCTTACTGAATCCAAAAAAAGCAATAAATGTGGAGTATACTAATAAACTTGTAAGTCCCCCTCTAAAAATATTTGGAGCTATGCTTGGAAATTCCATTATTGCCCCTTTTATTCCCATTTTGTTTGTAGGGATTTTTGCTTTTTAAACCTTTTCTATAGATACATCGCCATTAGTTCTAATATTCCGAATATTAAGAACCATAACCCCACGAAATATCTTAAAAACTTTGGGAAAGTTAATACTAGAATTCCCAAGATTACTGATACTATTGGCGCTGCAACATTTAAAACCAAACTTGCCATTTTATTTTAAACCTCCTTTTGTTTTATTTAGAATATTTCACTTCTATCCTGTCTGCGCGGTATTCAGAGGAGAGCATTTTATTTGATTCAGTCATAATATGAGTTGTAGCCAGCTCAAATATTGGTTGGAATCTATCATAATCTTCTTCCCACGCCTTAAATATTCTTACTCGCGTCATCTCTTCTAACTCATCTACTGCGTGTAAGTTAGCGTGTTTTTCTTTTGATTTAAAATCTTTTCTGCAGTATTCAAATATTTCTGGTAGGGAGATTGGTTTTCCATATCTTACTCTTAAGGAAATTGGATCTGCACGTTTTCTGACTAGGAAATCGTCTAGGATCTTAAACAAGTGTGTCCAGTGTTGACTTTTATGGAAAAGTTTGTCTGTATCCATTATTGCTGTAGGAACTACTCTTCCATTATATTCAAATATTAATTGAGTCACCCCCGTTTTTACTGGGCGTATTTTGCCTGTTGTGCTTCGAGTGCCTTCTGGATAGATAAGAATTGGTTTTCCTTCCCTTATACAGACACCTGTATTTTGAGCTGTGTGTATTAGGGAGGCGCGAGTATTTTCTTGAACTTTACGTATTAAAGATTCTTCTGGTTTTTGAGGGTCGTGATCAAGTGCTTTTAGGTAGACTGACTCAAAAAGTTGTCTTGGATTTCCGGTGAATGCTTTTCTTTCTTCTTCAGAAAGGTGATCTTTAAGGAATTTTGTTTTTACTTTTGAGCTGCTGGATTTCCATATTTTTTCAAATTCCCAGTAGGTGTTTGTTACGGGGATTTGTTTTCCCCATTGTAGGACATGGCCGAAGAAAGGGAAGGTATAGTATTTTTCTTTTGCAACTGCTGCTATTACCTGGCCCAGTATTTCCTGAGGGGACATTCTTCCCTCTACAATCTTATCATGGATCTCTTTCATTATTACAAAATGATCTGTAAAACTAAGATGATTTGCTGCCAGAAATAATCCGTCTGAATGTGCCTTACTTCTTTCAAAGGTATGATACTTTTCAATTTCTGATTCTATGTTTTCTATACCTTCACTTACTATTTCTATACCCGTCCAGTTAAGTAAGGGGACTGCCCACCACTCTACAAATCTAAAGCTTGCTGGACCTCGTGCAGGGTCAAAGTATCTGGTTTTGCCCATGTTTATCTTGGATATATGGAGTATAAAAGTATTATTGCAGTGATTAAAAAGGTAGATAAAGCAGGATAGTTGGGAGCATTAGACTCCCCATCAGGTGGGTGCGACGTATTCCTGAGAGAATTGCGACTAGACCTGTGAATGTTGCAATTATGAAAACAAGTAGGCCCATAAAACCTGAAAAAATTAAACTCATTAATGCCAGAAAACCTATTAATCCCCAGGAAAGTTTTCTATAGTTAAACTGAGCAATTATTTTTGCAAAAAACCTTGCGATAAAAATGGCTAGGAAGAATGAGGCGATGGCTGATAGCACCACAGTTACTAAAATAAGATTAAGTTGGTAAAGTGAGAGGCTTGTAAGCTGTTGTATTGTTGCCGCGGCTCCAGTTCTGGCACGAGAAATTGCAAATAAAGTTACAAAAGATAAACCCATCACAACTGTGTTAATTGTTCCTAGCAATACTAGGAATTCCTTTCTGCTTACATTTCCTAAAACATCTATTCCGATGACTGCAGCTTGGTTGCTTCCTAACGAAGGCAAAAAGCTACAGATTGGTGCCGATAAGATGCTAGCTAGCGATACACGTGCTAGCTCTGCTTTCTTCAGCTTTATTTTTTTTAGGCTTGTTAACTTTTGCCTTGGAATTTTTTGTTTTTTGATAATACTTGTGATTAATGAAGAGCTACCAAATAAGCCTGTTAGGAGAGGCATTAGACTATTTTCAATATTAAGATTAAGCGTTGATATTCCTAGAAATCCTGCTATCATAAAAACTATTAATGCAAGGAATTTGTCATTTTCTTCTTTTAGTACCAAATAAACTGAGGAGATCAATAAGATGAAGAACATTCCGCTTTGTAGATATTCAAATATTTTGGGAAGTAAGAAAATAAAAAGAGGTGCGAGAAGGAGGATTATTGGGATTGCTATTAAGCTGCCGTATAGTGTGTAGATTATTGCTTCGTACCCCTTGCCTTTGTTTAGGAAGTGGTGGCCGGGCAAAATTGATAGCCCTGTGTCATCATCTGGACTTCCAAGAAAAATGCTGGGTATAAAATCAATAAAAGTGTGAGTTATTGACATTGAGACTATGAATACTAGGAGTGCGTTGAGGGGAAAATAGGTTAGTAAGAATGGAGAAATTGTTAGGAGAGCAAGTGCGATAAGGTTTACGTGTATGCCTGGGATGAGGCCTGTGATGGTGCCAGCTATTAATCCGATGATTATTGCTAATATAATCTCAAAGATCATCCTTTATTCGGATAGGTTTATATATTAAAAATTGTTTTGTTTATTAACTAAAAAGGAGGGTAATATGGATTTGTTAACTTTACAAGATCTTGCTGTGAGTGCTAGCCAGATTGACTCTAATTTTGCTGCTTTTGCTGCTTTAGGGATCGTTATATTTCTACTTGCTTTAGTTTTGCTTATAGCTGTTTATGTATATGTCTCTTTGGCTTTTGTAGGAATTGCAAGAAAAGCAAAATACAAGTCTCCAGGAATTGTGTGGATTCCTATTGTTGGACCTGCTATAATTTTAAGTAGTTCAGCTGGAATGCATTGGTGGCCTATACTGCTTTTGATAGGAACACTGATACCTTTCGTAGGGATCTTATTTGGCATTGCTTTTGCAGTATTCTTTACAATCTGGACATGGAAGACGTTCGAGAAGATAAAGAAGCCGGGATGGTGGTCAATTTTATGCCTTATATCTCCGCTTAACTTAATCTTTTGGGGAATTGCTGCGTGGAGTAAGTAAATTTTATTTTTTATTTTTTAAACTTAAGTAAGATTATATTAATATGATAAAAAAAGCAGGATGGTTACTTACTGGATTTTTATTTATTTTTTTAGCTGGTAATATGACAGGATTTACCTTACTGGATGATACTTTAAACTACTATGAAACATATCAAACAGGTTTTTTAATTGGCGCTGGGGTTTTTATTTTAGTTATTATTTTACTAATTATTTTAGTTGTTTTTAAAAGAAAAAAGAAGCCTAGTAGATATGCACTGATGCTAACATCTTCTATTAGCGCTTTAAGAGAAATGGGTTATGATGACTCTGAAGTTCAAGAAGCCTTAATAAGAAAAAAGTGGCCGCAAGAAATTATTGATGAAGCTTTCAAGATTTTGGAGTGATTTTTTCAGCCTGAATCTGCAAACTTTCTTTGTATTCTACCACTTCTCCTATTACTTCTACATTTAAACCTGTATAATTGCTTTTGCAGTAGCAGGTTACTTGAATATTGCATGACTCTTGCTGAAGTGTTAAGACTTTAAGGGATTTGTATTGCTCTTGTTTTATGATTTTTCCAGTTATCCTGACTGATTTTTCTAAGAGGGGGTTTGAAATATCTCCACAAGATATCTCTTTTGGTTTTAGGATTATGGAGAGTGATAAAAGAAGGAATATTCCGCAAATTGAAATTAATAGGGCTACCTTTAGCAGTTTTTCCATTCTAAAGATAAGGAAACGTTTTCTTTAAAACTTTCTTTTAATAAACCTTTATAAATCCTAGGCGGTTATTAATATGATGAATAAAAAGGGATTGTTTGGCATTATTGGAATTGCTTTGATAGTAATTGCCTTTGTTTTTGGAGTTTATTTTGGAGTTAAGTATTATATTAAGTATGGGGAGGATGTTGAAAATATAGTTTGTCCCGATGATGCGATGGTTTGCCCTGATGGTAGCACTGTTTCAAGGGTCTTACCTGATTGTGAGTTTGGAGAGTGCCCCGATGTTATTATTGTAGACGGAGATGATTCTCAGGGTTGTTCTGTCGCAGGAGAATTGGCCTTTGATGATGCTACTGGAGACTTAAAAGAGTGCTGTGATGGTTTACAGGAGGTAGCAAATATTCCTGATGCGGATACTAATCAGGAATGTGAAAATTATTTGAATATGGAAGGATTTGGTTCAATTTGTGTAGAATGCGGTAATGGAATCTGTGAAGGGTGGGAGAACAGATGCAACTGTGCATTGGACTGTTTAAATAACACTGCAGCATAAAGTTTATATACTTCTTACTTTTGTTTTGAGTATGGCTCTAAAAAGTACCTATTATTTTTGGTATTATTTCTTTAGTTAGAGCCTTCATAAATTTTTCTTTTGATGGTATGATGGCTTCTGATAAGTATCTTTTAGTTTCCGACTGCCCCGCAGGGCTTTATGATAGAGAGAATAATATTTGCAGACAATCTGGAACTTATTGCCACTGTACTAATGGGTTGCTGAGGCCAGAAGATTGTAATATTGCTAGAGCCTTTACAGTTAATTTAAATCTGATTGTAGAGAGAACTCTGCGAGATAAGGGTATTCTAAATGGTAAGCTTTAATAAGTTAAAATGATAGAAAGAAATATGGATATAGATAAAAGATTTGAACTGATAAAGAAGGATGTTTTAGAGGTTGTTGATGAAAAGGAACTCAGGGATTTGTTAAAGAAGAAGAAATCCCCTGTAATTTATCATGGTTTTGAACCTTCTGGAGAGGGATTGCATATAGGTTGCATAATCGGGATTAATAAGCACATTGATTTTCAAAAAGCTGGTTTGAAATTAAAACTTCTATGTGCAGATTTTCATGCATATTTAAATGAAAAAGGAAGTTTAGAAAAAATTAGAAAGATTGCCCAGCTTTATGTTGCAGGTTTTGATGCACTTGGTGTAGATATGAAAAAAGCCGAAGTAGTTTATGGTAGTGATTTTCAACTTAAGAAAGAGTATTTTCAGGATGTTATGAAGATGGCTCTTAAGGTGAGGATCTTGAGGGCAAAGAGGAGCATGTCGGTTATTGCTAGGGAAGAAGAGGACCCACATGTTGCTCAGATATTATACCCTCTGATGCAGTCTTTAGACATGAAATATTTAGGTGTAGATATGGCTTTTGGAGATATGGCTCAGAGGAAGGTTCATATGATTGCAAGAGAAGAACTACCCAACTTAGAATTTCATAAGCCCATAATGATTCACCATGATGGTATGACGGGGTTGACTGGAGGGAAGATGTCTGCAAGTATTCCTGACTCAAGAATTATGATTGATGAATCCCCTGAAGAGATTCTGAGAAAAATAAACAAGGCGTTTTGTCCTGCCAATCAGGTTAAGGATAATCCTGTCCTGCAGATATGCAAATATATTATTTTTCTAAGAGCGGGAAAGTTAAAAATTGAGAGGGATAAGAAATATGGGGGGGATTTAAAATATGAAAATTATGAAGATTTGGAAAAGGACTTTTTAAAAGCGGCTTTGCATCCCCAAGATTTAAAGACTGCTGTAGGAAAAGCTTTAGTTGAAGTTTTGGCCCCTGTAAGGAAGAAGATGTCTTCTGCAAAGATTCTACAAGTTAAGAAAGAAATTTCTAAGATGAAGTAGCTACTTTTTATGAAACTCTACTATATCCTTGTCTTTTAGGATATGCTGGAGGCCTACCTTTTGATTTGGAAACTTGGATGATGGGCCAGTTACTCTCGTTTCTCTTACTTCTTCTGCAAGGCCATGAAATATTTTGTTTGCAACATCTTTAACAGTTGAACTCTTTGGAACGATTACGGGTTCATGGTCATAGGCTTTTCCGGGTTCTTTGGTGTAGATGCGTATCTTGCCAAAACTTAGAAATATTTTTTCTTTTAGTTCAGGAAGATTCTCACAGGTTTTTCCTGAAAATAGGATGAATTGCTTTTTCTTGGACTTGAGTGTAGCTTCAATTTTCCTTTTTTCTGTGTTATTCAGGGTGTCTGTTTTATTAAAAATGTATAACCTTTCACCCTTCGCTTTTTCTAGAAAAGCTTCTATTTTAGTAATATCTTGAATTTTTGTGAGGACTACTAGGAGAAGATCCGCTGTATTTGCTAATCCTTGATCAAACATATCCGACTCTATTGCTGGAAGGTCTATAAGTTGTACCTTTGTGCCTTCATAATGCATTGTTCCTAACGCAGCTTGCTTTGTTGTAAAGTGATAACTTGCTATTAGAGGACTAGCGTTTGTTAGACATGAAAGAACTGAGGATTTTCCAGAATTTGTTAAGCCAATAAGGACGGCCTGCATATCCCCCTTTTTTATCCCCACCTTCCCCCTAGTTTTTTTTTGCTTTTTTACACTTTCAATTTTTCCTTGAAGCTTTTTATACCTTGTTTTCAGATTTGCGCGCATTGATTCTCCGGCCTTATGCTTTGGGCAGAATCTTATCATTTCTTCTAGGGCAATTATTCTTTCTTCATCGGTTTTACAGGCGAGATATTTTTTCTGCGCTGTAATAAACTCTGGGGACTGATTTGTTGAAGCCATTTTACTGCAATTAGATAGGAATACAAATTTAAAAAGGTGATTATGCTGCTATATGGACTCTTTTTTTTCTTACTACCTGCATAAACTTTTCATGAGGCGCTACTACATCTATTTCATGTATTCTTGCTTCTAAATTTAGATTTCTAAAAATCCAATTAGCCATTCCGTGTGCAAATCCAATAGAGGTATTTGTATTATACATCGTCTTACTTCTGCCAGTATTTGTTTTGGACTTTACAACATCTTTTATGTGTATTTTTGAAGGATCTATAAGAGTTTTTTCAGAAACCAGCTTTCTAAGTAATTTAATACGCCCGTTACTATGATAGCCATCAAGGTAAATATCCATCTCGTCTTGTCCGTTTTTAAGGGGAAGAATTAGTTGGGAAGCGACTTCATAGGCCCACTTGTGTCGACCGAAGATTTGGATATATTCTTGTGGAATGAGTGCGTATCTAAAGTCTCTGCCGTCGTGCTTAATCAAACCAGCCCTTAGCTCTGCGTGGCTTCTAATTTTCCTTACTTCTTCTCTTACTGTTCCATCCCTCGGGTTAGTGCTAGCTACCGCCACCATCACTGTAGGATATTGTCCGTTGTTTGATTCATCAATTCCTACGATATATTTTCTTTGGCTGGATCCTTCGACCATATAACCTAAGAAAACTGGAGGTATAAAAACTTTTATAGTGTAAACTACATACCTTTTGAATGAAAAAAGCTTGTGTTTTATTCTCAGGAGGAAAAGACTCAGCTTTAGCTTTATTTAAGGCAAGTAAAAAGTATAAGATTGAATTTTTGCTGAATATGGTTCCGGAAAATAAAGATAGCTTTATGTTTCATAAGCCAGAATTGAAACTGTTGAAAAAGCAGGCTGAGATGCTTGGAATCAAGTTAGTTATAGGAAAAACAAAAGGGGAAAAAGAAAAAGAATTAAAAGATTTAAAGAGGTTGATTGAAAAAGTTAAAGATAAGGTGGAAGTGATTGTTATTGGAGGATTGGCTAGTAACTATCAGGGAGATAGAATTAATAAGATTGCTTCTGAACTCGGGCTAGATGTTTATGCCCCCCTTTGGGATTATTCAGCAGAGGAATTATGGAATGAGCTGCTTGGGGAAGGATTTGAGGTGGTTCTTACAAAGATAGCTTGCGAGGGGATTCCTTTAGCTTACTTGGGAAGAGTTATAGATGAGTTAGTTTTAGAAGATTTGAAAAAGTTAGCAAAGACTTATAAGTTTAGGTTGGATTTTGAAGGTGGGGAAGCGGAGTCGGTGGTTTTGTTTATGCCGGGATTTAAGAAAAGAATAAAAATACGGTATGATATTGAAAGTGAGGATAAATATAGACATTTTATCAAGAATTTAGAAATAAAAGAAGTTGAGTGAAATGAAAATAAGAAAAGCTAATAAAGAGGATGTAAAAGATTGCTTAGAGATTCAGGAATTAGACAGGAAAATCTCTTTTAAGGCAAGTGATCTAAAAGAAGCTATTAAAAATAAAGATGTCATCTTTGTAGTTGGAGAAGAGGGTCAGAAGGTTATAGGCTATACCTTGGGTTTTGTTGATCCCTGCATGAGGAATGACGTTTTAATTTCTGAAACGAGAGTAGACAGAAGATTCAGAAAAAAAGGTATTGGGACTCAACTTGTTCAGGCTTTTTGTAAGGAATGCTTTAAAAGAAATAAAAAATCAGTAGTTGCTTTAATTAAGTCAGAACATTTGAAATTTTACGTTGGTTCGTGTAAGTTTAAAAAAAGGACTAGTTGGATAGATGTAGTGAGGAAAAAATGAGCAGCCCAGAGTTTTATAAAAAGAAGTTAAAGAACGGTTTAACAGTTTTATTTGAAAGTAGGAAACAGCCGGTTGTTTCTGTATGCTCTGCCGTCCAGTATGGCTCGGGCCATGAGCCTACTTTAACTAAGGGTGCTGCACACTTAATTGAGCATATGACTTTCAAGGGCACTAAAACCAGGACTCATGATCAAATTGCCAGGGAAATTGAAAAAAAAGGAGGAGTGATTAATGCGACAACAGGGGAGGAAGTAACATTTTACTGGAATAAGCTTCCTTCTAAACATCTCAAGGCTGGAATCGATATTTCTTCTGATTTAATTTTGAACCCCCTGCTAGATGCAAAAGAATTTGAGAAGGAAAAAAAGGTTGTTTTGGAAGAGATTAAGATGTACAGAGATAATCCTCGATATCATGTTATGGAAAAAATTAAAGAAATGCTTTACAAAGAGCCTTTCTCTATTTTCGGGGCAGGCACCCCAGACACGGTTAGTAAGCTTACACGGGAGGATATTTTTAAGATATACAACACTAACTATTCTACTAACAACATGATTTTATGCGTTGTAGGAAAAGCTGATTTTGAAGAGATTTGTAAGCTAGCGGAAAAAAACTTTCCTGGAAGAATCGGCAAGACTGCCCCAATCAAACCTGTTTTGACTAATAAGAACGAAGTTGAAATAAGGAAGGGAATAGATCAAGCAAATTTTATGTTTGGGGTTCATTGTCCAAAAAGAGGACCGGATAGTTACGCTTTTCGAGTTTTGTTAATGTATCTTGCTGGGGGGATGAGCTCTGTGTTGCACGAAGAGATAAGGGAGAAAAGAGGACTGGTCTACACTATTCGGGGAGATCTAGACATTGGTGCGAGTTATGGTTATGCAACTATTTATGCTGGAACCATGAAGAAAAATATAAGTAAAATTAAAGGGCTAATTCTTGAGGAGCTTAAGAAAATAAAAAACTTAAATCGAAAAGAGCTTGAAGAAACAAAAGAACAGCTAATAGGGCTAAGCGGGATTGCTTCTGAAGATTCTACTAATGTTATGGAGATGTTAATTCAGGAAGAGATTGCAGGCGGTGCAGAAAGGTATTATGATTACGAAAAATTGATTAGTCAGGTTAAATTAGATGACGTGAGAAAAGCGGCTAAGATAAAGAGTTATTCTACTTTTGCTTTGGTTCCGCAGTAAAATAAAGAAAAAAATAAAAAATTAAGACTTATAGTTCATTACTAGCTTGTTTATACCAACAGCTAAGACTATTACCGCTATTAACCATCCTAAGATGCTGCTTTCTATTGGTGATCCCAGTACAGAGATGTCTAGCAGCATTAAGACTAAGTTGACAACTAACAGTAATCCTAGGGCAGTTACAAGCCAGGCAGTTATTTTTCCCATTTTGACCTCCTTTTATTTAAAAGCTCCTTTTACTTTTGAGCTGAATATTAGATAAATTCCAATAGCTAAATTGATTATTAAACCTACAATGCTTCTGTATTGCAACTGTATAAGTGAGGCAATTGCGGTTAAAGTTCCGAGCACAGAAAAAGCGATTATTACTATTCTTGCCCAGTTTCTTAACTGCCAAAGTTTTCTCCCAATTATCAACCCAATAATTCCAAATAATATAAACCCAATTCCCATTGTTATCAAGGCGCCACCGATTACTTCCCTTCCACTTTCAATTATCTGAGCCTTTAGAGCATCTGATATCCCGGTAGCTATATCTGAAGAGCCCAATAGGAACAATATTCCAATTATTATTGTGAAGACTGAAGCTAGATAGTATAGAATAGATATTACTTTTACCCCGCGGGGAATTTTATTAAACTGTGCCTCTTTTTTCATTTTATCTCTTTCTAATCATAGTAAATATACATTTAAAAATGTTTAGAATTTAAGAACAGAATGCAATTAATGAGAGTTCCAGGTATAAACGGGCTGGAGAAAACTAAGGGATGTCGGAACGCGGGGACTGCTATCATAGCCGCGCTTAGAGATATTAAAACCAGTGAGAAGGGTAAACCAATTAATGTGAGTTTGCTTGATTTGGAAGAGTCTCATGTGGATAATAGTAATTTGGAAGAACAGGAGGGTTTAATCTACAAAAATTCTAAAAATGCTTTCGAGACACAGAATAAAATTATTTTTTTAGGGGGAGATCATTCGATTACTTTTCCAATCACAAGAGCTTTTAAGGATAGCTTTGAAGATCCGTGCCTTATTGTTTTTGATGCACATGCAGACTCTATGAAGCCTATGAAGCAGCCCACACATGAAGAGTGGTTGAGAGCTTTAGTTGAAGACGGATTTCCAAAAGAGAGCATTCTATTAGTCGGTGCCAGAAATATTGAACAAGAAGAGTTAATCTGGCTGAACAAAGAAGGGATAAAAAGAATAGATATCGGTGAGCTAATAAATAATATTGAGGATACTACAGATGCTATTATGGAGTTTTCTTCAAGAAAGAATTTATATGTTAGCTTGGATATTGATGTGGTGGATCCTGTTTATGCGCCCTCAACTAATTATCCTGAGGCTGCTGGACTTTCGAGTCGACAGCTGATTTATATTTTTCAAAGAATTGCGATGATGAAAAACTTGAAAGCTGTTGATATTGTGGAAGTTGATTCTGAGAAAGATAAGAAAAAAGATAATGTTACAGTTAAGCTAGCTGCTAAAATCGTGGCAGAGTTGGTTTAATATGAAAATTAAAAAGCCGAATTATAACGAAGAAGATAAAGAAGATTATTCTGGGGTGCACGCTATTATTAAAGATGATAATGGTAGGATATTAATGCAAAAGCATGTTAAGTACGGATTTTGGACTATTCCTATTGGCAAGGTCAAGCTTGGAGGAGATATTGAAGAGGGTTTTAAAAAAGAAGTTTTTGAAGAGTGTGGCATAAGAGTGAAGAAAATGAAGAAATTAAATGAGAGGGAAGATGTCTATGATATTGAGGGCAAGAAAATCAAAGATTATAAGATACAGTTTGAAATCTTGGAATATGGGGGCCAGATTGAAAATAAAGAGCCAGAAAAACATGAAGAGCAGAGGTTTATGGGTGTTGAAGAAATAAAATCAATTCCACATTTATCTGATGGCACTGTGCTTTATCTGGCTAGCTTGGGAATTAAGAGAAAAGCACTAATTTGATAAGTTTTTTAAAGAGCCATTTGTTTAATTTAAAAAAGAGATGATAAGATGATTAAGATTAATCGTGTGATCTGGTTACTGATACTTTCTGATATACTTATAGTTTCAAGTTTTGGATTGATTTCTCCAATCTTTGCAATTTTTATGAAAGATGGCATCCCTGGAGGAAGTGTAGTCGCTGCTGGAACAGCAGCTACTGTTTACTGGCTTGTAAAATCTGTTTTACAATTGCCGTTTTCACTTTACTTAGATAAGAAAAGACATAAGTTGAGCTTTCTTTATGTTGGAACTTTTTTAATTATAATGGTTCCTATTATTTATGCGATTGCTAAAGATGTTTATTGGATCTATGCAGCCCAGATTTTTTATGCCTTGGGAGCTGCAATGGCTGTTCCTACTTGGCTGTGTTTGTTTACAATGCATATTGATAGTAAGCATAGGGGATTTGAATGGGCTTTATGGAGTACTTCAATAGGTCTTGGAACTGCTTTAGCGGCTTTTCTTGGAGCTGAATTAGTAGGGATAATCGGGTTTAAAGTCTTGTTTTTTATAGTTAGTGGTATTTCTTTTCTTGGATTTTTAATTTTAATAGGATTGAGTAGGAAACACCTAATTCCTGAGAAAAAAGTGAAGCGCACAAGTCATATTCATAAGGCTAGTGCTGCTGTTAAAAAATAAAGGGCGCCGAGGCAAGGATAATTTTTTATACTTCTGTTTCCTGATAAAGAGGTGAGAGCTTTTATTAGTATTGAACTAAGTGAAGAAGCTAAAAAAGAGGCAGAAAGAGTAGGAAAACTAATTTGGGAAAAAGATATTGTGAGGGGGAGGTTTGTCAAGGGTGAAAATTTACATTTAACTTTAAAGTTTCTTGGTGAGTTGACTGACTTAGAGGTTGAAAAAACTAAAAAAGCGTTGTCTGGATTAAAGCTGAAAAAATTTAAGGTAAGGCTCAAGGATGCGGGATTCTTTTCTCCAACTTTTGTAAAGGTCTTATGGGTGGGGCTTGAGGGGGAGGGGGTTTTTAAGCTGCAGGAGCAGATTGATAATTTGTTAAAGGATATTTTTCCAAAGGAGAAGAGTTTTGTAAGTCATATCACAATTGCAAGGGTAAAAAAGATATTAGACAAAGAGAAATTCATGAAATTTTTTAATGAACTAAAGGTAGAAGAAGTTGAGTTTGATGTATCTGAAGTTAAACTTAAAAAATCTGAGCTTTCTAAAGAGGGTCCGGTTTATGAAAATGTTTTAGAGGTGAAGCTAAAATAGAAATATAAGTAAGAAAGAGGCCTGGATTTTATATACTTTTTGTTTTCTAATATATATCTCTTGGAATAACTTTCTTTATATATCTTACAAGTTTGATAGTATTTTAATGGAAGAATTTTCAAGAGAGTCAAATACGGTTATAGGGGGGTATAATACGGAGTGTGACGCTGAACTTTTGTTTAGGGCTTTTTCTAACATGTATGAGCGTCCAAGAAATCCTAAAGGGAGCAAGAGATATATTGTTATTGGAGGGGGGAGTGAGACTGAGAGGAGGGATTTGCAAGATAGATTAAGAAGAATAATGCCTCTTGATACTGCTTATATCTTCTTAGCAGAAGTTATTGGGAGGGAAGCTATGCATGATTCACATGCGTTTAATATTAATTTAGATAATTAAAGGAGGTTAAAATGGGAGGATTAGATTTAAAGAGTTTTTCTAAGTGTTATGTCTCTACGGCATTGAGGCTAGCAAAAAGCCAACCAACTGCAGAGGATTTTTATGAGGTCTTGTACTCTGAGGTTTCTACAGAGTTGGGAATAACCGAAACAGACGTTAAAGAATTACATCACCCCTTTCATTGGGTGTTTTTTAATAACAAGAATGGAAGTCCTTTTGAGTATGTGCAATCTGGAAGGCCAGGAGAGAAACCTTATGTGAGGCTTAAAGAGGAAGTCAGAGAAGAAACTGCAGAGGAGTTAGCAGGCTTAGTTTTAAGGGGGCATGAAGTCCACCTTAAGGCGAGGGCTGATAAGATTTTTCAGCTAGAGTAAATATCTCAGCTTTTTTTCCGATTTCAGCTTTTAGTTCTTCTAGAGGGGCATTAATTATATTTTTAATCGTGTTGTATTTTTTTAAGAGTTTTTTAGCTGTTTTAGGCCCTATTCCCGGAAAACCTTCTAAGATAAATTGCATTTGTTCTTTTTTATTCCTGCTTTTTTTCTTTGCTCTTAATCCTAAGTTATATTCTTGAGGTTTTTTTGCAAGGATGTAAAGAAATTTGGCTGTATCTGCGCTGTCTTTTGTAAAAATTATCGGTACTTGGTATTCTAAGATAATTGATAAAAGAAAGCCACGTATTGCGTTGCCATGGACTCCTTCTGGAGAATCATCATATAGCTCCTGATGGTCCGCACCTTCAATTAACAATAAGTGCTTAGGATATTGCTTTATTTCTTCCAATTGACGAGTCAGCCTTTTGTTAATCATACTGTTTACAAAGTCGTTTATTGTTTTTCTTTCAATAGCTATATCTTTGATTAAATAATCGGCTACTGGAAGATTTTTGAATTCAACATCAACTGACAAATCAGCTAATTCCGATATAACCATGGAATTTTTCTCGTGTAAATCTGCTATTAGCTTTAACTTTGGTTTTTCTTTTTTAATTATCCTCTTTGCGGAAAATATATTTTCAAATAGTGGCATTTTCTAATTTCTTTAGTATTTTCTCTGCTGTTTCCCCAATAGTGAGATTAGAGGTATTTATTATTATATCATAATTGTTTTTATCGTGGTAGTCTACATTGTAAATTTTCTTCCACCTTCCTTCTAATTCCAATCGCTTTTTTATATTTTTTTGTGTTAATTCCAGGCTCTTATTTTCTTTTTCATCTTCTCTTTTATGTGCAAAGATTCTTTGAGCCGCAATTTCAGAATCTATGTCAAGAAAGATTTTAATTGAATCTGGAATGAACTGGAAGGCGATTTTAGAATCAAAAATAAAGTCATCTTCTTTTTCTCCAATGGAGATTACTTTTTCGTCGATTTCTTTGTCAATTGAAATATCTGTTTTAGCCAGTTCACATATTTCGAGCAAAGAAATCTTCCTTTCTTTAGCAATATCTCTCATCATTTGCCCCGTATGATAGAACTTCAGGTTTAGTTTTTCTGCCAGAATTTTTGCAACTGAAGTTTTCCCAGCCCCATGTTTTCCTGTGATTGTGATTTTCACTTTAACCTTGCCAGCATGAATTTATAATTTTTACAAAATAATTTGCAGTAAGGTAGATGGTGGAGCATATTAATTTTTTTCTTGTGAATGTGGCATTTTTCATTAGTTATCTTTTTTCCAAATAGCTTGTGCGGGAGGCGGTGTGGAGGGCATGTTTTGGAATTGCTTATTTTTATTTTATCTTTCACTTTGAAATTCCCCAAGTGACTTTTGATTTGGTTCAGATTCCATCTCTTCCTTTAATCCATCAATGGCTTTATACATCTTTTTTTCTTTTTGAAAAGCGGACCAGTGGTAGCTTTCATCACGCGTATTTTTAGTTATTAATATGGTGAGATTTCCTTTTATGAGTCTTGCTGTCCTTCCAGCTCTTTGAATCTTCCTTATGGCTGAAGCAACTGGTTCATAGAACACTACTTTGTTTACCTCTGGAATGTCTAGGCCTTCCTCCCCTATTGATGTCGAGCAAAGAATATTTATTTTTCCGAGTGAGAATTCCCTTATAAGGGCCTGTTGTTCTTTCTGGCTCAACCCGGTTTCATCTTTTCCTCTGGAAGTTTTTTTAGCCTGCCCTACAAAAACACGTGCATTAACTCCTGGAATAGAATTTAGTTCTTTACAGATTCTTGTTACTGTATCCCGATATGTTGAAAAGACAATTACCTTTACTTTTGGATTCTTCTTAAAATCTGCTTCAATTATTTCTCTTAGCTTTATCAGTTTAGGATGCTCTTGTTTTCCGGCCATTAAATCCATTGTCTTCGTATAGGCGAGATTAAACTCCTTGGTTTTTACTAAGTTTTGAACTGCTTTTGATTTCTCTTTTTTAGCTTGGTCTAGCAATTCGTAAAGATAGTTGCTGAAGCTGGAAAGAGTCTGAGTTTCCAATAATTCTAAGGCATGCTGCATTTTTATTGTGGTGGCACAGGCAGAAGCCCCCACAAGAAGATTGAAATTTTTATTTCCAGAAGCTATTGAACGCATAATTTTGTGCTGAACTTCCAATAAATTAAATTTAGTTGCTGGTTTGAATAAAAGCTTTCTTTTCTTGAGTTCGTCTACTTTTTTATTAAGAATCACCCTTAATAATTCCCTTATTTCTGCAAATTCTCCTGGAAAATCCACTTTCACTATATCAAATTTTAATTCTTGTATGTAAGGTTTAACATCTTCACTTTCACGTGTTCTGACTTCAACGGTCTTAATTCCAAGGTTTTTGCATATCTCTTTAATTTTTTGTTTTTCATAACCTGGAGAAGCTGTCAGTCCAAGAACGTGGGCAGATTTTGCCTGCTCCATGTATTTTTTAGCAACATAGGTGTAGGAGTAATTTTTAATACACCGATGAGCTTCATCTTCTATTAGCAGAGAAATTTCAGCTAGATTATATAAATTGTTTTTTACATCATTCCCTATGCATTGGGGTGTGGAGAAAATTATATCTGCATTTTGCCAGAGCTTTTTACGATTATCAGCTGAAGTTTTGCCTGTGAAAAGTTCCATTGTGGCGTATAGTTCTGGAAGGTGCTTTTTAAAGTAATCAAGGTGCTGCTGTGCAAGGGGTCTTGTAGGGGCTAAAAAGAGAATCTTTTTGTCTGGATGCTCTTTTGTTTTATGAATTGCTAGCATCAAAGCAAGAAGGGTTTTTCCGATGCCTGTTGGAAGCACTACTAGGCAGGACTTCTCCTTGCACACTTCAAATATTTCCTGCTGATACCTTCGGGGAGTTATGTTTTGTAGAGGCATTTTAGAGAATTAAAGCAAAGGCCAAGCCAATTACTGTAATTGCGGCTATTATAAAATAAGCTAACTGCGAGCCAAAAAATAACTTGCAACCGTCTAATTTGCTTATTGGAAGCATGTTAAAAGCTACATAAAATATTGATAGCTTTGCGAGTTCTGGAAGATTAATTAGATAGGCTATTAAAGCCACTGCCAAATTAGCTACAAAAGCCCACCCTGCTATCATTCCAATATGGAACTCGGTGAGCTCTGAAAAGGAATAGTAATCATGCTTCCTAGACGCGCGATATTTTAGGGGAGTAACATTATACTGGAGAGAAGCATACCACGGAATTATTCCTAGTGAAGCAATTGCAAGAACAAATGGAACTAATATTCCCATCGGAATTGGTGTACGAAAGTATTGGCGCTCTTTCATTCCATACCTTTCGAGGTGCCAAATTTTTATTTCTGTTTCAGTGTCATAAAAATAGGCCACCAATTTTTTAAAAAAAGTGTTAAATCCCAAGATTATTATAAATAAAAGGAAGGAAAGCCCAAATGCGTATGCTGATAGTTCTCTGAAAAATGACCAGGAGGCTACAAAAGATAGGATAATCAGGGCAAGGACAAGATGGCCCAATTCACTTGTTTTTATCATGGTTAAATAAGGGGCGGGAATTTTATAAACTTTGCCATCGAAACGTTACCTTAAACCTTAAATATAATCAATTCTCGCTTCTAATATGTTTGAAGTTGAGAAACGAAGTTTGCTAAAGAATGAGCAAGAATTCCAAAAACTTAAGAAATACTTAGATTCTAATGCAGAGTTTTTAGTGGTGAAGGAGATGGTATCTTTTCTTTTTAGAGAACCTAACTATCTTCGTATTAGGCTTATAAGAGGTAATGATAAGGCAGTCATCACAATAAAAGAGGGAGAGTATACAGATGCTGCTAGGAAAGAAGTGGAGGAGGAAGTAAATATTAACAAATTAGACAAATATATCCAAAGAATCACTAAAGAGGGATATTCAAGTTGCTCTGAAGTACGCACGCAGAGATATTCTTATAGGTTGGATGGATTGAATGTTGAGCTAAATAGGATTGATTATCTAGGTTTGATTATTGAAATAGAGGCTTTAACGGATGATGAGAGCAAAGTGTTAGATTTGGAGAAAAAGATATGGCGACTCATGAAAAAACTAAAGTTAGCTGAGTTGAGTGGAGAGACTTACCAGCAGATGCTTAATAGTATGTACTCTAAAACTTTAAAGAGGATTTCAGAGCATAGTTTTAGGATATGATTTACTAACACAGAAAAGTATATAAATATCAAAGCGTAGGTTTGGGTATGTTAAGGATTAAAAAAATAAGTGACGTAATTGGAAAGAGAGTATATACTGACTCTGGAGACTTCTTCGGAGAGGTAGAAGAGGTGAACTTGGTTGAAAATAAAGTTGACGGCTGGCGTATAAAGGTTACTAGTGGTGCTGCTGGTTTACTGGGAGGGGCAAGAGGAGTGATTGTGCCTCATCAGTTTATTAAGGCAATTGGAGATGTAGTGGTAGTGAATAAGTCAGCTTTACCAGAAAGACAGGAGACAGAAGTAGAAGAAGACTTAGGCATGGAAGAGATGTAACGATGGCAGATACCTTCCTTTCTAATGTTATTTTTACTGAAGTAGTTTTACCCTTTTTACTTGTTTTTACTATTGTTTTTGCTGTACTGCAAAAAACCAAGCTTTTTGGAGAAAACCAGAAGCGAATTAACGCTTTAGTAGCATTAGCTGTGGGGATTATCTTAGTGGCTTTTTCTTATCCTACCGGGATTATAGTTAAGTTAATGCCTTTTTTAGCTGTCGTTTTAGTTATTCTCTTTGTGTTTATGCTTTTATTTGGGTTTGTTTCAGGCGGGGATCAAGGATTTACAATGCCTAAGGGGTTGAAGATAACTTTTGGCATCCTAATTGGAATTGCATTAGTTATTGCTGTTCTTGTTTTTACTGAGTGCTCTGGAGGAACTTGCTGGGATTGGCTTTTGAATTATGTTTTTGAAGATGTAGAGACAAATATGGTTGCTTCTGGCTTGTTTATTGTGGCCATTGTTGTTGCAATGGTGGTAGTTTTGTGGAATCCTGGGAGTTCTAACACCAATCATTAGGATTTACTTAATATTTCTATAATATAGAATTTGTATGATTGGTTTATAGTCAATTAGACGAAAGATATTTAAAGTAAATTATAGTTGATAGAATATGTTAAAAGGGTTGATGTTGCAGTGGCTTGGAAGTGGAAGTGGAACTTATTATGATTTAATTGCTGAATTAGAAGATGTAGGATTTTTTCACTTAGTTCTTCCTTTTTTGCTTATTTTTGCTTTGGTCTACGGTATTATGTCTAAGATAGAGATGTTTAAGGACAATAAAGGAGTTAATGCGATTATTTCTTTGGCAGTTGGTTTACTAGCTTTATGGCAGGGGTATGTTACTGAGTTCTTTGCAATTATATTTCCTAGGGCGGGAATTGGTCTGAGTATATTACTGGTTATGCTGATTATGGTGGGGATTTTTGTACCTTTTGATTGGACTAATAAGGCCTGGGGAAATTATATCTTTTTAGGAGTTGGAGCTTTTATATTTCTAATTGTGACTTTTACTTCCCTAGATACTTTTACTTGGTGGAATGGAGGATTTAGCACTGAATACTGGTCAAGTATTTTTGTTGCTATACTAATTATTGCTGCAATTGTGGTTGTGATTGCAACTTCAAGTAGGAGTGGAGCGGCTCCTCATTGAACATGGCTGAGATTTTAGATGTATCTGGATTGGAATTTTATATGCCTATTTTTGCATTCTTATTTGTGTTTGTAATCATGTATGCTTTAATTGCTAAGACTAAAATTCTTGGAGATAATAAATTTGTTAACCTTGTGGTAAGTTTTGTGATAGCTGTCATCTTTACTTTAATTTCTAGTATTAGAACTTATATTGAGACTGTAATCCCATGGTTTGCTGTATTGATAGTTTTGGCTTTTTTTGCCCTGCTTATTGTACATTTTGTACATGAAAAGCCTGGAGATATTCTTAAGCCTTGGTTTGCGTGGGTTTTTGTTGCTTTGTTAGTAATTATTTTCTTAGCAGGTGCAATAATAGTTTTTCCAGATACTTTAGAACCCTTGTATGATGATTTTACTGACTGGGCTGATGGAGGGGGAATTGCCGGGGGAATAATTCTTTTAGTAGTGGCGATTATTGCTGCTTGGGTGCTGGCGAAAAGTTAGTTTTATAAACCCTGGATTAATGCTAATTTTATGACATTATTAAGTAAGGTTGAAGAGAATCTAGTTTCAAATACAGATTTAGTTGTCGGAAGAAGAGGTGAGTGGAGTGTAGTCAAGAGTAGTTGGCTTTTACAAGTTATTCATTTAATGGTTTCTCCTAAACAGGCTATTAGAGATATTGATAAATTGAATAGGTTTCTTCATGATTCAGGGCCTCCTGGCTCCCATGAAGTTGAGGAGTTTAAAAAAGTTAGATATCAGTTGAGGTTAGGAAGAGTAAGATATTATGAGAAGCCTAAAGAGGCTGGTGACCCTATAGCAATTTCTATTCTAGATTTAGCTGAGCGTCACAATGGGGGTGTGTATGTTATTGGCAAGGCGAATTCTCCTCATGATGGAGTAATTAGAGTGCGTGGGTGTGAAAGAGATGTTTATGTTAATTTTTTTCCTAATGAAGAGATAATGCAGGAGTTAGTTAATTCTGGATTTTTAGAAAGGTATATTACTTATAATAGATTTAAAGAAATCAAAGTGCAAAATGGCGACGTTTGAGGATTTTGAGAAGTTAGATATAAGGGTTGGAAAGATAATCGAAGTAGAGGACTTTCCTGAAGCTAGGAATCCTTCTTACAAACTGAAGATTGATTTAGGAAATGAAATTGGCATAAAAAAGTCCTGTGCGCAATTAGTAAAGAAATATTCTAAGAAGGATTTAAATGGAAAGCTTGTTTTATGCGTAGTTAACTTTCCGCCTAGACAAATAGGCCCCGCTCTGTCAGAGGTTTTGACTTTAGGCGTGCCTGATGAAGGCGGAGAATGTATATTGATTGTACCTGATAAAGAAGTTTTTTTAGGTGCAAAATTATACTAGCTACTTTTTCTTTTTTCTTGGAGCAGCTTTTTTCGAGGTTCTAACTTTATCAATTAGTGGACTAACCACTTTAGAAAAAGATTCTTGAGTTGCATCCATCTCAGAGCGAAGAGAATCAACGGCCTTTCCAAAAGTTCCTATCTTGTCGATTATTGAATCTTGGAGATTATCAATTATTTTTTCTATTCGTTTTACCCTAGAATCCATATCTCTTAGCTTTGTTTCTGATATGGCTTTGAAATCTGCTATATTACCTATCGCTTTTTTAATTTCTGATATTTTTTCAGCCACAACTTGCTCTGAAATTTCTGTAACTGTTTCTGTGTCTGGGCCCCCTCCACTGTACTGTTGATACTGATACTGATCGTAGCCGCCGTACTGATCTTGGGGATAAGCTTGGGGGGTTGGGGGGTAGGCTTCTTGATATTGATTTTGAGAATTAGGTTGCTGGGGATACTGATCTTGACCAGGGGTAGGTTGTTGCGCGTATTGATCTTGGCCCGGAGTAGGAAATTGATTTGGAGCTTGCTGACCCATCATACTTGGCTGCATTGCCTGAGGGTCGCCAGAAGAATAGTCTTGGACTCCTGGATTCGTTGGCTGTTGCATGTTTTGCATAACTGAATCTTGTACTGCTTCATCTGAGCTAACAGCCGCTTTTATCTGGCTTTGAGAAATTGCATCACTTATTTCCCTAGGAGAAACGCCTTGTTCTTGTAAGTAATTCATAATATCTTGATCAGCATACCCTTGTGACTGCATTTGTTGGACTTGTTCTAGTGCACCCATTTTCTATTTATCTATATTATTTTGTATTTAAATTTACCCTTTTGACTTCTCTATCATAGCACAGGATACCTACGGTTTCCTCTGCGGCACCTTCCCTCTAAATAGTTTTACCCCTTTGACTTTTCTATCATGTCTTTTACATCTTCGATTCTTGCGAACTTTAGTGGCTCAAACATTTTGAACTGGCGATAAAGAATCATTACTTCTTCTTTTCTTGCAAGTTCAGATATCTCTTCGAGGATTCTTTCCATGGTATCTTTCATCCTTGAGTTTTCTGCCTTGAGTATTTCTAAGTCTGCCTTTATCTGTGCCAGATCTTCTTCTGTTTCTTCACGAGATTCAACTAAATTCTTGCTTACTAGTAGTACGCGGTCCTTCAACAATCTCTGACGCTCTTCTACATCTCTTAAGACTGTATTGAATTCACCTAGCAGTGGTGAGATATAGTCTCCTTCCTCTTGAGCCATTTTAACCTCTTTAATTAAATACTTCTCCTTTAGAATAGCAGGTAAAGGGGGTTTAAAATTCTTCCGACAGTAAAGTATTTTAACTGAGTTTTGCATTTAGTTTTAAGATGATGTTTAAAAAAGGGACTGTGCTTTATGCGTATGAGGTTATGCGAGAGTCTGGTGAAGATATCATGTATATCAATTATCTTGGAGCTCCGCTTGTGCCAAGTCTAGCTGATTCTGCTGAGGCTATGGGGCGAGCAATTGACTCTTTGTTAGCCACACCAAACGTTTCCAGGATGGTTTTTGTTCAGCAGAGAAATTACAGTTATGACTTTCAGCAGATTTCTCTGCTTATTGAATTAGCCCAGCTGTATACTTATTTTTTAAAACAAGAAAAAATTCTTTCTCCTTCGAGGCTAGTTTTTCAGTGCCAGCAGTGTTTGGGAAATAGGCATAACGATATGGTTTATTTTCTTTCTCTTCTTAAGACAGACCCTATTTATGCGTATGTGGAAGTTAAGAGGTTCTTACTCAGGGAGAGGGTGATGCTAGAGAAACTTCCTGCAGATTGCAAGGCTTGCCAGATGAATTATATTAGACTGCTAGAGAAGCTGTCCAGTTTTATGGAAAATACAACTTTGATTAAGCAGGCCGCAAATTATTTGGGAGACTATAAGTCTAGAGACCGAGAGATCTACAAAAACTTTTTCAGGCCTGATGTGATTCCGAATTTTACTTTTACGAGGCTAGTGGCGAGTTTACCAAAAAATGCTGAGATTGTGGAAGAGTATGAGATTGGCGAAAATTATGATAAAAGTTTAGTAACTATTTTAAAGAAAAGAGAGGAGGCCAAGTACCTTTATCATCTCATGCCCCCCGAATATTCTTTAGGGGAAGATCACCATCTGCTCCTGAACCTTGCAAGAAATGTTTTAATTGAGCATAAGCCCAAGGCAGAAGAATTCACAGATCCTGAAAGAACAAGGCAGGTTTTTTTTAATGTGGCTAGAGATTTATTGCAGGAGCTGGCTACTAATAAGAAAGTTTCTTTAAGTTATACTGATTTGAACAAGCTTGCGAAGATTTTGGTAAGACATACGATTGGTTTTGGTTTGATAGAGGTATTACTACAAGATACTAATTTACAAGATATAGTGCTTAATGCTCCAATTTCCCAGAATCCGATTTTTGTGAGACATAATGAGTTTGACGAGTGCATGACTAATATTGTTCCAAATTATGAAGATGCAGATTCTTGGGCTGCTAAACTTAGAATGATTTCTGGCAGGCCTTTAGATGAAGCTAATCCTGTGTTAGATACTGACCTATCTCTTGAAAAAACAAGAGCAAGAGTTGCGGTAATTCAGCAGCCTCTATCGCCTTACGGAATTTCTTATGCTTTGAGAAGGCATAGAGATGAACCGTGGACCCTGCCTTTATTTATTAAGTGTAATATGTTGAATTCTTTTGCCGCGGGCCTAATGAGTTTTTTAGTGGATGGGAGTAGAACTCTGCTGGTTGCTGGCACTAGGTCTGCTGGAAAGACTTCTTTATTGGGAAGCTTAATGTTGGAGATAATGCCTAAGTTCAGAGTAATTGTTATTGAAGATACCCTTGAGCTGCCTGCTGAGGCCTTAAGGAAGATTGGATATGATATTTTAAGGATGAAAGTCAGAAGTGCTTTATTGCAAACTACTACTGAAGTGGAGGCTGCAGAAGGGATAAGAACTAGCTTGAGATTTGGGGATTCTTGTTTGATTATTGGGGAGGTTAGAAGTTCAGAAGCTAAGGCTTTATATGAGGCTATGAGAGTTGGAGCCTTAGCTAATGTTGTTGCGGGGACTATTCATGGTGCTTCTGCTTATGCTGTTTTTGACAGAGTCGTTAATGATCTTGGAGTGCCGGTTACTAGTTTTAAGGCTACTGATGCAGTAATCGTTGCTAACCCGGTTAAGTCTGCTGATGGGCTGCATTCGTGGAGAAGAGTTGTGCAGTTATCAGAAGTGAGGAAACACTGGACCAAGGATCCACTTGAAGAGAAGGGATTTGTTGATTTGTTGAAGTATAATGTTGAAAAGGATATTTTAGAGCCTACTCAAGAGTTGATAAATGGGGAGTCTGAAATAGTTAAGGCTGTGGCTGCAAATGTTAAGGGCTGGGCGGGGAATTGGGATGCGGTTTATGATAATATTTTATTGAGAGGAAAGATAAAACAGGCAATTGTGGATATTGCTGAACAAACTAAGAAGCCTGATTTATTAGAAGCTAAATTTAATTCCCTGTCTAATACTATTTTTTATGAGATTTCTGATGAGATAAGGCAGGAGATAGGTTTGCCTTTAAGCGAAAGGGTTTTTCCTGAATGGGAGAAGTGGATGAAAAAGTATGTGAAGAAGCTGTAAAAATGGGAACGAAACAAAAAAAGGCTAGAAAAAAGAAATCAAAACCAGCTGGCTATGTTTTTCTTATTAAAAATTATAAGGCAGGGGCAGAACAGATGTGGGAGGCATATCACACCTGGAAGAATCAGGATTTTATCTCTGACAAAAAATTTAAGGAATTTAGAGAAAAATCAAAACCAGTTAGCAAGGCAGCGGCCTTAGAATATTTTAGAAGTGTGCTGAAGCACTTAAATACGCTTTACAAGCTGGAGGAAACAAGGAGTTTCTTGCGTTTAATGAAAATTCGCAGAAAAATCAAGCAAACTCAAAAGATTTTGGATTCTTATGAGGAACATTATGATGATATTGTTAAAGTGGCTTATAAAGGAGAAAGAAAGCACCCGAAACTAAGTCTACTGAAAAAGATTAGTTTATCTTTAATTTCTTTCATAG
This sequence comes from archaeon, assembly GCA_043815245.1. Lineage (GTDB taxonomy): Archaea > Nanobdellota > Nanobdellia > Pacearchaeales > GW2011-AR1 > JBDRJD01. The sequence continues at coordinate 56,788 of JBDRJD010000034.1, forward strand.
TATTTTTGTTGGGGATAACTATGGTGGCTAGGAATCTTACTGGGAGTATGATTTCTCCTTTATTTGGATTAGCTGATTCTTTAGTTGCTTTGCTTTTTGTGGTTTTAGGATTTTATGGAATTTACTATTGTGTTCTGAAGCCTATGAAAATTTTCAAAGTTGAGTTTTTAAAATGAGGATTAGGAAGGCCAGAATTGAGGATGCTAAAGGGCAGTAAGCTTTATATAGTTACTTTAAGTTACTAAAAGTAACTATGGATGCAGTTGTGAAGATTGATTCTGAACTTAAAAAGAAAGCTGAAGCTTTAGTTAAAGAAAAGAGATTTGATTATCCTAATTTGAAGAATTTTGTAGACAAGGCAATTTTAATGTTATTGGAAAAGGAAGGTATAAAAAACAAAAAAACAATTAAAGTTGGTAAAAGGGGCAAAAACAATGAAAATTAAAAATTTTCAAGCATTTAAATTTCCTTGGGAGAAATTCAAATATGACTGATATAGATAAGATATTTAGTAAGTATAGCTCAAAGATAGAGAAGAAAATGCAGCCGGGGGTGAGTGAAGTAGGAGAGAGTTATAGCAAGGATTTTATGCAGTTTAAAGAGGACATGATGCCTAGGCATTCCAGGTATGAGAAGCTGTGCAATTCTCTTGGAAGCTTAGTTACTATGAAAGTAGCTAAAAAGGATGAAGTAAAGATTCAGAGGCATATTGATATTGCTCATTTGGATATTACTCCAAGCCAAGCCCTGACTCTTGCTTTGTTATCTCTGCTTGTAACTTTCTTTATTGGAGTTCTGATTTTTGTTGCTATTTATTTAATTACAGGAGGATTGCCTTTATTGTTTTTCTTTTTAGTAGTTTTAACTGCGCTATTTTTGTTTTATTATGCTTATTCAACTCCTGCCAGGCTTGCTAATGTGTGGAGATTAAAGGCAAGTTCTCAGATGGTTCCTGCTATTTTATATATTGTAGCTTATATGAAACACACAAGTAATTTAGAAAGAGCAATTGCTTTTGCCTCTTCGCACCTGCAGGCTCCACTTTCTCTGGATTTTAAGAAAGTTTTCTGGGATGTTGAGACGAGTAAGTTCTCAACTGTTAGAGAGAGTTTAGACTCTTATATTGAGACTTGGAGGGATTATAATATTGAATTTGTTGAAAGCTTTCATTTGATTGAGAGTAGTTTGTTTGAGCCTAGTGAGGATAGGAGAATTGCTGTTTTGGAAAGGGCACTTCAAGTGATTCTGGATGGAGTTTATGAGCATATGCTTAAATATACTCATACAATCAGGAGCCCCTTGACTAATTTGTATATGCTTGGAATTGTTCTTCCTACTTTAGCATTAGCTTTACTTCCCCTAGCCTCTACCTTGCTTCAGGGCGTGATAAAGTGGTATCATATTTTTATATTTTTTAATATCTTAATTCCGTTTTTTGTTTATTACTTAACTAGTCAGATTATGCTTAAAAGACCGGGGGGATATGGAGAAACTGATATTTTAGAGATGAATCCTCTTTATCCCAAGTATAATAGTAAAAGGCCTTATGTGATTGCCTTGTTAGTTACTTTGCCTTTGCTCATAATTGGACTGCTGCCTTTTTTGTTTCAGTTTACTCCTTTTCCAGAATTAGTTGGACTACAAACTGATTATACTTTTAAGGAAATAGGGGTGAGTTTTTTTGGTGATGCAAAACTTTTTGGGTTTTTAACTGATGTTGATGGACATACAGTCGGGCCATTTGGATTACTTGCTTTAATTTTAAGTTTTTTTATCCCCTTAGGAATTGCAATGTTCTTTTCAATTTCCTATAAACTAAAAAGCAAGGATCTGATAAAAAGCAGAGAAGATTCTAAGCAGCTTGAGCAAGAGTTTACTAATGCTTTATTCCAGCTTGGAAACAGGCTTGGGGATGGGATGCCTGCTGAAATAGCTTTTGCTAGAATGAGTGAGTCTTCAAGAGGATTAGTGACTGAAGATTTTTTCAAGACTGTTAATACTAATGTTCAACAGATGGGAATGAGTTTAGAAAATGCTATTTTTCATCCTAGGAGGGGGGCGATTATTTATTATCCTTCTGCTTTAATTAGCATTAGTATGAAAATACTGGTTGATGGTGTGAAAAAGGGGTTGCAGGTTGCTGCCAGAAGCTTGATGAGTATTTCTGAGTATGTAAAGAATATTCATAAGATTAATCAGAGATTGAGAGATTTGCTTGCTGAAGTTGTAAGTGATATGAAGAGCAATATGACTTTTTTAGCTCCTTTACTGGCTGGGATAGTAGTGGGGTTAGCAGCTATGATTACTATGATTTTAGGCAAGCTACAGAGTATGTTTGAATTTGGCACTTCAAGTGAGGTGGCGGGTTTTGGATTGGAAGCTGTTTTAGATATATTTAATGTAACTGCGATGATTCCGCCGTATTACTTGCAGCTTGCTATTGGGATTTACTTAGTCCAGATTGTGTTTATTTTAACTTCAACTCTGGTAACTGTAGATGCAGGTGAGGATAGACTAAAGAGGATTTACGAAACTGGGAGGAATTTGAAGTCAGGATTAACACTTTATACTATTGCTGCTTTGATTGCTGTAATTTCACTGGCTTTCCTTGCAATGATTGCCCTGGGCGGAATGGGAACTTAAGTTTAAATATTTTAGAAGATGAAGATAAATATGAAAAAAGGTGATGTGGAAATTGATAAGCTTATTATTTGGATAATTGTAGTTTTAGGCCTTGCTGTATTAGTTTTAGGAATTTTGTTTTTTACTAAGCGACTAGATCCAAGTAATCTTCTCAAATTATTTAGACCATGAAAGCGCAAATAGCTATAGGTAAGATGATTGGAATAGTTTTAGGAATTTTAGTTGTAGTTGTATTTGCATTTGTTTTAACACATAGTGATGGAGCTTATGCTGCGGTTGATAATCTAATTCCTAATTGGGGAAGTGGTGGCGGGGGTGGGGGGAATGTGGTGATTATTGATAGTGATAAAGGAAGTGCTAGTTCTGGGAGTGTTTTTGATATGGTGCAGTATGTTCAGGCTAATGGTATCAGGAATAGTGCAAATGAACTTAAAACTTGCAAGGAAGATTATTCTAAGTGGATTGAGCAATATGCTGCTGAAGAAAATATTAATCCTACATTGATTTTGGCTTTGATGATGCAGGAAAGTGACTGTCAGCAAGCTACTGAATCAGAGGCTGAAGGTGATAAAAAATCCTGGGGAGTTATTCAGATTAATAAGGAAACTTATGATGATATTTGTAAAGGTGTTGGAAGCGGATTTGAAGATATAAAGGCTAGTGCTGAAAAAAGTGTCCAGTGTGGCATTAAGATATTAAAGAAAAAGTATGATTTATATGGGGCGTATGGTAAGCAAGATTATTATCAGGGTAAGGTGGAATCTAAATGTAATGATCCACAGTATCTGCCTAAGTATCTTACCTATACTGGGTGGGATGCTGCATTAAGGGGGTATAATGGATTAGGGTGTATCCCTCCCTTGGCTGATACAGATTATGTAGAGAAAATAAATGCAATTAAAACTGCTTTGGAAAGTGTGCAAAATGCTGAAAGATAAAAAAGGAGCTGCTGAATTTGTATGGAAGGTTTTGACTATTTTACTTTCTGTGATTTGCGTTTTAGCTTTAATTTTTATTGCTTATAAGATTTATAGTGTAGTTAATCACACTTCTGCAACAAAGCAGGCGCAGGCACATATGGATGAGCTTGAAATTAAAATAAAAGAGCTTGTGCAGCAAGGAAATGGAGCGATTTTTGATGGTTATCTTGTATTGGGGCCTAAGGGGTGGAGGTTTATTACTTTTGATAAGGATGATCCAAAACCAAAGCAGTGCAAGAAGGATTATTGTTTTTGTATTTGTGATGGAGAGAATGCAGATGATTGCAATAAGGCAGGAGTTTGTAAAGATACTGACAAGAGAGTAAGTTTATCTTTTGCAGGATTTGGCGATAAGTCTTTTGAAATCCTGGAGCATATGGCTTCTTTGGGAGTCAGGATAGTTAATGAAGAAGAGAGAATTGTTATTGGTGATCCGGATTATGCTCCTATCGGCAGCAAGCCTGATTTTATTTTTGATGATAATTATTTTAGTTATCCTCAGAGCACTTCACCAGATGCTGTTCATCGAGAATTAGACGACAGTAAAATGAAAAATCTCCTAGAGGAAGATAATGTGCCTACTACTTCAGGGTTTATAAGAGGGGCAATTTCACCTTCTGAATCTTATAATATTAATCCGCTAGTAGCTCTTGCTATTATAAAAATTAAGTATAATAATGTTGAGGATGCAGTTAAAAATAATAAACAAGATGAGATTGATTATGCAAAAAATTTAGGAGTTGATTGTGCTGAAAAAGGGCTTGCAACCTTAAGTTTATGCATTGGCAAAACTTTGGAAGAAGGGTTTGATGGCAAGGCAGATGCAGACGGTTTTAAAGCAGGAGTGGAAAAAGAGATAAATGGTAAGAAATTCACCCCAGATAATAAGGCCAGTGCAGTTTTATACTGGTATACTAGAGATTATGATAAGGCAATTGAAATAGCTCAGAAGGTAAGTGTTTACAGAGACTTTTATAATAGTTAAAATGAAAAATATAAAATATAAAAAAGCATTTATAAGCTGGCAGTTACTTAAGATAGCGTTAGTGGTAGGAATAGTTTTGATATTTATGTTTGCTATGTATTATGCACTTAAAGCGCTAGGAATCATGTAAAATGAGGAAACTAAAAGCAAGAAAAAAAGGTGAGCTGACTTCGAGCCAGCTGGCATTGTTGATTTTAGCTGTAATGAGTTTTTTAGTTTTACTTGGATTCTGGTATATGCTTAATATAGAGCATGAAATGAATAGCTGGTGGTGTCATTTTAGTGTTGTTTTAAGAGCTACTTTAAATAAAATTGGAGGGGGTGCTCTGGAACTTGGGCAGTATATTGAGCTGGCGTGCAGGACTGAGAAAGTTTGTGTTCAAGAGGGTGGAGAGGGGTGTGGGGGGATTATTGGCACTAAGGATAATCCGATTCAAAATGAAAAAGTTGATGATAAAAGAGATGTGATGAATGTGATGGCTGAAAAATTATATGAGTGTAATTCTGTTCTAGGAGAGGGAAAGATTAATTTTATGCCTTCACAGACCTTTAAGCAGAATTATTGTTTAATTTGCAGTAGAATTGCCTTTGATGATAAGGTGAAGGGAGATATAAAGCAAATTGGGGTGGGGGAGCTGTATCAGTATATGGAAGAAGAAAAGAAAAACAGAAGAGGAGATTCTTATTTAAGTGTTATTTATCCTGGGTGGAGCTCTTGGAAAGATTATGAAGAGCATTTTGCAGAAATGAAAAATAAAGATGATGCTATGCAAGAGGAAAGCGAGAGAAAGCTGACTGGTATTGATAATCCTGAGCAGTGGATTTATGATTTAGAACATGATGAGACTGGTTATGCTGTTGTATTTCAAATGCAAAAGAAGGGGAAGTTTTTGTCAATGTCTGCCTCAGCTCTTTCTGCAATAGGGGTGGTAATTGCTATTCCTTTTGCTGCATCAGGAGTTGGGTTGCCTATTGGATTGGGGATTATTGGAGCCTCACTGCAGGCGGGAGCTTTAGTTGGGGGAGGAGTTTATTGGTATTCTAATCCTAATGGAGAATTTGAGTATGCGCCTCCCGTGATTTTACCTTATAATGCAGGGATTCTCGATGGGTTAAAATGTACAGAATTTAATACTGCTTTTTAGCCATAGGTTAATCTGAATTTTCCAAGTGCCCACTTTTCAGGATTTGCACCTTTTTCATTGTCTACTATCCCTATTGCGTGTGTGTCTGATATTATTATTGGGGGGCTACGAGGCATCCACTGAGAATCACGCAGTTTATTACGTTCACTAGTATGTATTTCAAATATGGGTTGTTGGTTTCCATGGGTGTCAGATACCCCTAGAATATATGTCTCTCTTCCTTGCCAAAACTTTGCAGTATGGAATGTAAACATTTTACTGTCTGTAGACCATTGAGGGCGGTATGAGAAAAAAGTTCCACGAACCCATCCTGCACTTCTTCTCATACATGTTGTGGAGTCATAATACTCTAGTTCTTCTCTTTTCTTTATATCCTTTATAAACAGAATCTTTTTTCCATCTGGTGAGGTGTTTGCAAAACTCGTTCCATTTTCACCACTTATTTTACATCCGCGAAAGTATGTTCCATCAGCTCTTTTTTCAACTTGACCAGGGAGTATATCTGGAAAATGTATGTCTGTTGATTCAATTTCTTTAATTTCTCCTGTGCTTAGGTTAATTTCATGAATCTGAGAGCCCTGATACATTAACACGTTGTTTTTATCTTTAAATCTTGTAGGCATCTCTATAGCCCCCCTGTCTGTCACGCCTATTCGTGGGGTGTACTTAACCCTAACTAACTCTTTATTCTTAAAGTCAGCACTCGTGACTCTCAAGTACCCTGCAGGCATTGTTGCCTCTACTGAAAGAATCCTATTAGTAGAAGGGTCAAAATCGCACAAGTGGGGAACTTGTGCTCTATCATCAACTTCTTCTAAAATCATGCCAGTAGGCAGTCCTCCTACTTTTATCCCGAGCTTTCCAAGCTCTTTCGAGTATTTTTGGAGAGTTTCTGCAGAACCTATTGGGACTAGGACTTCTAAATGAGAACGCCTGCTTCCAAGAGAGTCAAGTGAAGGAGTAAACTTATCAGTGTTAGTTGTTATTTTTGCAATTGCTAAATAATTTTCTGATGCTGTGGGATAGCGCCGTATTTTGAAGCTTTCTGCAACTTTATTTCCAAGCGAGAAAGAGGCCATATCCTCTAAACCATTAATTTCATTGTTTGTAAGTGCAATGTAATTTTTTCCCAGTACTTTTTCAATTGCATCTTCGAGATTGTCTATGCTTGGTTTTTCTTGAGAAGCCCGCCCTGATTCAGCTGAGGTTTGAGCAGTGCCTGCATAGGGTATTTGCGCGCGGGTAATTTGCCACATTAGTTCTGTTACACTTTTTAGATATGGCTGTGAAAGCAGGTCTTCCCACACTGGCTTTCCAAGCTTGCCTACAGCTTTTCTTTTTTCTGAAACTTCTGCTTCTTTTAGTTCTGTTCCACTAGGCACGAATATATCTACTTTAGAAACAAGTTGCATAATTGTTTTTTCAGTTGGGTCTATTGGTGCGATGTTAATGTAAATATGGGTTCTGCTAATACCTGTTTGTACTAGAAAGTCAAGAGTATCATTTGTTGAACGCCCTGCACCTGTTGTTGGGCTTACTTTAAAAGTTTGTGCATAGGACCTTTCTGCATTGTGCGCTGTTTCAAGATGAGAGCCTTCAAAGGTATTCCCTTCTGCAGATACTGAAGGAGGCAGAACTAGATTTGCTCCCATTGCCCAGAGTCCCGTGCCCGCTGCAGCTACTGGAAAATCTCTGAATAACCACTGTCTTCTTGTGCTTCCCATTGTTTTTACTATATAGTAGTTATTTATAAACTTTACTATTTAAGTGTATTAGTTTACATTAAGTTTAAATTAGCTGGATTTTTATTATAAGTATGCTTAGAAAAAGAGGTATGAGTGAGCTACTTGAAAGGATTTTATTTATAGTGCTAAATATAATATTTTTCTCTATTGTTTTGCTGTTTGTGTCGGGGGCTTTTTCAGGTGCTTTGCTGTTAGAAAAAAGCTATGCTAAACAGTTTGCACTGACGATTGATTCAGCGAGTGAGGGAAGTGAGTTTATAATTGATTTTTCTGAAGGATTAGAAATGGCAAAAAGCAGGGGAGTTAATCCGGAAGTTAGTGTAGACAATAAAAGAAATGTTGTTAAAGTAAAACTAGATAATGGAAAGGGATATGAGTATGATTTTTTTAATGATGTTGAAGTTGAGCTTGGATTTCAGGATATGAGTATGGATAAAATTAAGATTGTTATAAAATGAATCGAAAGGGAACTAATTTAATGAGTGTATGGTGGTTTGTTGTGCTTATAGCTGTTACTTTTTTTATTAGTGCAAGTGTTGTGATGATTAGGGCTAAGGAAGTTGATGTAAGAACTTTGGAAGCTCAGATATTGAATAGTAAGATTTATGATTGTTTACAGGAAAAAGAGAAGCTAGATAACTTGATTTCAGATGATTTTGGGAGTTTGAACGAAGAATGTGGATTGAAGCTTGATAATGAATTCTATGTTTATATTAAAGTAAATGAAAAGGAGTTAAAATTTGGCAATCCGGATGCTGAAGTGGCGTGTCAGTTAGATGTGAAGAACAGGAAAAAACTTCCGCAGTGTTATTTAAGGGATGGAGATATTGAGATTTTAACTGCTGTGTTTAAGGTGGAGCAAAATGTTTAGGAAAGGTCAGATTGGGGCGCTGTTGACTTGGCTTCCTTCGTTAGTTATAATCTTGATGGTGGGATTTATCTTACTTGCAGTTGTGTTGAGTATGGAGATTAAAGATTTGGATGCCAGTGAAGAGTTAAATGCAGGGGATTTGGCTTCAAGTAGTTTAGTGAGTTTTATGAATTCAGAAGTGCCTTTTCAGGAACAGGTTTGGAAGATGACTGATTTGATTGCTTATTGGGCTGTTTCAGAAGATGAAGAAGCTGCTAAAATTATTGAAAGTGAGGTCGAGCTGTTTTTTCCTGAAAGAGGGTTTGAACAGTACACTTTTCAAATTAATGGTAAGAATATGGGGTCTAGTTCCAGGGTTACTGTTGTAGCTGAT
>JBDRJD010000035.1:0-2193 GCA_043815245.1 archaeon
GTACTTAAGGTTATTGGGATCACTTAAAGTAGGGTCTTTATGGGCAATAAGTCTTAATGTAGAGTAATCAGCATGTCGAATACCAAAGTTTGAATTGAATTTAGCTCTTTTTGGAGAACGAGATTCCCATTTTGAAGGTTCATTACGTCTTCTCTCAACTCTTCTTGAAAGACCATGTACTTGCCATGGTTTTACAACTGTAACAGAGGTGAAACTTTGAGTTGGACTACTCATGGAAATAATTTGAATCAGGTAGTATTTAAACTTTACGCGAGCTGAAATCTAACTGGATCTCCAGGAGCCAGTCCAATTAGCGCAGAAGTGCCTGCGTTTAATTCAACGACGTAGAGAGCCTTGGCTCGCGGCATTATTGGATCACAAGTTTCTGCACAAGGACGCGCATTTTCTTCAATATAAACAATTTCTTTAGAAGAGTTGATCCATATCATGTCCAGGGGTATTAAAGTGTTTTTCATATGAAAGGGGTAAATTCCTTCATACTCAAAAATAAAAAGCATTCCATTTTTCTCTGAAAGTGACTCTTTAAACATTAATCCTTGAGTCCTCTCAGCGGGAGAATCAGCGATTTCTACAAAATAACAGTGTTCATTAAAACAGATTTGGTTAGCTTCTGAGAAGTAGAATGAAGAAGCAGCCACTAATAGTGTTAAGATGATTATTGTGGTTACAAGTAATTTATCACTTTTGTTCATTTTCAGCTTCTTGTTCCATTTTTTCCAAACGGTCATAGTAATCAGAGAATTCATTTAAATGGGCTAGAGCAATTTTTCCAGTTGTCAATGCATCGTCATCAGTTACATTTGTTTCTGAATCAACAGTTCCATGCTCAAGTTCTACATTCATTCCCATACGAAACTGATCTGGGTCAAACTTATCCCATTTAATTCCTAGTTTTTCTCCGATTTCTTTTGCTTCTCCTAAAGTAAACTCTTTTTTCATATGGATAATACATTCTAAGGTTATTTAACTGTTACTGATTTTGCTAAGGATCTTGGATAGTCTACATTGTGTCCTCTCAAAATGCCAAGGTAATATGCTAAAAGCTGTACTGGAATTATGTTAACTATTGGGGAGCCAACTGAAAGTACATCTGGAGTTTTAATCCAATAATCGAACACCTCATTATTCTCGGGTGAAATTCCTATTACATAAGCTCCTCTTGATTTGACTTCAATAGAGTTACTAATTATTTCGTCTTTAGTCTCGTCGTTTGCAACTAAAGCGATTACAGGTGTTTCTTTTTCAATTAAAGCTATTGGGCCGTGTTTTAACTCGCCGCCAGCAAAACCTTGGGCGTGAGCATAACTTATCTCCATAATTTTAATTGCTGACTCCATAGCCATGGGGTAGTTTAAACCTCGACCAATAATCAAAATGTTTGGTTTTTGGTATATTTTTTCAGCTAGCCTCTTTATATGCTCGCTGTATCTTGGATTTAGCATATCATTGACTTTTCCTGCTAGATCAACTAATAATCTATCCCCTTCTCTTATTTTTCCTGAACAGGCGTAAGCAAGCAAAATAACTACTGCCATTTGAGCAGTAGTAGCCTTAGTAGACGCTACTGCTTTTTCAGGACCTGCATTAATTAAAAAGGAGTAATCAGACACTCTAGCTATTGAAGATTCAGGAACGTTTATGATTGAGATAACTTTGGAACCTTTTTCATTGGCTACTTTTAACGCATCTAGAACATCTGCTGTTTCACCGCTTTGAGAAATTGCTATTACCAAGGTTTCTGGGAGTAAAAAGTGTTTATAATTTTCAAACTCTGAAGCCTGGATAAAGTTTACATGCTTTTCTGCCACTTTTGAGAAAATGTATTCTGCAACTTGGCAAACTTTTGCAGCAGTTCCACAACCTATAAAAAAAACTCCGCGGGCATTATTAATCTCAGAGGCTACATGCATTAGTTCGTTGTCGTCTTGGTTTATTGCTCTAACAGTATCTCCGAACTAAAGTTAAAATAATATATTTCTCAATAAAAGAATCAACAGAGAAATAGGCATTGCTATTCACTTATGGATCACTATTTCCATAAGGTATCTATTTCTCGGTTGTCTTCGCCCATTTTCTGGACATCTTTGCCATGGCAATCACAAATTCCTTAAAACATAATTCATCTTTGTAAAAACAAATCCAGATTGTTTGAAGTAATTGCTCAAACAAAAA
>JBDRJD010000036.1:0-27306 GCA_043815245.1 archaeon
TGTTAACTATACAAACAGGTTTTTATAAATCTTTTCCTGTTTCCTTCTTTTTAGAGGATCAGGCCATTCAATAATTTTTCCAATTGCAACTTCAATTGGGTGGGGTTTATTAAAATTAGCAATCTGCTTCTTGGTCACAATGGGAGTATGTTTAACATCTACTAAATACTCTGGAATAAACCAGACATCTTCTTCAGAAGTCACCCAGTTTTTTTTATCAAACCTGCTTAGGTCTATCGGATTACTGTAAGCTCTCAAAGTCCGTTTACCTTTGTGAGAAAAATACTCATGAAAAAAACTCATTACTAGCTCCCTTATATCTCTATAAACTGGCTCCCGATATCTTAAGACTCCATGATTTGTTTTTGTAATTGCCCCCCACTTTCCATACTGCTTAAACACCGCAATAACATGATCATCATCGCAATCAGCAGCCTCTAAATCAACTATCAGTGGCTTTAATCCATGAAAACGCAAAGCAGCAGCAGCAAAAATAGCTCCTTCAATGCAGTGAGCGCGTTTTTTTCTCATCACTTGACGAGGACTCATGCAAGTATCTCCATTCAGTTCCCAATTCATCTCCAATTTATCTAAAAACCGCTGTATCTTCTTAGGTGAATTTAACTTTCTAAATACTCTTTCCTCTTTTTTATCAAGTCCTTGCATACCGTCGTAAAGAAAGTAATATTTATAAATATTGTCAGTGTTAAAATACTAACTAAAAAAGGAGGTAAAAAATAGGCTCTCTTAAATTTCATTTTGTTTATCTTCAAAAATAGTTCTTTCTAAATTTCCAAGGTTATCTTCTCTTTGAGTTTCAGTTATTTGGTCTTGATTAGGAGAATTCTGAAACCAATCTATTTTGTCGGGTGTAAGGCAATAAGTCAAGGCTTGCATTCCCAAAGAGGATACAATAAGCGATGCAGCTATAGCTAATTTTAATTTTGGAGTTCTCCTCTTTACTATTTTAGGATATAATCTCCTATCACATTCCTCTAATCCTGCTAAATCTCTTCCAACATCAATCGAATAACCTGCAATTGGGCCTCTAACAATTGCAGTGCCCACAGCAAAAGCCATAGCAGCCCCTATTTTTTTAATATCTGGTTCTCGTGAAGCAGTATAAACTAACCCGGTAAGTATGCCGGAATAAGTAGCATTATATAGAAAATCATGCAATCCCTGAATCCTTTCTTTTGTTTTATCAGTAATGTCAAAATGTCTTTTAGACACATCTCTTAATTTTCCATACAACCACCCAGAACCTGCATAAGTTATTAAAGCAGAATTCACCTTTGCCATAATTGAGACTTCATCTTCCATACCTATTGAAGTATCAAATACTGCCCAAATAGGGGCGATAGCTGCTAAAATTGCCGTAGAGTCAACTAAGTGATATGTTAATCCTTTCTTTAAATCTTTGAATTTCATTTTATTTATTCTCAGAACTATATTTCTGAGGCTCTACACCTCAAAAACTATATCATTCGAGCTCCTTTTAAACCTATGCAAATTTAGAAACCTTTATAAATAAGTTAGGCTTACCTAACTTATGTGGAAAAAAGAGGACTACTTAAGAATCATGTATCAGCTTTATTTAGAGCGTAAGGAAGTAAAATCAGTAGACATCTCCAAAACGCTAAATATTTCTAAACCAAGCGTATCAGAAATGCTAAGAAAGCTTGCAAAACAAAAGCTAATCAAAGTAAAGCCCTACTCAAAAGTGCAATTTACTTCTGAAGGTCTGAAATATGCAAAAAGACTCAACCACCATCATGAAACTGTTAAAAGATTTGCCAAGCACATCTTAAAACACAGTGAGAAACCAGCTTCAGACCTAGCTCATGAACTAGAGCATCTTTCTCCTCAATCAATAGACAGGCTAAACAAATTCATGGACAATCTCCATTCTCCTCCAAAAAACCTACCCCCCTACATAGGCTAATTTAAAGGAAGTTGGTAAGAAATCTCAGAAACCAAAAGTTTCTGATGACTGTCAAGATCTTAAATCTTGAAGCCTTGGTGTCTTACAAGGCTAACCTTTATAAACCAATATTTTCTCACTCTAGTATGAAGCGTTCTAGCAGACGATGGAAAAAAAAGCGCCAGATGCGTTGGAAGTGGCAGCGTAAAAGGCTGAAAAGAGAAAAGCGTAAGAGAAAACAACGTAGAGCTAGAGCCAAGTAAAATTATTCTATTAAGTCAATAACTCCGGGATAGCCATTCTTTCCGTACCATCCCAATCCCCTACTAATGCCTAAATCTTCCAGTTTACCATACTCCTTTCTATTCCAAGGACGATCAAACAAAATCACCTTAATGCCTGCTTGCGCACAATCTACACAATACTCTAAACTATCATCAATCAAATAATCAGCTCCAAGCTCAATTAAAATTTCAGACTTTTTCTTCATCCTCCCATCACCAATAAAATCATCAGAAAAATAAGGCCCCCTTAAAAACTTTCCCCTAAAATCTCTATTGACAAGTCGTATTGTAGGTTCTTTAAAATCAATTGGTCTGGCAGTAGTAATAAATCCCTCATTCCCTTTACTTAACAAGTCATCAACCCCTTTCTTCGCCCCATCAACAAGATCCATTCCCATTGCAAAATCAGTACTAAGAAACCGGCATAGTAAATCAATCATCTCCTTTTTCTCTATACCCCAAATCTTATACAGCCCATGATCTGTAATGTCTTCATATTTAAAAGAAGCACTATGCATTAGGTTATACCATTCCAAAAATCTAGGAACACAATCCACAAGCACGTCATCCAAGTCAAATCCTATTAAAGACATATAAAACCTTTAAAAAAAGAGTTTAAATAAATTATTATAATACTACACTACCATTATACTTATAAATAAAGATTGATAAAGAGAAATATAAGGGATGTAAAAGGGGTATCAACTCCTGAATAATAAAAATGGCAGGAAAAGTTGGTGAGATTTGGACTGAAAAATATCGTCCTAAAGACTTTGACGAACTAGTTGGACAAGAGGACATAATTAAAAGGGTAAAAAACCTAACTAACTCATTAAATATACCCCACTTAATGTTTGCAGGTCCAGCTGGAACAGGAAAGTCAAGTCTGGCAATTATTATAGTAAAACAATTGTTTGGTCCTGATTGGAAAGGGAACTACCTTGAACTAAACGCCTCTGACGAGCGAGGAATAGATGTAGTGAGGGAAAAAGTAAAAAACTTTGCTAGAACAAAATCTCTTGGAAATGTCCCATTTAAAGTAATATTTCTTGATGAAGCAGATGCCCTTACAAGAGAAGCTCAGCAAGCCCTGCGTAGAACAATGGAGAACTATACCAACACTTGCAGATTCATCTTATCATGTAACTATTCAAGTAAAATAATAGATCCTATTCAAAGCAGATGTGCAATTTTCAGATTTAAACTATTAGAAAGAAAAGACATAGACCGGATAGTAAAAAATATTGAAAAAAGCGAAAATATCACAATACAAGACACTGCCCTCGAGTCACTATACGAAGCAAGCGAAGGAGACTGCAGAAGAGTAATAAACTTTCTTCAAGCAACCTCTTCAATTTCTCCAAATATAACTAAGGAACTAATTGACACAATAGTAGCTTCAGCAAAGCCTTCTGATGTAAAAGTAGTTTTAGAATACGCTCTTTCAGGAGATTTCTTAAAGTCTAAAGAAAAACTACTAGACGTAATGCTAAAACAAAGCATATCTGGCCAAGATGTAATAAAAGCTATTCAAAAAGAAGTCTGGAACCTTCAGATAGAACCAGAGCTAAAAGTCAGGCTTACAGAAAAAGTAGGGGATATTGAATTCAGAATGACAGAGGGCTCAGATGAATTTATTCAGCTTCAAGCTCTCCTCGCCAGCTTTGTATTAGCCGGACTTGGAAAATAAAATGCCTGAAAATATACGTATCCCTCGAGGAGGATTCGGAATAATGATTCTAAAAGATAACAAAGTACTGCTCGGAAAGCGCCACCCTGACCCAGAAAAAGCAGATTCAGAACTAGAAGGGCAAGGGAAATGGACAATGCCTGGAGGTAAACTCCACTTTCAAGAATCATTTGAAGAAGCAGCTGCCCGAGAAGTATCAGAAGAAACAGGATTAAAGTTAAATAAAATAAAAGTAATTGGAATAAATAATGATATGGTTGAAAACGCTCACTTTGTAACTGTGGGAATGTTCTCAGATGATTTTTCTGGAACTCCAGAAGTAAGGGAACCAGAGGAGATAGTAGAGTGGCGTTGGTTTTCCCTTGAAGAGCTGCCTGAAAATATTTATCCTCCGAGTGCCAAATTACTGGAGAATTACAAACAAAATAAATTTTACATAAAAAATGGGCCATAAAACTCTCTGTGAAAAATACCGTGCTGACTGCTACGCAGATATAAAGGGTCAGGATCTGGCTATACAAAAAGCAAAGAACTTTGTAAAAAACTTTCCACAGAAAAAGAAGGCAATAATCCTGCACGGACCAGCGGGAACAGGTAAAACTTCTTTAGTATACGCAATTGCAAATGAAACAAATTCAGAAATATTTGAATTAAACGCATCTGACCTCAGAAACAAAGATAAACTGAGAAGTGTTCTTTCACCAGCAACAATCCAAGCTAGCCTAAGTGGAAGAAATAAGATAATCTTAGTAGATGAAGTAGAAGGAGTAACCGGATCAGATCGCGGAGGAATACCAGAACTTTCAAGTATAATAGACGCATCAGCCTTCCCGGTACTAATTACCGCAAATAATATCTGGGATAAAAAGTTTGCAGAGATAAGGAAGAAAGCCGAAATAATCCAGCTTAAAGAACTGAACTACAGTCTGATAATGTTTATTCTAAGCGAAGTAGCAAAAAAAGAAAAGCTCCAAGTAGAAGAATCAATATTAAAAACCATAGCAATTAAAGCAAGAGGGGATGTGCGCGCAGCACTAAACGATCTACAAACAATTGAAAACGTAAAAAAACCTGAGGAAATCTCAGAGCGTGATAAAGAAGCAGACATATTCAACATACTTAAAAGAATTTTTAAAGAAACTTCAAGTGCAGAAACACTTAATCTTTACAACACAATAAATATGAGCCTGGATGAAGTCCTTCTCTGGCTAGAAGAGAATATTCCAAAAGAATACAAAGGAGAAGAGCTAGCCAAAGCCATCTACGCACTAAGCTCAGCTGATGTTTTCCGTGGAAGAATACATAGGCAACAGCATTGGAGGTTTCTGCTTTATCAGAACATCCTTATGTCGGCAGGAGTTTCTTCAGCAAAAAAATATCCTAAATCAGGATTCACCCTCTATCAAAGACCAACACGTATACTAAAAATCTGGATGATTAATCAAAAAAACATAAAGAAGAAGTCCATTGCAGGAAAATACGCTAAATTCGCGCACGTAGCAAAAAAGCGAGCTTTATCAGATTTTAATATAATAAGAATAATAATTAAAGATAATCAAGATATCCAAAAAAGATTGGATCTTTCTCAAGAAGAAATTGAATATTTAAAAGAAAATTAATAAAGCCCTGAATCATCAGTACTAATCTCTTGAACTCTTACCTTACCTACCGAATTTTCTCCTTTAACATAAACTCCCCTAACAATTACCCCACCCCCACTCATAAAATCTAAAGTGGTTTTTATTAGAGGATGAATTTTACCGGGCATAAATCCCTCAATAGAATTTTCTCCGACACTTAAATTAAATCTAGCATCTTTCTCAGATATTGGGTTAATATCACTTAAGTAACCTTTCAAACATACATTCTGGCCATCAGCACCTTCTCTCAATAAATCTTCAATTTTTGCGTCAGAATAAACTCTTTGTCCCATTTGAATATTTAAAAGAAATTTAAGATTTTGCATCCTCTGGATTATTTTCTCGATAAAATATATAAATATCAGTTCCAGTGACTGCTCCATATCTTGAATCAGAACACCCCCTGCCAATCCTCTCCCTACCATGTAAAATATTCGCCACCTCATAAGCAGTTCGAGTTTCATCTAAATTAACCACCCCACTTAAAGTAACAGGTACTACTGCCATAAGCTCCTTACCATCAAGAAATCCTTCTAAAGCCTGTGGCTCCACCCCCCCTTCAAAAACCTTCACCCTTACTTTACTTTCATTCATCTTATTTAACCACAGCTGGCAGCAGTAGTTCCAGCATCTTCTCCGTACCCAAATCCAGCACTAGCCCCTGTAGTAGACAGTTGCTCTGAACAAGCATCGCTTGGAGTATTAAATGCAGAACAAATTACACTTAAAGCATTAGCAGGACTCCTAGGGTAGTAATCAGCCTGTCCACCATTTATCACTAAAGTAGGACTCCCTTGCACCCCATAACTCTGACTTAAAGCTGAGTCAGCAGCATAGTAATCAGCAGCCTTGTTCTCCATACAACTACTCACGCTAGCAGCGTTTACTCCATTCTTGCTCATACATCCAGCTGAATCACCAGCTTCTAAAAAGCATTTTAAATAGTTCATATATTTAGTAGGTTGCTCTTCTCTAATACACAGTTGCCTCATACTTTCCTCTTCTTCTTCATCTCCATGCATAAAGTAATGCACAAACCTAACTTTAAAATCAATATCATTTCCTAATGCCTCAACAGCCGGGATAATACCTTTTTCAGCCTGAGTACCAAAAGGGCAATGAGTCATTATAAACAATTCTACTGTAGGTTTATCAGACTTAGTAACCTCTTGTGGTTCTGCCTGTTGCTGTTGTTGTTGAGCTTGTGGTTGAGCCTGAACATCTGCCAAATCAGCAGTTCTAACCCACCCACCACTTGGAAGCATTAAAAATGAGAAATCTTTCATAACAGCCAATTCTACAGGCCTTCCTTCTAAATCAAAGGTCATATCATAAACATCACCATCTTGAGTTGAATTCTGATATGTCAATTCAACCCCATAGACTCTGCTCACAAAATCAGTAGTTTCTTGAATAGCATCTTGCTCAGAAATAACATTTCCAGTCAGCCCTCCAGAAGGACTTAACGCAAGTATAAGTAATACAATTGAAGCAATTGCAAATACAAAAGTAGAAACCATCCAAGGGTTTTCTCTTAATTTATTGGTAAAATCAGAATTTTTCTTAAATTCCCTTTTCTCTTCAACTTTCGCTTCAGACTTACTTTCTTCTTCCATAATAAAACTTTAGTTGGCCCCCTTTAAAAACTTTATGGTGCAATCTTCCATAATCAATCTAAACAGGGTAAACATAACATCAAAAAAACAAAGGGGCACCGCACCTTAAAAGGTGTGGTTTGTGAAGCCCCTTGTTTTTTGGAGACAGAAAAAATCTTACAATGCAAGGCATTATCTACATCCTGAGGGAGATAGTTTATTTTTTCTGTATTATTAAATATTGATTAAATAATATACTGAACTAAAAAGCGGAACTTTAATTATTCCTGGGCATATCCAAAGGAGATTGTTAAAGAACCGTAGGTTGTCTGAATTACCCCTGAGGCATGTGTAAAGGAAAGTTTAATAAAGAAAACCTTGGTTGTCTGAATCACCCCTGAGGCATATCCAAAGGAAAGTTTAATAAAGAAAACCTTGGTTGTCTGAATCACCCCTGAGGCATATCCAAAGGAAAGTTTAATAAAGAAAACCTTGGTTGTCTTTATATGCCTTACGATATAATAGTAGGTAGAGATGATGCAGATAAAAAGAGGTTTGGAGATAAAGGCCTTATCAATCTAGGAAAAGGCTATGTAAAAATGGGTCAATACACTTCTTTGTCTAATCCCATTCATCTTGACGTTGCAAGAAGTCATGTAATTCTGGTAGCAGGTAAGAGGGGCTCTGGAAAGAGCTACACCCTTGGAACAATAGCAGAAGAGCTATCTTCACTGCCAAAAGAAATATCCCAGAATATTGCCCCACTAATATTTGATACTATGGGTATCTTCTGGACAATGAAATTTAAAAATGAAAAAGAAAAGGAATTATTAGCAGAATGGAAACTAAAGCCTCAAGAGCTTCCAGTAAGAGTCTTTGTTCCTTTTGGATATTTTGGAGATTTTGAGAAAAAAGGCATTCCAGTAGATGAGAAATTTTCAATTAAGCCATCTGAGATGAATCCAGAAGACTGGGTAATAACCTTCAACCTCAGCATAACCGACCCAATAGCAATTTTAATTGAAAGGAAAGTAAATAAATTAAAAGAAACTGGAGAAGATTTTACAATTGAAGATATAATCGCAGAAATTGAATCAGACGAACACTCCTCTGCAAGTGAAAAAAACGCAGCTGCCGGCTTGTTTGAAGCTGCACTCACTTGGAAAGTATTTGCAGATAAAAGCGAAAAGGGAACGGAAATACCAGACCTCCTACACGCAGGCACCACTACAGTTTTAGACCTATCTGTTTATAACTCAGTTGGGGCCTTCAACGTCAGAGCGCTAGTAATCAGCTTAATTTGCAGAAAACTTTTCAATGAGAGAATGCTCGCACGAAAAAAAGAAGAGCTCTCTGCATTACAACACGGAGTGGATTATCTTTCCTTAAAACAAAGAAGAGAGACACCTTTAGTTTGGATTTTCATTGATGAGATCCACGAATTTATTCCTGAAACAGGAAAAACACCTGCAACTGATGCTTTAATTCAACTGTTAAGAGAAGGCCGCCAGCCAGGAATATCAATGGTAATGGCAACTCAACAGCCAGGCGCGCTTCATAGAGACGCAATAACTCAATCTGATATTGTAATTTCCCATAGAGTTACTGCAATGCCAGATATTCGAGCTTTAAATGAAATGATGCAATCTTATCTAATAGATAATATCAAGAAATATCTTGATGACCTTCCAAATTTAAAAGGCTCAGCAATCATCCTAGATGACAATTCAGAAAGAATCTATCCAATGAGAGTCCACCCAAGATTCACCTGGCACGGCGGAGAAGCACCTACAGCTGTCAGAGTAGAAAGGAGATTATAAAGGGAAAATAAAAGAAAACCGTTAGGTTGTCAATCAGCCCTGAGCGCTATCTCAAGGGAAAATAAAAGAAAACCGTTAGGTTGTCAATCAGCCCTGAGCGCTATCTCAAGGGAAAATAAAAGAAAACCGTTAGGTTGTCTTTAGAAACCACAATTCTTATAAACCCTCAATTCAAAAGTTAACTATGATTACTTCAAGCTTGTTCTTTAATGAACATCCAGTTAATCCTGAAGCACGGGAATATATTCTCAGGTTATTAAAGCAAGTAGATATGAACTCTAAATTTTATCAGAAAAACAAAGATTTAATCGGAGCTGTTAATAACGGAGACCCGAATCAAATTGAGGGGTTTAAAGATAGAAGATATAATGCCTTATTAATATATTCTAATGGAGATATTATCGGCCATGCCGGATATCAGGCGCATTTTCAAGATAACCTTTTTCATCTGGGCATAATTCAAGGATACTTGCAAGAAAAGGAAAGAAATGTGTCAAATGCCAAGGCACTCTTAAGTGAGATGGTTAAACACAGCAGGTCAGGAAAAGTAGACAGGTTAAGATTTAGTAAAAAGCGGGCGGGAGAAGTCACAATGAGAAGCTTACAAAGATAGGGCAAATCATTTGGGACAATAATTGATATGGATGGATGGTGGGCTTATATTCTTCAAGAAAGCGATAAAGAAAAAAGAGAGCTATGCCCTACTTGCTACAGAGATGTAATTTATCTTGATGGTAGCTTTACTGGACCAGTATGCCCAAAAGGCCACCTCACTTCAAGTTCAGAATTAGTTACTTTAGTCAATAGTGAAGTCATAAAACCCTAAACTCAATTCTGTACATATATTTGTAAGGTGCAATCTCACTTGCCTTTATAACTTTTAAAATCTTTACTTTTTTCTTAGCTGTTTTACTCCCTATATAGATATTCTCTAAAATCTTCCCAAGATTTTGTTTTCTTGCAAAGTCATAATAATAAACAGTTGTTCCTTTTTTAGTTAAAGGCCAGATATATTCTAAAAAACTATCCTTCAATTGCGGTCTAGGCATAACAATTCTATCAAACTTCTCCTTTAACTTCATTTTTTTAACATCTGCCTGAACAACTTCAACATTACTCAACTTGTTTAGCTTAACATTCTCTTTTGCATATTTACTGCATTCTCTACCTAGCTCAACTGACGTAACTTTACAACCTTTTTTCTTGGCAATTACAATTGAATAAGGAGCAACTCCTGCAAATAAAACCAATACTTTATCTTTCTTCTTGCACTGAGAAGCAATTTCCAGTCTCTGATGACTCAACCGAGGAGAAAAGTAACAATTCCTTAAATTAACTTTAAACTTGCAACCAGATTCAATATGAATAGTTTCTAGCGTCTTTACACCAGCGAGATGTTTAAACCTCGGAGTTCTAAGTCTACCTTGAACTTTCTCACTTTTCTCTACAACTGTCTTGACACTCCTTCTCTCTTTCAAAAGCTTTTCAGCAAACTTCTTTCTATCTTTTAGTTTACCTTCAGGTTTTAAAATTGCAATTCCTCCAATGATATCAAAGGCCATACCTAACTAAAGCTGAAGCGCTTTAAAAAGATATTCAAACATGAGAGGATCTTTTAACTACGATTGAATAGGCCCTACTTAAGAAATAGGCGAAATTTATTTATTAATAATATTTGGCGAAAATCCTGATGGATTTGAGCAAGGTAATCACGAGCAAAGCGGGTGTAAATATTGAATTGCAACCATAGCAGTCCTACATAAGAAATATTTAAAAACTAAAATATCTTAATATTCTTATCAAAAGAGGGGAGGTTAATTAAAGTGAAAATACCAGGATACATTATTGCTATAATAGGATTAGTAGTTGTAGCCTCAACATTTATCTCAGAAAGAATTCCCCTTCTGAAAAATATTCCACAAGCTTACATAATGATTGCAGGTTTTGCAGTCATCATTATTGGAACAGTAATGATAAGCCAAGGAAAAGGCGGAAGAGCAAAACAAAAGCAAAAAGAAGTTCCAATTTACAAAGGTAAAGAAATTGTAGGTTACAGAAGAAATAAGTAGAATTCTATTAGTTTAATGGCAGATAAATACTTAAAATTGTTAATTAATCTACTGCCTTATGCTGGAATATCATTCCACTTTTACCAGTTGGCTTAAAAGAGTCAGATAATTATTAAATATAATTCTTGCCCCTTACTTATTAAGAATAGTTGCTATTTTCCCGCCAGATTTTAAATAATTAAAGCTTTCTTAATGATTTCAGTCTTTTTCTCAATCCACGCATTATTCTCTTGTATTGAGAGTCAGTAATCACACGATTATCATAATCTTCCCTGGCGCGGTCCATATGTCTTCTTATTTCCCTTTCATATCCCTCTCTATTATCAAGCTCAAGCTGCTTAATCTCCATTCTCCTCATAGCTCTCCTGATAGTTCCATCAGCAAAAAGCATTACAGTAGCAACAATGCCAGTTAAAAAGTAAATCCAAGCCAAATCTCCAAGCTCACCCCTCCTAATCCAAGCCAAGCCATAAAAAGCAACTAAGAAAAATATCCAAAGTATCTTCCTAAGCGTAGCACTTTCAAAAGACTCTACAAAAGTAAAATAAATTATAAACGGGATTACAGCTGTCAGCGCCACTCCCAAAGACGAATACGGAAGTATAACTCCATAAAAAGTCTGAAACTCAGTTAAAAATCTAGTAGATAATATTGAAACACAAAAAGCAATCACCCATATCACGCCGGGCTTGCCTTCAAAAGCCTCAATTTTATTTAAAACAGCATAAATGAATACAACCATAATCAAGAAAAATAAGAACTTCTCAAAAATATATTCAGTACTTCCAAATAAAACACTAAGAGCAGGTCCAAAACTATCTTGCAATACTTCTACTAATTTCTGACTGCCTCCTCGTGCATCAAATAAACTTGCAGAAACTATCGTTGTAAGAAACACTAATAATACTATGCTTATAACAAGGCCTCTTTTCATAAATTAATTAGAGATAGATAGTATATAAATATTTTGAGAAAGGGAAGATACAAAGAAACCGTAGGTGTCTTTGATTATGAATTTATTGAGAATTAACTAACTCATATCCTTAATCAGCTTTTGAAGTCTCTTAACTTCCTTATCATGCTCCACCTGTGTAACCGCCCCCTTAGAAAGCTTATCATGCAAATCAATCATATCTTCGTGTGACTGGGCAACAATCTTATTTTTGGCTATACTAGTTCGATTCTCTGACTTTATTTGTGTAAAAGCTTTCTGTATTGTCTTGTCTAAGAAGAGCATGATTAAACAGGCAATAGCTGCAAGCATGAAAATATTTTCAGGTGCACTCAATACATCAGTGACAGCAGCTGCAGTAACAGCCACATTAATTGGAGCGCTTCCTCCACGAGTTGGTGCAGCAGGTGCATCGGCAACTGTAATAGGCGTACTCAAATACATTGCAAAGAACACCACAGCTGCAAATACCCACATGATTCTTCTGATAGTTCTATACTGGGTTCCTTGAAATACAACTTCAATAAAAAAGAATATAAGTATAAACGGAATCAAAGCTGCGATAATAAGAAAAGCACTTTGATAAGGCAACACCAATGCTTTAACCCAAATATCACTTATGAATCTAGCTCCCAAAACAGCTACAACAAAAGCAGTCAATCCTGCGACAAAAGCATTATCTCCAATAACAGGTATGTTATCTGCTACCAGCCATACTACAGACAAAACAAGTAAGAAAAATAATACCTTAGCAAAAAAGATATTTGAATCACCATTAAGATCATTTAATACCCACCTTAAAATAGGTTCTAATTCAGAAACAATTGGGTCAAGAACACTCTCCTTTATCGTTTTTCTTGCATCCCCTTGAGCAGCAAGAACAAAGTTTGCACTTAAAAGTGCGAATAATATTAGTACTGCAAACAACGCCCTCTTTTTCATACTAAGTCTATGAATTTCCTATTTATAAATATTTCCCCACCTGAGTTCATCACTCCATTCAGATAAACAAAAAGCAAAACATTTATAAATAATTATTTACTCTGTTTAGAATGAAAAAAGAGGCGTACAGAGTTTTAGGGATATTACTAATATCTGTGATTATGATTTCTTTGCTTGCAGGAATTGTCGCTGCTGCACCACAAACCACACTCGGAGCAGAAATTGCAAGCTGGTTCTCAGGTCTTGGAGGCGCATCTACTCAGACTAAAGAAACAATTTCAAAAGTACTTCTTACTGCATTGGTAATAGTGCTAGTATACTCAATTGCATCATTTCTTCCATTCTTTCCAGAAAAACAAGATTGGATTAAATGGATTTTTGCAGCTATTGTTGGTGTGCTATCTTTTATGTTTGTTGGCGGAGAAGATATTCAATTTATACTAACCAACTATGAAGCTCTCGGAATTATGCTCACTTCAATAATTCCTCTGGCAATATTATTGGCTTTCTCGTGGCAGATTCACACCAGATACCCAGAATCAGTAGCAATGAAGTTTCTTATTAAACTACTATTAGCTGGTTTTGTAATCTATTTAATATTCAGATGGTTTACCCTTTCATATACAGTTGGAGGTACAGCTACTAGTAGTGCACCAATCCTAAGATATGTTTATCCAATCACAATAATAGCCGCACTCTTATGGCTTGCATTTGAAAAGAAAGCTTGGAGGATGCTGAGAAAAGCAGAAACAGCAACAGAAATTCAAAGCACTCAAAATGTAGAGCTAGAAAGAGCACTTGCAAGAATGGATGACCTTAAACAAAGATTAGGAAGAGCACCAAACAAAGGGCTGAGAACACAAATTGAAAGAGATATCGAAAAGCAAAAAGAAGCAATAGACGCACTACAAAGAAGCTCCTAAATTCTATTAATTAATTTTATAAACTTGTGTATTTAATAGTAAGTATGAAAAAGCTGGTGATATTTTTCATTCTAGTATTAATGATTGGGTTAGTAGCAGTTCAAGACGCTCCAGGACTTCCTCCTGAATTAAATCAAGACCCTAATGCAATAATTGACCAGGCAAAAAATAAAACCCAGTCAGAGTGGGAATATCTAAGTCAAGAATGGAAGACAATTCTTCTAGAGCACGAAGGAATTGCAAAGCTTGACTCTTTTTTCACAGATATCAGCTTTGTCTTTCGCATATTATTCGGCCAGCCCTACACTCTTTCATTAACTTTGTTATTTGTAATAATTCTCTGGTTTATTGTAGCAATTGAAGTTGCTCGCTGGGCTAAAGGAGGCAGTTTATCTTCACTGGGAATAATCTTCGGCATTCTCGCCGCAGTTCTAGCAGCCCAATTGCAGATTCTAAAAGGAGTCATCACACTTCTAGGAACACTGATTTATTCACCAGAAGCAAAGTGGGCAAGGTTAGTCATAGGAATAGTTGCAATCTTAGTAATTGTTTTTATAATTGTCTTATCAGAGTTTCTAAACCAAGCCATGAAGAAAAGAAAAGAAGAGCTCGCAAAAAAAGACACCGCCCTGTACCAAAAAGGAATTAAGAAGTATTTTAAAGGGCTAAGGGATAATAAGTAACTACCTATAACGTCTAAAGGATTTCAAAATCTTCAAACCCTGACCAGCCTCAAACCCCTCGACCTCAGCACTTTCAAGCATAAACTTTCCCTTTAACATCCTTATAATAACATCTGCACCCCATAATAAAATTCCTGCAATAATAATTGCCACTAGAAAGTTTAACCAACCAAACTTATCAGTCAATCCAAATAAATCTCCTAGATTCAAAAATAAAAAAGCCATAATCCTAACAGATCCAGTAATTGCTACTATTAATGTAACAATCAAACTTAAAATCCAAGGAAGATAATCCCCTTTTACAATATCAATAAATCCCAAAGAGTTATGAATGACTATAAACAATGCAATAAAAATTGCAAGCATGACAATAAAAGTTTGCATATCTAGCGGTCCATCATCTTGGATATCTAGTAAAAACTTAGTAATCCCGTCCAGCCAGTCCGGAATCATCACTTCCTGATTAAGCAGCTCATTCACACCACTTCCCATCGTTTCACCAGCTCCACTTGCAGCTACTCTTAAATCCTCTTCAGTATCTGCAATTACAAAACTAGCTAAAATCAATGCAAGAATTAATACTGCTATCCCCCTTCTCATACTCTAATTAATAATCAGGAGTTTATAAAAATAACTCTCGCAGGCCCATTTAATTTATCAACTTATTCCTAATATCATACAACAATATACAAAAGAAAATATCAGCAACCTCTTAAACAATTCTATATATCCATGCCAAATGAAATTATCAACAGCAAAAAATAATCAAATTTAAAACAGCGTCCTTTGCTTAGCTTTCTCTTGTGCCTCATCTAGCTTCTTTAGTTGATTATCAATTCTATCCTCAGAAAACTCTCTTTCAAGTAAAATCTTCTTAACCTTATCCTTATCAATCTTAGGAAATTCTATCTCAGGATCTTTAATCACATTAGGTTTATGAAATAACTCAAAAATTTCCTGCCAGTCAAAATCCATTTCAACTCCCTGCTCTTCAACTGCCTTAAAAATTAACACAGGCTGTTTCCTAGCTTTAACTAAAGTCAAAGCTTTCTTAGGCCCAATCCCCTTCACCCCTCCCTGATTATAGTCCGTCCCAACTAAAATTCCCAAACAAATTAACTGATCCACATTTAACTGCAGGCTATTCAAAACTTTCTCAAGCTCAATCATTTCAGGAGAAATATAAACAAATCCAGAAGCAGTTCTTCTCTTCCTGGCAAGAGTTAAATTCTGCAGCAATCTCGGAGCTCCAAATAACAAAGAATCATAATCCTGGCTAGCAGAAGCATACGCCTTGCGCTTGGCAAGTTCAGCTGCCTGCGCCTCAGCTTCTCCAGGAGCTTGCAAAACCGAAATTCCCATTGCCTTCAAAATCTCTTTAGACTCTTCTGCAATTTCCTTTGTAAGTTTAACAGTCTGCCGGGCATATTTTCCCATAGCTTCTTCATCCCCTGTTCTTTTTGCTTCTTTATATTTCTCTTCAGCTTTATCTTTATTTTCCTGCCTCTTCTTATTAGTTCCAAATTTTAAATCGGGCATCTTCCCATCAAAAACATAAACCATCTTCATCCCATCTAAAAGCAGATTAGTATTTCTATAAAACAATCCTGATAAATGACTTGTCACTCTACCTGAAGAATCCTGGAGTGGAGTTCCATCAGGCTGCCTTATAGTGCTTAGAAACTGATAAATAATATTAGAAGCGTCTACAGCTAAAAGCTTTCCTTTTAAATCAGTCAGCTTCACGTCCTTTCTCGGAACAATTTCCCCAATATTTACACCCATAAGTAGATTAGAACTAATGAATATAAAAAATTATCTACAGCTGTCAGCTTGTTCTTTTTGAGCCATATTTTTCCTACTAATTTCTTTAAGCTTATAAGGGCAATACATCCTACAATTAAATCTTATATCTTCTTTAATTTCTTGCAAGTAAGTCCAAGCTTCTTCTTTGCCCATTTTACTATAAGCCTTAACATCATAACCTGTATTCCTTATCTCTCCTAGTCTTTTCTTAATTTCTCTAACAGAAATGCTTTCTCCTCTTTGCAACTCAGGAAATCTTCTAAGAGCAACTTCTGCAATTCTCCCTAAATGTTCTCTTTTTTCTCCTAAATGCTCATTTAAAGCTTCTCCATGTTCTGGAAGCATTAATTCAAATTCCAGATCACCATATCCAGATATTTTAAGTTCTCTTTCACCCTCGGCAGCTAATTCAGGATCTTCAACAGGATCAAGCCCTAATACCTGAGAATAAGCAAAATAAAGTCTAGCATTCCCACTATGTAAAGCATCTTTTCTAGCTTCTTCTAATTCAGTATAATCTCTAAAGTCAGCCATTTTATCTCTTCATCTCCCTCGAATCTCTAATTTGATCTTCTAAAACATTCCTAGCATGCCCTACCACTACTTCATAAGCAAGCCTTTGCTTAAGCAACTTACCACTTCCAGGCCTGCTTCCCTTATCAATAAAACTTAGTGCAAAACCTACTTTCCTAGAATCTCTTGGGTTATAATCTGCAACTATCTTCTTAGCCTGCCCATAACTCATCAAACATACAATAGGAAATGTGGAATTGCCCCCTACGCTACTCGGTTGCCCACTTTTTTGCTCTTGTCTCGCAATATAATCTTTGGATTTTAACATTTTCTTCTCCTTTTTTTAACAGACTTTAATTCTCTCTTAAATCTTAAATCATCTTCTACATTTACAGCTTCTCCTTTGCTTTCTAAATACCTATAAAATCTCTCAGAAAAAACTGCCTCGCTTAAATCTTCTGTCTTTTTCATCTCACTAGCAGACGGAAGCTCACCTTCAAACCTCTTAGGCATTACTTCAAGGAGGTCCTCCATACCCAGCTCATTCACAAGATACGCCTCCATGTTCCTTAACTCCTTTTGCATTCCAGGATGGCTCCTTTCAATAGAATTTCTTAACGCAGGAAGAATCTGTTTTTTATCACAAATCAAACTAACAGCAAGATAATTAAGAACTTGAGTCCTATAAGAATTGCTGTCATCACTTAAACACCCACTTATCTCATAACAAAACTTCCTAGAACGCTCTATCATCTGCTTAGGAAAAGAGGAATTTGCAGCTAAGTAATCAAATATTCCATCCACACATTTCTTATCAGTTTGATTCATTTTTACCTAAATTACACAGCAATTATATAAATCTCGTGACAACCTTTATAGGATAGCCCCCACCTATATGCACAGTCACATTTGAAGAAACTGCGCCAGTCTCTCCTTTTTTTATTAATTTGTTATCAATATAAATTCTTCTATCCACTCTTTCAACTAACACAGTTCCATCTCCTTTATGAAGAGTGCATTCATGACCTGAAAGTCTAGATTCAGCTATTTCCCTAACCTTTTTATTAACTACTCCTATCGGAAGCACAATATCCATACCCGCGCCTACACCAACTTTAATATCATTTTTTCGAGGTAGTTCACACTCATTCTTTGCAGTCATATCAACTAAAAACTTTCTATTTTTCATTTTCTCCTCAGTTAATTCTAAAAAGTATAAGCATTACACCTTTATAAAGCTTTCTACATGACACTACTCGATAGTGACATATAAAACTAGTGTAGGTTTTAAATAAGATGGGAGCTATTTAAAGGGAAAATGCAAAAAAACCGTAGGTTGTTTTGAAATGGAGTTGGAGTTCATTCCCTTGGATTATGATCATGTAGATATTGATAATCAGAACTATATTAAAATATACGGCAGAGATTCAAAAGGCAAAAGAGTCTGCATAATAGACAAAGTCCAAAGCTACTTCTATGTAATTGGGAAAAATCTAGAAAAAATAAAAAAGAGCTTAGAAAAACACTCAGAGCTTTCAAAAAAGATAAAGGATATTCAGATTGTAAATAAGAACTTTCTGGATAAACCAATTAAAGCACTGAAAATCTCTCCCTTTAACTACAAAGACATCAAGGAAATCGGAGAATACGCAAAAATAATTGAAAAAAATATTAAAAGAAAAGAAAAAGATCTCAATATTCTCACCCGTTACATAATTGAATCCAACCTGCTGCCACTACAATGGCATAAAGTCAAAGGAAGAATACTCCACAATGATGAGACCCTCAGAGGAATAGATTCAAATCTAAGAGTAGACCTCTGCCTAGAACTAGAAAAACATGAAAAGATAAAAGAAAGAGAGTTCATTCCAAAAATACTAGCTTATGACATAGAATCGGCAGAGTTTGAAATTGGCAAAGGTGAAATACTAATGATATCTCTAGTTTCAGAAAAACTAAAAAAAGTCCTAACTTGGAAGAAAACTTCAAATAAAGATTACGTAGAATTTTGTAAAGATGAAAAAGAAATGCTTGAAAAGTTTGCTGAAATAATTAAGAAACAAGACCCTGACATTCTTGTAGGTTACTTTTCAGATGGATTTGACATGCCCTACATACGTTCAAGGGCAACAAAGCATAAAGTAAAGCTAGACCTCTCCCTTGATGGCTCACAGCCAACCTTGCATGGCGGGAGGTTAAGAACAGCGAGAACCAAGGGCCTGGTGCATATAGACTTGTTAAGATTTATACAATCAGTTTATTCTCAATACCTGCAGTCAGAAACTCTCTCTCTAAACGAAGTTTCCTCAGAATTACTAGGAGACAAAAAAATTGATCTAAGTCATATTAATTTTGATGGGAAGCTAAAGGAAAAAGAATGGGAAGAGTTCTTTGCATATAATCTGCAGGACTCTTCATTAACTTACCGCTTAACAGAAAAACTTTGGCCAGATATACAAGAGTTCACGCGCCTCGTTCAGGAACCGCTTCATAAGGCTTCAAGAAACGCAATGTCCCATCATGTAGAAGATTACATTATCCATAACGCCCAAAGATTTAATGAGATTATTGAACGTGGGCCAATACATGAAGAAATTGAAGTCCGAAGAGGCCGAGACAGGTATGAAGGGGCATTTGTAATGCAGCCTGTAGCTGCTTTATATGAAAACCTAGCTTCATTTGACTTCACAAGTATGTATGCCTCGGTGATTGTATCTTTCAATCTAAACAAAGCAGCATTTCTCAAGAAAAAAGAAAAAGACTCAACTGAAGTTTTACTCGGAAAAAGAAAAGCTTACTTTACAAAGAAAAAATCCTTCCTAGCAATGCTCTTAGAAGAAATAATTGTAAAGCGAAAAAAAGCAAAACAAGAGCTGAAAAGTAAAGAGGATCCGATTTTGAAAGCGAGAAGCAACGCATTTAAACTGCTTGCAAATGCTTCTTATGGGTACTTGGGCTTTTTTAACGCACGCTACTACTGCCCGGACGCAGGAGCTGCGGCTGCTGCTCTAGCCAGAAAGTTCATTAAAGAAACAATTGAAAAAACAAATAAAGCTGGCTTCACAGTTATTTATGCAGACACAGATGGATTTGCCTTCACTTTAAACAAGCATAACAAAAAACAAACACTAGACTTCTTAAAAAAGCTAAACACCTCTCTTCCAGGCATAATGGAACTTGAGTTAGAAGACTTTTATGAAAGAGGCCTTTGGGTAACAAAAAGAAGTGGAGAGTTTGGTGCAAAGAAAAAGTATGCCTTAATAAACAAAGAAGGAAAGCTAAGAATCCGTGGATTTGAAACAGTAAGGCGTGACTGGTGTAGGCTTGCACGCGATATACAAAACACAGTTCTACAGAAAATTCTCCATGAAGGTAATGAAAAATCTGCTTTAGAATGCGTAAAAAAAGTGATAAAACAGGTTAAGCAAAGAGAAATTGATAAAAAACAGTTAATTATTCGGACACAGTTAAGAAAGCCACTTTCAGAATATAAGGCAATAACCCCTCACGTAATTGCAGCTAAAAAAATCCATGATAAAGGTCTCCCAATTAGTCCAGGAACTTTAGTAGAGTATTTTATCGCAGAGACTCGTGAAAAAAAGTCTTTAGTCAGAGAAAAAGTAAAACTACCAGATGAAAAAGGAGAATATAACATTAAGTACTACTTAGAAAACCAGATTCTTCCTGCAGTAGAAAATATTTTTGAAGTATTTAATGTGAATACAAAAGAGATAATTGAAGGAAAAAAGCAGACAAAGCTTGATGGATTCTAATACTGTAAAGGATTATCTTTTAAATCCAGATAAAAATTCTTTAAATAAATAACAATTAAAGGGATAAGTATAACCACGAAGATGGTGTTTAAAACAAGATTTAAAGTAATAGATTCAAAAACAAACATAGGCCACATTATTAAAAACGCAATCACTATTGCAGATATTCCCATAAGCATATTATAAAAAAACACCCGCCACCACCGCCCATTAACAAGTTCAGCACTTCTCCCAAAACAACCGATTATACCTATGTCTTCTTCAACAATTGTATAAAATGCAAACTGCCACCTAATCAGGAAAAAGGCCAATATGGCGATCCAAACAAAATAAAAAGGATATACCCAAAGAACAGACTGGGGGTGAGCATAAATAATAAACAAGCTAATAACTAAAACAAAAACCCCCCCAATTACTCCAAAAAACAAACTTAATAAGATACCATAACCTAAATACTTCCAAAGATAATTCAATCCTCCTTTAATAGCCTCTCCAGCCTTCAAATCTCCTGTATTTTTCAATGCAAAGAAAATCAGGCACGGAGGTTGAATGAGATATCTTAAAATAAAAGATATTGCGATTAAAATAAAACTTAGACTAATAAAAGTGAGGGCCTCCCTGTCAAATCCAGATTGATACAAGTTCCTCGAAACATCCATAACAGAATCAGTCATGGACTGTGGAATGACAAGGCTTATTAAAAAAATAATTATAGTAGGAATAATTGTAAACAAAAGCACAATTAAAAAAAGCTGATTAAAATTTTCTACATACTCTCTAAGAGAACCAAAAAGTAGTTCGATAAACCCCTTTTCCATTCAAGCTAATAAGCAAAAGCTTTTATAAAACTTACTAAATTACTCTCATCTTCTTAAAAATTGTAATCAAAACCGCCCAAATAGCAACCACTAAAATCATTAGTAACCAGAAGATATTCGAGCTATCCTGCCCAGGTAAAAGCACATTCATTCCGTAAATACTAGAAATAATTGTAGGCACAGTCAAAAATACTGTAAACACAGTCAGGATGGTAATAATTCTGTTAAGATTCGTAGTCATAGTAGCAGAATAATAGTCCCTCATATTCGAAATTGTCCTTAGAGCAGATTTACAAGAATAATAAGTTTGTTTTAAATCATTAATCAAATCCTCAATAAGCTCCACATTATCCTTGGGAAATCTCAAAGTCTTTATTTTAAGAAGTTTATCATAGATACTTACAAGGGGGGCAATGCCTGTCAAATACTCATTAAGTGTCTCCTCGTGAGAAACAAGACTTAGAATATCTTTACTACTGAGTTTAGTAATAACACTTCTTTCTTTTTTCACAGCGCTAATGATTTTCCTAGTATTAACATCAAAACTTCTAGATACATGTGAAAGGATTCTTAATGCCAGGCTAATTCTATTGCTAGTAACAAAGTTCACCTTTCCAGACTGAAGAATATCAAAAATTTCCAAGTCATACCTGCAAAGAGTGATTACATCATACTTTGTAATAATAATTGCAAAAGAAGAGGTGGCCTCTTGTGAAATTTTTCCAGTAGGCGCGCTTAAATAAATAAAAATATTCCCTGCATTTTCTTCTAGTCTAGAAGTTTCATAAATATCTAAAGAGTCTTCAATATCTTCTTGTTCTAATTTAAACTCTTTAACTAAAAAACTAACTTCCTCGCTCGTCGGATTAACCACATGCACCCAACTTCTCTGGCTATAATCATTTACTTTCTTAAGAGATTTCACACCATTTGTTTTTTTATAAAAGCTTATCATAAAAAAATATTAAAAACAAGATATATAAAGCTTTCATTGCAAACCGCTCTTATTTTCTTAAGAAACACTTAATCCTTATAGTAGTGGGCATGCCCATCTTTTCTTCTAGCTGCTTTTTCAGCAGCTATGGCATAGTCATGAGCATCATTATATTCCATGCCCTTTCTCATTAGAATTGCTTCCTTGTACTCATGAATTAAAGTATATTTATATTCTCTTTTATCCTGCCTTATATCAATCCAAATCTCCTTTTTTCCAATATCCTTCCTCAAAAACCCGTGTTGCCCTAAAATAAATTTAGGATCAAGAAATTGCCGTATAATCCTTCCATCAACATACTTCACCTTAAATCCCCTATATTGCCCAACCTTAGTAATATATTTCGGAATCCTTCCTACTTTATTCTTCTGTATAAACTTTTTTTTCACAAACTTCCTGGCCTTTTCATAAGGCATCTTATTTAATAGTTTCAGTTCATATAAATGAACCTTAAGAAAATGAGATTTTTCCTTCTTATATCTCTCATCAAACCAGATTTCTCCCCTCTTAATATAAGGATATGTTTTGTGAGATCCAATAACACCAAAATCTGCATCCATAGTATTCCTTATCTCAAAACCATCCATATGTTTAATTTTCATATCTTAAAAAAATTTAGGCAGTATTTAAAGCTTCTTAAAGCAAAACCTTAAAACCCATAAATGTCTTGATAAAATATGAGGCATTCAAACATTCAGCCAAAACCATTATTTGAAAGAAGAATGAAAAATCTTATCCAGGATTATGAAAACTGGCTTGAGTGGAGTAAAAAAAACTCTCCAAACACAATACGCTGCAACACTCTTAAGATTACTCCTGAAAATTTAAAAGAAAAACTTAACAATAGAGGTTGGGAGATTGAACAGCCATATAAATCCAATCCTGAAATAATGAGGATAATTTCAGACCTGCAACCAGGCGAGCTTGGAAAGACACAGGAACATCTTTTAGGATATTACTATGTGCAGGACATTTCAAGTATGATGCCCCCCATAGCCCTACAACCCGCCCCTCAAGAGCTAGTCCTTGACTTAACAGCCGCACCTGGAAGTAAAACGACTCAAATGAGCATGTTGATGGAGAATAGTGGAACAATTCTTGCAAATGATAAAATCCTAGACAGAATAAAAATCCTAGTTTCTAATCTAGAGAGATGCGGCTGTACAAATGCTCTAGTTACACGGCATGACGCCGTGCAGCTCTGCATTAAACTACAAAAACTCGGAATGAAATTTGATAAAATACTTTTAGACCTTTCTTGCAGTGGAGAAGGTACAATAAGGAGCTCGCCAAAAACATTCCTGATTTGGAATCCCAAAATGATAATTAAACTTTCAAAAATGCAAAAAAAGATTGCGTCAACAGCAATTCCCCTGCTAAAAGATGGAGGCTCTTTAATATACTCAACTTGCACTCATGCTCCTGAAGAAAATGAAGGAGTAGTTGATTTTCTAATTAAAAACTTTGATATGAAAATTGAAAAACTAGACCTTCCACTAAAATCCCGCCCCGGATTAACAGAATGGGGAGGTAAAAAATACTCACCAGAACTAAAAAACGCGGCAAGAATCTATCATCACGACAATGATACAGAAGGATTCTTTCTTGCTAGACTGAGAAAATGATAAAAATAAGAAAATATCAAGCAAGAGATGCAAAACAAGTAGTTAGAGTCATACACAATACTTTCGAAAAATTTAATTACGGGGAACATGATAAAAAAGCAGCTCAAGATTACTTAAATTATTTTAACCCAAATCAAGATCAGGAAAATCTTGAAGAAATACTAAGTAATTGTCCGATTATGTTTGTATTGCAAGATAGTTCAAGTGTAGTAGGAGTAGTAAGAGGCAGATACAATAGAATAGTTAATTTATTTTTATTAGAAAAATATCATAAAAAGGGGCTTGGAAAAAAACTTGTCCAAAGATTTGAAAGCGAAGTAAGAGAAAAAGGCTCAAAACATATTAAAATAAGAGCATCATTATATGCCACTCCATTCTATCAAGCAATGGGATATAAAAGAACAACAGGAACAAGAAAAATGAGGAAAGTGGGAGTCTTATTTAATCCTATGATAAAACAGCTAAAATGAACATGGAATTTATAAAACGAAGAGAAAAAGACGCAATACTGGCAGAGCTTGAAGAAAGCTTTGGAATAAGTAAGCTCCCCTACCTGCTCATCAGAACAGGAAAAGGAAGAATAAGAGCCTTCTCAGGCAGCCTGAGCAAAGAGGAAATTCTTAAACTATCTCAAGAACTCCACATAGAAGTCATAGGTATGTACTTAGCAAGAGAAGAAAATGACGGTATACGCCTAAGTCACGACTCAGTTTCAATACTAAATCCTCAAATAACCAAGAATATCATTGAAGTTGATGAAGAGCAAGCACAAGAATGGCTAAAAGGAAAAGACTTATATATTAAAACTGAGAAACAAGGTAAAGTCGTTATTAAAAACAATGACTTTCTGATAGGTGCTGGAAAACTGTCTCAAGGAAGGATCACAAATTTCGTACCTAAGGAACGCAGAATTAAGAACTAATAATTAAATCTCTTCTCATACTCTTTATGGTCTACCCACTCAAGGATTATAGAAATAACCGATATCTGATTACTTTCAATAGAGTATAATAGTCTCCAAGCGCCAGGTAAATTATATTTCCACAAATTTTTAACCCTATATTTCTTTAAGTAAGTCTCAGGAATTAATCTCTTAGGAATCTGAATACCACAAAAAGCATTCTCACAAATGTCAGAAAAAGCTCTTTCAATAAACTTTTTTAGTTCCTGGTCAGAAGTTTCACTCTTATCAAGTTTTTCAAATGCTTTTTTAACTTTCTCGTTAACAAATTGAATCTTGCATTTAATCATTTTTCCAAAATAAATGAGCTTTCTTCATTCTTCTTTCTGCATCCTCTGGATAAAATATCCATCCTATTTTTCCTTCTGAATCAACTGATATCTTTCCAGATAATAGTAAATAATCTATAATCACACAAAATGTTTGGTACATTATTTTTTTTGGCATTTTTTCCCACAACTGTTTTTTTCTAAACTCTCCATCATGTTTTTTTATAAATCCTTCTACCATTAATACAGTATCTAATCTCGGATACCTTGCTGATGCTTTTCTCTTCATTAATTCATTTATCATTTTCTTTTCACCTCTTTTTACGCAGAAGATAAATTAGTAGCATCAGCTGACTAACCTCTCCAAGTATTAATGCTAGTTATATCAATTGATACACCTTTATAAATCTTTCTGCAAACAGCTACCACAGTTTGCCAATAACCTTTAAATCTAAATCTGATTACAAAACAATGAATATGGAAAAGTAGTCAATTGGAGAGAAATAGAAGTTAAAAAAGTAAGTCTTTTTAAAGGTCAAAAAGTTCTTTTAATATAAAGAAAGACGTATAAAAAATTAAAATGGAAGATTTAAAAAAAGCCGGGGAAATTGCAGTAAAAGTAATTGAGTATGCAAGATCAATTATCAAACCAGGTGAATCCTTGCTTGACTTAGCTGAAAGAATAGAAGATAAAATTGAAATTTTAGGGGGAAAACCCGCTTTTCCAATAAACTTGGCTATAAACGATATAGCGGCCCACTTTACCCCTTCTTTTGATTCACAAGAAAAAGCTTCAGGCTTGCTGAAAGTGGACTTAGGAATCCATGTAAATGGAAGTATTGTAGACACAGCTTTTTCTCTTGACCTAGAAAATTCAGAAGAAAACAAAAAGCTGATTCTAGCTGCAGAAAACGCCCTGCAAGAAGCTTTGAAGATTGTAAAAAAAGATATTAAAGTTTCTGAAATAGGAAAAGTAATTCAAAAAGCAATTGAGTCAGAAGGTTTCGCACCAATTAGAAACCTATGCGGCCACTCCCTAGATAAATACAAAGTTCACGCAGGAGTCACAATTCCAAATTGTGATAATGGTTCTAGTGTTCAGTTCTCAGAAGGTATATTTGCTATTGAACCTTTCTCAACTAATGGGCAGGGAATAGTTTACGAAGGAAAACCTTCAGGGATATACCGCTTTGATGGAAGAAAAGCTGTTCGTGACTCACTAGCTAGAGATATAATGGACTTTATTGAGCAAGAATATAAAACACTACCTTTCTGCAGCAGATGGATAATAAAGAAGTTTGGTAATAGGGCAGTAATGTCACTGAAACTAATGGAACAAGCTAAAATCCTCCACCAATACCCCCAACTTGTAGAAAAAGGACACGGAAAGGTAGCTCAAGCAGAACATACTATCCTGATTTCAGATAAAGTAGAGATTATGACTTCTTCAGATAAATAAACAATCGGGTAGTTTTTAGAAAGTAAAATTTATATATAATGTGTCTCCTTTAGATAAATATGGAAATAAGAGAAGCGAAAATAGAAGAAGTTGAAGAAATTTTAAAACTAAACCAGCAATTATTTGATTATGAGTTTGAAAATTTTGATAAAACATTAGACTGTAATTGGTCTCCTAAAAATAAAGGTTATTTTGAAAAGGCCATAAAAGGCAAAAATTCTATAACTCTTGTAGCTGTTTTAGATGGCAAAATTATAGGGTATTTAGTGGGAGGTATACATAAAGCAGGAAATTACAGAAAGATAGAAAAATTAGTAGAAGTAGAGAACACATTCATATTAGAAGAACAAAGAGGAAAAGGAGTTGGAGAAAAATTATTTAAGATGTTTTTAGAATGGGCAAAGAAAAAAAAGGTGAAAAGAATGAAAGTTGTTGCTTCAGCTAAAAATAAGAGGGCTATAAATTTCTACAAAAAATGTGGTTTTTTAGACTATGATTCAATTCTAGAAAGGAATATCTAAAACTAAATAATCGAGAGATTATGACTTCTTCTTAAAAAAAGCCTG
>JBDRJD010000037.1:0-20696 GCA_043815245.1 archaeon
TTGAGTATAACCTTTCCTAACATAATCTAAAACTTTAGTGCTCCCAGATTCCAACCCCCAAAAAATAAGATTAACTCCATATCCTAAATTACCGCAATTAATCCTTCCAAGTCCTTCTTTTCCCTGCATAAGGATACTATCGGTCCTTCCATAAAGCGCTGTCCTCTCAGGATATCTATCAGTATTTTCATAAAATCTTCTTTCTAAATGCTCAACCATTTTTTCTAGCTTATCTGTTTTAAAACCAAGAACATTACCTCCTGTAACAAACTGTCTAGTAAAATCCATAGCTAAAGAAGGGTCTACCCTGCCCCACACCTTATCAACATTAGCATTAAACTGCTCTAAACTCTTTGGAGAGTACCTTACACCGTCGTAAATCATACAATAAGTGCATCTCTGATACTTACACCCAGTTTCAGCTTCAAATACAATCACATTGTCTTTTAACTCAGCTGGAGGCACAGAAGCCTCTACATTAGTATACAAGCTACTATCAGCATACAAATCACTCAAAGTGAGCACTGTCCCTTTAGCCATAGTAAACCCTGTGAATCTGCTTTTTTAAACGTTTCTATTTGTCACTTAAAAGTAGTTCTAAATGCAAAGCTTTATAAATGCTAGACTTCTCAATTTTTTATGACAACTATTGTAGGAATTAAAGCTGAAAAAGGAGTAGAAGGAATAGTCCTAGCTTCAGATCTAGCAGGTACAAGAGAGGAATGGCAAGCTAGAGGAGATATAGCAGTAAGAAAACAATCACAATCAGAAACACAAAAAATCTATGTAGATGAAAAGCAAGAAGCTGCAATATCAATGACCGGTGTATTAGATAGCGCCTATCAGAAGTTCTTAGTTCAAATGCTAAAAGGAGATATAAATTTAAAAAAAGCCCTACAAAATGATGAAAAAATTTTCCCAGAATTACTCTCCTTAAGTTTATCAAGATGGGGAAATATGGAAGCAAATGATTACAGAAACTCCCTTTTAATTGCCACGCGATTTAATAAAAAACCTCAATTATATTCCTGTTGGCCACTGGGTAAGGTAGTCCCTACAGATGGGATTGCAATTGGGTCAGGTTCGCAATACGCAATTGAATATATCGCTAATTTAGGAAAACTTATTCCCTATGAAGTCTCTATAGAAGACGCAATTGAAATGACTTCAAAAGCCTTAGAAAGAGCTTCATCTCAGGACCTTTATACAAGGGGATTAGATATTGTTGTAGTTACAGCTGGCGGAATTCATTCTTATGGGGACACTATTAAGGAAAAAGTAGATGCTGCTATGGACAGCGCTATAGATGGAATTAAAGCAGATATTGCTGCAAAAAAGAAAAGATAATTCTAAATCTTTCTTCTTCTTAGTAAATTAGCATTAGTCACAACTGTAATAGATGACAACGCCATTGCCAACTCAGCAATTACAGGGCTTACAACTCCTCCAATTGCTAAAGGAATTGCAACTACATTGTAGAAAAAAGCCCAGAATAGATTCTGTTTGATTTTTGAAAAAGTAGCTTTTGAAAGATTAATTGCCTCTACAACTCCCATTAAAGAGCCTTTCGCAAGAACAATATCTCCTGCTTCAATGGCAATATCAGTTCCAGTTCCCATTGCAATTCCTACATTTGACTGCTTTAAAGCAGGCGCATCATTAATTCCATCACCAACAAAAGCCACAAATCCTTCTTTCTGCAACTCTTCAACTTTCTTTGA
The DNA here is from genome assembly GCA_043815245.1 of archaeon. GTDB lineage: Archaea > Nanobdellota > Nanobdellia > Pacearchaeales > GW2011-AR1 > JBDRJD01. The sequence continues at coordinate 1,722 of JBDRJD010000037.1, forward strand.
CTTATCTTCAGGAAGCACCTTAGCTATAACTTCACTAATTCCCACTTGTTTTGCAATTGCCCTCGCGGTTCTTTCATTATCACCAGTAATCATAACAGTCTTATATCCCTGTTTATTCAGCAGTTTAATTGCTTTCATAGAATCATCTTTAAGCGCATCAGCCACCCCTATAACCCCCAAAACCCTCTTATTTTCAGTTACAATCATTGTAGTGCATGCAGCTTCTTCAAATTCCCGTATCTTTGATTCAAATCCTTTAATAGAAATTTTATTTTCACTCATAAGAGTTTCATTTCCAATTGTTATTTTCTTCCCTGCAATTACGCCCTGTACACCCTTCCCCCTAATTATTTTAAACGATTTAACTGCCTTATAATTCTTTAAGCCAGCTTTATTCACAATTGCTCTCGCCACCGGATGCTCACTTAACTTTTCCAAACTGCCTGCAATTTCAAACAGCTTTTTTTGAGTTGTTTTATTTGCTAGATAAACATTTGTAACTTCAGGCTTTCCTTTTGTAATTGTTCCGGTTTTATCAAAAACAATAGTCTTAACTTCTTTCATTGTCTGGATTGCTTCTCCCCTCCTAATTAATATCCCTCTCTTCGCCCCCATACCACTCCCAACCATTAGAGAAATAGGCACCGCCAATCCTAAAGAGCATGGACACGCAATAACTAAAACAGAAATTGCAATTCCAATTGCCCTTCCTAATTCAACATTAAATATAAATAACCAATTAATAAAAGTCAAAAACGCAATAATCAGTATAATGGGGACAAAAACATTAGTTATTTTATCCGCAAGTTTCTGAATAGGCACCTTTGTCCCCTGAGCTTCTTCAACAAGCTTAATAATATGCGAAAGAAAAGTATCTTTGCCAATTTTAGTAGCTTTAACATACAAAATTCCATCTTGATTAATTGTAGCCCCAATTACCGGACTTTTCGCCTTCTTTTCAACTGGCAATGACTCTCCAGTAACCATTGATTCATCAACAGAACTCTCACCCTTAAAAACAACACCATCAGTAGGTATCTTCTCCCCAGGTTTAACAACAAAAATATCTCCTAGCTTAACTTCTGAAATAGGTATCTCAACTTCTTTATTGTTCCTTAAAACTCTTGCATTCTTAGCTCCAAGTTCTAAAAGCTTCTTAATTTCACTTGTTGCACGGCCTTTAGCTCTGGCTTCTATATACTTCCCTGTAATAAAAATAGTCATAATCATTCCAGAAACTCCAGAATAATCTTGCACAGAAGGAATAAGATAAGTTAAAAAGCCTGTCAGAAAAGCAATAACAGTTCCTAAAGCAATCAAAGAATCCATAGTAAAATATAATTTTAGAAATCCTCGAACACCCGCCTTAACTGTTGAAAATCCAAAAATAAATATAATTGGAAAAGATAAAATCAGCAATACAGGAGTCATATACTCCATTGGTAGAATCTTTAAACCAAAAAACTTATTAGAATACATAAGGATTATGAGGGGGATTGTAAACAACCAAACTCCTAAAAGTTTCCTCTTCCAATGGGATATTTCAGAGTCCTCCACTTTTGCATGTTCGTGATGATCATGAGAAGGAGATTTATCGTCTACTTCTTCAAATTCTACTTCTTTAGGAGTATATCCTGCATCTTTAACAGCAGCTTTCAGTTGGCTTTCAGAAACCTTACCACTTGCTTCAATAAAAGCCTTTCCTGTAACAGGATTAACTGCATTTACTTTAACTCCTTTAATTTTTAACAAACTTTTTTCAACATGGCCCGCACAACTAGCGCAAGTCATTCCCTCAATCCTAATTTTTGCTTTTTTCATCTGCTACCTCCAGTGAAAATTTAATTTTTTCCATTTCAAACTAAAGTTAGTAAAAAGGCAGTATTCTCCTCTGCCCTTAAAGAATGAACCGCATTTTCTTTCATATAAATTAAAACTCCAGGAGACATTTCAATATCCTTCCCCTCAAGACTAAAAAATCCTTTTCCTTCTAAAACCTGGACAGTTCCTTGTTTAGTCGAAGTATGCTCTCCTATACTGCTTCCAGCAGCCATGCAAAATAAAGTTACATCTAGCTTTTCCTCAATTAATACCTTGCTTAATATTCCTTCTTTAGGATATTCAATCATATCTCTTATTAGTTTCATCTTCTCCTCACTGGTTTTTGTATTTGTTTTACCAGCCATACAATAAATAACACTAAAGCTACAATTACTAAAATCCAGATAATCAACATAAAGAACATCCATCCATAGCCAAAACTGCCGCCCATCATGCTACCAGCGCCAAAACAGCCAAAATCATCAAGATCAGCACTTACTAAGCTTAACAAACTTGCAAAAATCAGTAATATCAACAATATTTTTTTCATCTTCTATACCTCCTAGGTTAACAATAGTAAACATAATATATAAACCTGCCGTTAACAGGCTGTTAACTTTTAGGACTCCTAGAAACATATTTTAGGCATGAAGAATTATACCCTCCACACAACTCGTACTTTTTCATATAGTCTCTGGGAAGATTAGGATCTTTAAGCTCCTCTGCCCTTACAACACTCCAGATACATATGCCACTTAGAGTATTATTATCTCCTTTAACTAACTCTTCAATCATTCTAACCACCACATCCGCACCCACCACTGCCTCCACCACAACTTCCTCCGCCTTGAGGAGTAGCAGCTGCAAGCTCTTGCTCAGACGCAGCTCCATCAGCTGTAACAATAAAACTTCCTGGAATCATTCCCATCCAGCAACTCCACCTTACAGTTCCTTCTTTATCAGGAGTAAACTCAACAATGTTCATTCCTTTCTCAAGCTTTATATCAAGATTATAATCCCTTACAATTATCTCATTATTACAGCCAGTAAGCTCTTTTACATCTATCTTCCAAACAACAGGCACACCTTTCTTTAATACAAAAGAATCAGGACTCCAGCCAGACCTAGTTACTTCCATACTAATCTCCTGCTTCCCATCAACTAACACTGTCTCGCCAGCATCTACATTTACAACATTAGCTTTAATTGAATCATAACTTACAGGGCTCCCCATTACTGTAAGTCCACGATTTAACATTACCAATCCTAAAAATAATACAAGTATCGCAGCTAACTTTAATATTCTTTTTGTAGTCTTGTGGCTAATTACAGTAGTCAAACTTCCAAAACCTATCATCACAGGCAGTGTTCCAAGGCCAAAAGCAGCTAAACTAGTCATTCCCTGAAAAAAGCTTCCTGTTCCAGCAGCATATAAATACATAGCTTGTAAAGGCCCACAAGCAATAAAAAATCCAGATAACAATCCTGTAATAAAAGGAGCCTTGTAAGGTCCCTTTGCTTCTTTTGAAGCAGCTGAAGCTGCTTTACTTAAAAACTTAGGATTAAACTGGAATTTTCTAAAAAATCCAATACCCAGCATGCTTAAAGCGTAAAAAATCATAAACAGTCCCGCAAAAATCGAGATACCTCCCCTTAAAAGAACACTAAAAGCAAATATTCCTCCAATTAAACCAAATATCCCCCCAATTAATGCATATGAAAAGACTTTACTTCCCCCATAGATTATATGCTGCCTAAAATCCTTATGCCCCTTAATAGCATTATTTGTAGTATATGAAACAACAAAACCCCCGCACATAGCAACACAATGAAATCCAGTTAAGATTCCTACAAAAAAAAGTAAAAACAAGCTAGTTTTTTCACCAATAGAAGGTATCTCAAGGTTAAACCCTGAAAGAGCATAATATAATACAAAGAAAAGAAAAATAAAAGAAAATATTAAGAACATCCAACCAAAACTCAACTTCTGAAACCAGCTTTTATGATCTTTATTACTTGAATCTCCAATAGTATATCCTGATTTCCCTATAATCTTTTTAATTTCATTCACACTTATCTTACTTTCATCAAAGTCAATCTCAGCAGTCCCTTTCTTATAACTGACTGATATTCTATTCACTTTATCTTTAAGTTCACTCTCAATAAGCCTTTCACACGAGTTACAGTGCATCCCGTTTATCTTAAATGTATTTTTCATAAGAATCATAGAAGAAGCTTCTTTATATCCGCTTTGGTGAAACTAGTTTCAATAGTTTTAGATACTTTTAAAAAGCTATTAATTTCTACAAAAGTATGGCGAGAGTATTATATTTAATGTCAGGGCATACTTCAACAGGAAGATTAAAAGATCTAGATAGCAGAGCGTTGAATGATGCAGAAGGGGGAAATGTTTTAGTTTTAAATCTTTCATATGATAATAAAGCTAAAAATCAAGAGAAAGGAGATTTTTTTGCAAACTACTTTCAAGAGATTGGTGCAGATAGTATCTCTATGGTAGAACAAGAAACTCCAGAAGGAGAAATAAGAGAAGGACTTGAAAGAGCAAACTTATTATACCTTCCTGGGGGAGACACAAAAAAATTAATCCATAATCTGAAAAGTAAGGGATTAGATGCTGCTCTTAGAATTTTTAAAGGAGTTATTTCTGGTAATAGTGCAGGGGCTTATGCTTTATGTCCCGAATATTTAAGAATAGGTAGAGGAGATGCAGAAATAATCCCCTCATTGGGAATTGTTGATTTTTGGATGAAAGCGCATTATGAGTCAAAATTTGATAGCGACTTAGAATTATTATCTAGAGAGAGATTAATATATGCCCTTGAAAATGAATCAGCATTAGTATTCGAAAAAAGAATAAGTTTTATAGGTAATGTCTGGAGATTTTTAGATGGTAAAAAGGAGAGAGTTAACTAATCCTTAAGAACAATAATATTATTCATCAGTCTTTAGCAGCTTCAATCTTTAAACTTTCTAAATTAATGCCTTGATATTGTCTCTTACTTATCTCTTTATCTTCACTTAGAATATTAACTCTAAATCCTGCTTTTTTAATTTTTTTAAGATATTCTTCTTTCAGTAAAGCCCCGCCAACACATCCAGATATAAGCTCAGGGTTGCTCTTCTGCTCTTCACTTAATGGCTCAAGCAATACAATATCAGAAACAAACATCTTCCCTCCTTTCTTTAATACTCTATGTGCTTCTCTAAAAACTTTATCTTTATCAGGTGCAAGATTAATCACACAATTGCTAATAACTATATCTATAGAATTATCATCTAAAGGGAGGCTCTCAATATCCCCAAAAATAAACTCCACATTTTTATAATTTCCTTTTTTCGCATTCTCCTTAGCTTTCTTTATCATTAATTCAGTCATATCCACCCCAATTACCTTTCCCCTTTCCCCAACTTTTTCAGAAGCTAAAAATGCATCAAATCCTGCACCACTTCCCAAGTCCAGAACTGTATCGCCCTCCTTTATTTTCCCTAAAGCTACAGGATTACCACACCCCAGCCCTAAATTACCCGGAGTGCTCAAATCTTTCTCAGAATAACCTATACTCACAGCAATCTGATTATTATTTCCACAACAACTAGCACCACATCCGCAACTTGAAGAACTGCTAGCAATTTCAGAATACTTTTCTTTAACAATCTTCTTAATTTCCTTTTTATCCATTTTTAGTCTTTAAGAACAACAATATTATTCATTCCTCTTCTTTTCCTTTCAATTAAACCCTTGCTCTCAAGTTTATCTAACAGTCTCGTAGCCTTAACTTTTCCAATTTCAAGTTTTTCCATTAAACTTGCTTGAAAAATAGCATTACCTTCTTCTTGTATCAAACTAATAACTTTCTTTTCATCTTTGTCTAGTCCATTTAAGTTAAGCTTCTTTTTCTTTTCCTTAATCTTCTTAATAATTATCCTCTCTTTAGGCTTTGTAAGCATAATCACTATCCCTATGATTATAACTACTGCCACAATAGCCAAGCTAATCCAAGTCTGAACATTTAAAGAAGTATACATCTCACAAGTTGGTCCATGGCTGCAAGTTAAACCAAGATTCTGTCTTAAAACAGAATCAAACATAATTACTACAATTGCCATTACAACCCCTATACCTACAATTAACCAGCCTACATGCTTATTTTCCATGTTTAACCATCAACAGTCTATAGTTGATGTATTGGGATGTAATCCCGATTTTTGTTGCAATCTTTATGAAAGATTGCTTATGCTTATTTTCCATGTTTCATGAAGCATTTTAGCTGTTTTAAACCTTATGCAATAAAGTTTATTTTTTCTGTATCAATAAAGTTTATATACTCTAACAAATAACTTCAATTATGGTAGAAAAAGACGTTGGGAGAATAGCTAAAAACGATTCAACTGAAATCTTAGTAAGAGTAGATGACTTTGGTGGAAAGCCAGGAGTGACAATAAGAGAATTTGTAACTTCTGATAAATATACCGGATTTACAAAAGCAGGAACTAGAATTCCAGCAGATAAATTTGTAGAATTTCGCGAACTTGTAAATAAAGTCAGTTTAGATGATTTAAAGTCAGATTCAGCTGGAAAAGAGTAAATAGGATTTTGTTCTTAAGAATAATAACCACCATTAATTCTAGATATTGTTATAATCACCCCAATCAACAAAAAGAAACAATTTATACCTTAATAACAGATGGCGGCTGAGACAGGCAAGAGGGAAGATTAAAAGACAAACTAATAGGAGGATATAAAGGAAACTAGGTTCCTTTAAGTTGTCTATCACCCATGAGGCAAACTCAAGGGAAGATTAAAAGAAACCGTTAGGTTGTCTATCACCCATGAGGCAAACTCAAGGGAAGATTAAAAGAAACCGTTAGGTGTCTTTTAACAGCAATACAGCGTATCAGGATTATCCTTTTTCTTTCCAAACGGATTACCGTGCTTCCTTATATTTTCAATCATTTCCTTTCCAGCTTCTGTATCCTGATCCTTTTCCACTAAAACTTTCCTGCCCTTTCTAATAGCAGAGCACAATTCAATATTCTGTGCGCAAAACTCCTCACATCCCTTGCACAACGTGCACTCATAAAGTATCTTATCATAAACCTTATTATCTAAAAGAATCGCCTTTCCTCTAGGACCAACTGACTCTTCTCTAATAATCTTAAAAACCGGGCAAATAGCCTTGCACATACCGCACCTGCTACACTTGCTAACTATTTCCTTAATTTCTTCCTTTGCATTTTCAGATTCTATTGCCATGATTATTGACTCTTCCTTAACCCATGAGCCTGCCTAAACTCATCTAAATTTTCTCTACTAAAATGTTTCAAACCAAGATCTTCAATCCAATCACTACCCAAATATACTGGAATTCCTCCAATTACTGCTTGAATACACTGCCTTGAAACAGTAACTCTCCGCACTTGTAATCTTCTATCCTCATCCAACCGGCACCTTCCATCACGGGGAATGGGTTCATAATAGTCACATATCCCACAAAATCTTTCAATCTCAGCATACCTACGAATTTCCGCTTTAATAACCTCTATATCTTTTTCCATTTTATTTATCAATCACCTTGCCCTTATTTACTTTATTAGCAGGATCATATCTTGTCTTTAATCTCTTAATTATCTTCTTTTCACTTTCTTCTAAAAACTCTTTTTTAGACAATCCTATGCCATGCTCCCCAGTAACCTTTCCATGAAGCTTTCTCACTCTATACATCATTTCCTTTACTTTTTCCTTATCCTCTGCTCTAAAAACAGGATGAATTATCCCCTCTCCCAAATGCCCAAAATACGGAATTTTTTCCTGTTCAAGCCATTCAGCAAATTCAGGAAATTTTCCAATAAATATCACCGGATCCTCAACCCTAGTATAACCTAATGCAGCTAAACTCGGATAAACCATTGCTCTAATCTTAATCAGCTTAAAATATTCCTTTCCCTGCATATTACCTCTATCAGACTCAAATTCAATAAGTAAATGATACGCTTCTTCTAAATCAATTAAAGCAGACACAGTTTTATCATAAAACTCTATCATAGAAACATCTTCCATTAGCTTAAACTTTCTAATAGCTTCTACAACATGCTCTTTATGTGAAAACTTAAACAATGAAGCAGTTCTTGGCTTTATCTCACTTAATTTTAGCCTAGCCCTAACAATTGCCCCAGTAATTCCTTCCATCCCAGTAAAATCCTGCATATCAGTCTTACCAATCTTAATTAATTCCCCTCTTCCATCTACTACTTCAAGCTCTTTAACCCAATTGCTTGTCTTTCCGTATTTAATTGACCTACTACCAACAGCATTTGTTGCAATCATTCCCCCAATTGTGCAAATCCAGAAACTACCTGGTTGAACAGGAAATTCTAATCCATATCCTTGCAAGTATTCATTTAATTCATGTAAAATAATCCCTGTTTCCACATAAACCTCTCCTTTATCTCTATCCAATTCTAAAACCTTATTCATCTTGCTAAGATCTATCACAACAGAATCCTGAGGAACAGCTCCTCCTGCTAGCCCAGTCCCCCCGCCCCTTATTACTACATTCTCACCTATCCTTATCCACTCTTTTATCTGTTCAACTGAAGTAGGAAAAAATACCTCTCTGACTTTTCCTTTTATCCCTGAAGCGTCAGATTCATAAGCTAGTCTTAAGTCTTTTTTCATGCTTTATTTAGCTCTTTATTTAATTTTTTAACTTGAACCACAATTTTATTAATAGTTATTCTTATAGCTTTTTGAACATCTTTAGCGCTATCAACATCACTAATTTTCCATACTGAAATATTATATTTTTTATAATCTCTTATTTTGTTTTTTGGAACATCATTTGCAACAATTACTATTTTATCTTGCCACTTTAACAAATTATTATTCAATTTCTTTGGCTTTCCTTTAATATTTATTCCCCTTATTTTAGAAATTCCCACCTCATTTTCATCAAGCGGAGAATTATCAGGATAAATTCCTGCACCTCTTGCTATATTTTTTGAGTTCCTATTTATTTTATTAAAGTAAGATGAAGCTACCCTGCTCCTAAAACGATTGTGTTTGCATATAAATAATACATTTACCATTTTAAGCCTTTAACGTAATTGTAGTTTTATCTTTTTCTAATCCCAGAGCATCTGCAATACTCACAGAAAACTCCTCTATCTCTATCCCAGAGTTCTCTTGCATGTGTGCAAAACAAAGCGGGCAAGTCGTGATTAACTTTCCAGCATTTACCTTTTTCGCCTGCTTAATTCTTTCTCTTGCAATATCATTAGCAAGCTCAGGATTATTGCTTTTTAGCCCTCCGCCTCCACCACAACACAACGCATGCTCCCTATTATTTGCCATCTCAACTACCTCATACCCAATTAGCTTCAATATCTCTCTTGGTTCATCATACATCTTCATATGCCTGCCAAGATGACACGGATCATGATAAGTTACTTTCCCCATTTTTTTATTTTTAATCAGCTTAGACTTCTTCTGCAGAGCTTCCAACAAAACCGTAGTAACATGCTCTACTTCAATATCCCAGTCAGGAAGCATCTCTTTATACTCTTTTTTAAACATCTTATAACAAGCAGGACACCCAGTAATAATCTTCTTAATATTCTTCTCCTTAAACTTCTCTAAATTCTTCCTTGCAAGCTTTCTTGTGTCCGCTTCATATCCCGCATTCAAAGCCGGACTGCCACAGCAAAGCTCATCTTCCATCATAATATAATCCACACCAATTTTCTCAAGTATTTTCCTATAGTTCTGAGTCTCAGCCTTTAATACAAACTTAGTTAGGCATCCCGGATAAAATAAAGTATTGCCCCTGCTAAATAATCCCTTAATCATAAAACTGCAAAGAATGAGCGAATTTAAACTTTACGTTAACAGAGTATATGTTTAACCGTCAACAGCATAAAATAAAATACCCTGAATTATTCTCTTAGCGGACTCATAAAATTCCATTTGTTTAATATGGCCAGGCATTGCACTAACAACAAAATCCTGCAATCGTTCATAATTAATTGTCCTATAATCCGGTTTTTCGCTGTCAGGGCAGTCCATTTCTAACAAGTTAGATATAATGGGAACTAGGGGCCTCACAATCTTTCCATTTCTCCTAATAGATGGTGGATATCTATTTACTCCCCCCATTGTAATACATACATCCTCACTCTTTAAACAATAAGGCTCAAACGGCCTTCCATAAAGCGGATCAGGCGCACTCCCACCATGTAAAATGGCCATAATATACTCCCTTCTTTCCTTATCAGTTGTATCAGGTTCAGCTATTTCAAACAAGTAACTTAAAACACTGGACTCATCACTTTCTGCCATTCTTAATTCTAAGTGCTTGCACACAGGAATCATCCTATATCTCATAGCAGAATTCTTAAAAGCTGGATGAACTGGCTGGGTGTCTAATCTCATAATTAAAATCCGAATAAGAAATATATAAATCTATTCTTCTCTGCTCACAAAAGCCCTGTTTACATAACTCGCAGCCCCATACGCAAGAGTACCTAAATGAAACTTCAATAAATTAAGAGAATAATTAAACGTTTCAACATTTTCAGTACCTGCAGTTAATAACATAAGCAAAGAATCCATCCCAGTAAATAGGGCCCCTGTAGAAAAAGTAGCCATATCAAATCCCTTAGAACACTCCTTTAAAGAATCATTACGGCAAATCTCCTTGTTTAACCAACTATCAGATAAAAAATTCAAAGCTGACATTCCCATTAAAAAAGGCCCAAAAAGTCTCGGAGTTTCATAAATATACATTCCAAGAGAAGCAGCACTAAAGAAATAAAGACCTCTAGCCAGAGTGTCAGGAGCAATCCCTTTTTTTTCAAAGAAATTCATGACTCCATCACTTAGATTAAAGATTCTAGCATCAAGTCTTTTTAAAAAAAAGTCTTCTTGATTTATATTATTATCTAGTGCCATAAAATCTCTGAAAGAAGTAGGTATTTAAACCTTCTTAACCAAAAACTCCACTTAACATAGCCACTCCAAGCAATACCATAAACAAGCCCAATCCCAGCCTCATGAACTTCTTATGCTTCTGGGTCCAATCCTGGATTGACTTCGCACTCATTCCAAAGTACACAAGTAAAAGCATAACTATCAAAGGCAAGACAAATATAAAATTGTAAAGTAAAAGCCAAGGAATTGCCCCCATAAAAGTCTGACTACTAGCTAATAATGCAAGTATGTAGATATAAACTATCCCAGTGCAAAATCCTTCAAAAATTGAAACTAGTATCCCAAGAATAATAATTGCAGGGACAGTAGTAGCCAAATGAACATACTTCTGAATTAAAGGCTTTCCTTTTTCAGGAATAGCCAAACTAAATCCCTTCCCATACCAGAAAAAGTCCTTAAGATTGATTACCCCTCCAATAATTGCAATCCAAGCAAAAACATACAAAACAATCTTACTAATTGCAAAACTCTGTACAAATACAAACAAACCTAATCCAGATAAAAAGTAAACTACAAATACAGTAGCAATGTAAATTGATCCGGATTTAAGCATCCTCTTCCTAGTCCCTATTAAAGAAAGATAAATTAGCAAAACAGCTAACACTCCTAAAGCGCACGGATTAATACTATCAAAAAAAGCAGAGACAATTACTGCAGGAATAGTCAAATCAATACTTTCACTTGGAGAAATATCATGTAAGGTTGGCTCCTGTTTATTATAATCTAAAGGGCAAACTGGCTCTTGCTCCAAGTAGAAGTCTAACGCATCTTGCAAATTATTCTCAATCACACTATCCCCAATTAACGCCTGATCTCCAATAAATACTGCTGGCACACCCTTTCTCTCAATACCATACCTATTTGCAAAATCTACAAATAAATCAGCATTTGTATCATTTGTCCATATCTCTAACCGATGAAAAGTATATTGTGGATAGTCTTGTTCTAGTTGATCTAACACTGGTTTGATATTCTCACAGTGCGGGCATCCTAACCCATAAAAATAATATGCGCAGTAGTTTCCATGCTCACAGTTAAAACCAGAATCACAAGCTTCTAAACTGCTTTGGGCTAAAGTCAGACTAGACAAAACTACTAGCATTAATAGAATCACTAAAACTCTTTTCATTTTAGTAGTAATTAATCTATATTTTTAAAGGTTTAGGAGAAACTAGTTGCAGGCTTTTTATTAATAATTTCTAGAGGAATTTTTTAAAGGTTTAGGAGAAACTAATTTCTATCACAATAATAATTAAATATCCTAAAAATTAGGTAAAATAGACTATGGGAAATCGAACTCTTTGGGTGTGTATTCTGGACCAAGAGTCTGGTGGCATGAACGAGGAAAGAAGCATAAGTGAAATTAGCTTAAAATAGAAACATTTAATTAGAGATTTTATTCTTCTGTTGGCTCACTAGCTAAAAATGCCCACCAAGGTTTTTCCAACTTAATCACTTCACCGTTTTCTGCATCAACTTGTGCCTGAACTTGCATTTGTGCTTTAAACAAACCAAAAACTTTTGACTGCCTTTGAGTTTTTAATTCATATGCAAGCTTAGTTTTATCACCACTGCCAACTTCCTTAAGTTCTATTTGGCATTTGTTTTCCTCAGAACAAACCCTTAATCTAAGTCTTTTCAAAGCTTTTTCAGAAGCAGAATCTGGCATTACTTTAATTTCTGCATTTTTTCCATTAGACATACTTACACTCAATTTTGTCTTATTTTGGATCTTTTCTTGTTTCATTTCACAATCACAATCTACAGAAACTCCTCCTACTTCAAGCCTTACTCTGTTATTTGCTTGTGTTTGGATTTTAAGCATTTGTCCGCCTTCACCCATATGAGTTCCATCTTGAACTCTAATTTGTATTTGTTCTTGGTATCTTGCTTCACTAGTTTCCCACTCTCTAACACATTTTTGCTCAGACTCATTCCAAGTATAACCAGCAGGACTTAAACAACCGTGTTCATCTCTATCTCCACCTATTAATTGATCATCTCCTTGTTGAGTTCCATCACCATCACCCTGTCCATTTCCCTGCCCTTGTGCAACCACAAAACTCATAAGAAATATTCCTACTAGTAAAAATAATACCACCTTTTTCATAATATCATATAGTTTTTAGGTTATTTAAATGTTTAGTGGACTTAATGTCCATTTATAGATCAAAAAAATAAGATCTATTTTAAAACCAAAACATTTAAATAGTATTGAATACCTATTCATTATGTATATGAATACCTATTCATAAAATAAATTTGCCTATAAGGCACGGAGGAAAATTAAAATGCCAGGACAAGATAGAACAGGACCTCAAGGTCAAGGACCTATGACGGGAAGAGGATTAGGCTTATGTGGCACTGGAATGGGAAAAGGATTTGGTAGAGGAATGGGCAGAGGTTTCGGAAGAGGAATGAACAGAGGATATAGATGGAGAATGACTCCAGTACAAGTTACAGAAACAGAAGAAAAGAAAATACTTCAAGAAGAATTAGAGCTGCTTAGAGAAGATGTAAAGGAAATAGAGAAAAGATTAAAAGAACTAAAATCCACAAAATAATAGGAAAAAAGGAGATGGCCGAAAAAGTCTTTATTTCAGTTTTAGCAGTCATAGCTAATTTGTTTTTAGCAATTGGGAAGATATTAGTTGGGATTATAACAAGCTCAGCTTCAATATTTGCAGATGGAATAAACTCTGCTACAGATATAATATCTTCCTCAATTAGCTTTATAGGAATTAAGTGGGCTGCAAAACCAGCTGATAAGCGTCATCCTTACGGACATGGTCAGGCAGAAGTAATAGCAGGTTTTCTAATTACAATCATTATTTTTATTTCAGGTGTTTGGATTATTATAGATGCAATCAAAGGCATACTTTCCCCTTCATTTATTGAATTAAGTTTCATAGCATATTTAATTATGGGCATTTCAGCTTTAGTCAATGCTGCAATGTCACAAGTCAAGATTCATTATGGTAAAAAACACAACTCAGCATCCTTAATTTCAGATGGATATCACTCGAGGATTGACTTACTAGTTTCATTAGGAATATTTATCAGCTTATTTTTTGTAAAAGTTTATTCAGGAATAGATTCAATAATAGCGCTTGTTGTGGGAATATATATAATAGTAGAGTCATTTAAGCTTGGAAAAAATACAACTGTTTCTCTTTTAGGAAAATCTGCAGGAGATGAAAAAGAAAACCAAATTAAGAAAATATTAAAGAAAAATAAAATCAAATTACTTGATTTAAAAACCCAGCTTCTTGGAGACAAAATATTCTCAGAATTAACAATAGAGCTTCCATCAAAAACAAAAGTAGACCAAGCTACAGCTATTAATGAAAAACTAAAAAAAGAGCTTTCAAATAAAATTGAAAATCTCCAATATATTTCAATCCAAATTAAGTCACATGATATAGAATCAAACTATTATGAACCTCCAATAGGTCTAGGAAAAGGATTTGGGTGGCAAAGGGGTGGTAGAATGAAGGAAGATATAAAGGAAGCAAAAGGATCTGGTCCAGGAGGATATTGTGTCTGTCCAAAAGGAGATTATAAAGTCAAGCACGAAAGAGGAATTCCATGTGCCACTTTAAAATGCCCAAATCATAAGATTAATTTAGTTAGAGAGGTAAAGAAAAATGGTAAGACCTAGACGTTGCAGAAGAATCTTTTTTCAACCTGATGCAACATACTTTAAACCAGCTGGGGTATCTCTTCGCCATTTAGATGAAAATATACTTGCTTTTGACGAAGCAGAAACCCTACGCCTGATTGATGTAGAAGAAATGCCTCAAGAAGATGCCGCAAGAAAAATGAACATTTCACAGCCAACTTTATCTAGGTTACTTAAAAGTGGAAGAAAAAAACTCGCAGATTCAGTAATTAATTCTAAATCAATAAGAATTCAAGGAGGTATATTTAAAATGGCAGCTCAAAGAGGAAGAGGATTGGGAGGAGGCAGAATGGGAAGATTTGCTGCAGGTCCGGGAGGAAATTGTATTTGTCCAAAATGTGGTCATAAGTCAGTCCATAAAATTGGAACTCCCTGCTATCAACAAAAATGTCCAAAATGTCAATCAACAATGGTTAGAGAATAAATAAATCAGGAGGTAAAAATGAAAATAGCAATAAGTTCAACTGGAAAAACATTAGAAAGTGAGGTAGACTCAAGATTTGGGAGATGCGCTTATTTTCTAATTGTTGAAATTGAAGATAAAAAAATAAAAGATTTCAAGGCAATTGAAAATACTGCAAAAGCTCAAATGGGAGGTGCTGGTATTACAGCAGGAGAAATCGTTGCAAATGAAAAAGTTAATGCAGTAATTACTACAAATTTAGGTCCAAGAGCTTTTTCAGTATTTGGGCAGTTTAAAATAAAAATTTATTCAGCACAAGGGAAAGTAAAAGACGCTGTTAAAGATTTAATAAATGGAAATCTTAAGGAAATGAGTGATGCATCAGGCCCTCAACACATGGGTTGCAAATAAAAATGAGAATAGCAGTTACAGGTGGAAAAGGAGGAACTGGGAAGTCAACAGTGGCAACATCACTTGCAGTAGAATATGCAAGAAAAAGCAAGACTTTATTAGTTGATGCTGATGTAGAATGTCCTAATGACCATCTTCTTCTATCTGCAAAAAGAAAGAAATACTCGAAAGTTTACCAACCAATTCCAAAATGGAATTTTAAAAAATGTGATAAATGCGGAAAATGTGCAAATGTATGCAAGCAAAATGCTATAGTTTTCGTAAAAGATAGATTTCCAGCTTTTGTGAAAGAGGTTTGTATAGGCTGCAAGGCATGTATTGTTTCATGCCCCAATAATGCTATTACTGAAACAAAAAAGGAAATTGGGGTTATTTATACTGGAAAAAATCATAAAGTAAATCTAATTATCGGGGAGCTAAAATTAGGAGAGCTAGCTTCGGGAGAAATTGTATCAGAATTAAGAGAAAAAGCAGAAGAAGTTAAGAAAAAAATACAAGCGGAAATACTAATTATAGATTCTTCAGCAGGGATAGGCTGTCCAGTTATAGCTTCTTTAGTAGGAACAGATTATATAGTAGCAGTAACAGAACCAACACCTTCAGCATTACATGACTTAAAAAGAGTTTTGTATCTTGCCAAACATTTTAAAATAAAACACGGAATCGTCATTAACAAGTTTGACTTGGAAAAAAGTTTTTACAAAAAAATTGAGAATTTTGCCAAGTACAACAAGATTCAAATTATAGGAAAAATTCCTTATAAAAAGGATTTTGTTGATTCAACTATAAAAATGAAGCCAGTTGTTGAAATTAATCCTTTATATAAAAAAATATTTAGAAATATAATTGAGAAAATTGAAAAGTAAAAATAGAGTATGCCCTCTTGAAAATTCTGGAAGCTTGGAAAGCACTTTTAGAAAGTTAATCCATAATCCTAAAAAAATACTCAAGCCTTATCTTCATTCTGGAATGAAAGTCCTGGATTTTGGATGCGGCCCAGGATTATTTACAATAGAAGCAGCAAATCAAGTTGGAGAAAAAGGTAAAGTAATTGCAGCTGATTTACAGCAGGGAATGTTAGATAAAGTAAAGAATAAAATTAAAGATAAACCTTATGAGAAAAGAATAAAATTAATTAAAACACAGTCAAATAATATTAATATAAATGAAAAAGTAGACTTTGTACTTGCTTTTTATGTAGTGCATGAATTCCCTACTTTAGATGGATTTTTTAGAGGTATAAAAGAGGTCATGAAAGCTGATTCAAAATTACTTGTAATTGAGCCGAGCTTTCATGTATCTAAAAAAGAATTTAAAGACACTCTTAATACAGCACAAAGATTAGGATTTAAAGTTATTAGTAATCCAAAATTCTTTTTAAGCAGGGCAGTTTTACTTAATCTTCAATAAAATTTAAAAACCTGAGTTTATAAAAAAGTAAAGGTGAAAAGAGGAAAATGAAAAAAGATTCAATAATAACTTTGATATTTATCATTGTAACTTTATTAATAGTTGTTTTTATATTTGTAGTAAAAGGAAATAATTCAAATAATACTGAAATCAATTCTAGTACTGACGAGAATAAGACTCAATTAAATTATGCGCAGTGCATTGCATCAAAATCTGTTTTATATATTTCAACTGGCTGCACCGCATGCAGCCATCAAAAAGAGCTTTTTGGAAATGATTATCATTATTTAAATACTATAGATTGTGCAATTACTCCAGAAAATTGCAATGATATTACGGCAGTTCCAACGTGGATTATTAATAATGAGCAATACAAAGGAGTGCAATCTATTGAAACTCTTAAAAGACTAACTGAATGTTAAAATGGCTGATTTAAGTTTAATAAAAATTTTAGGTCTTGCAGGAGCAGACGCTGTAAATCCCTGCGCGCTAGCTGTCTTAACTTTGATTTTAACTGCGGTTTTAAGTGTAAAAAGAGATAAAAAAGCTGTTTTAAAAGCTGGATTTATGTTTATCCTAGCTGTCTTGATTTTTTATTTTCTTTATGGTCTGATTATGGTAACAATTTTTAAGAGTTTGTCTCTGGCAATTGCCTCAGTCAGGATTTATTTATTTAATGGTCTTGCAGTCCTTGCAATGCTTTTAGGAGCTATGAATGTAAAAGATTCGATATGGTATAAGCCTGGTGGAATTTTAACAGAAATGCCTATGTTTTTAAGGCCTAAGCTTAAAAAATTAATTTCAGGTATTACTTCTCCAAAAGGTGCTTTTTTTATTGGAATCTTAGTGACTTTTTTCTTGCTTCCATGCACAATTGGTCCTTATATCATAGCTTCTGGAATATTATCTAATCTAGAGATAATAAACATAATTCCTTGGCTTATAATTTATAATTTTATATTTATTCTTCCAATGATTGCAATAGTAGTAATTGTATATGTTGGTTATTCAAGTGTGGATAATGTAGGTGGTTGGAAAGAAAAGAACATAAGATGGCTTCATCTTATTGCAGGACTGCTTTTATTTGTAATTGGATTATTAATGCTTCTCGGAGTGATTTAAAGTAAAAAACTCTCCTTATTCGTAGTGATCCTAGTTCCAAGAATAATTATCTCAAGCTTCTTAATTAAATTTGGAAACTTATTTTTAATATCCTCAATTTCTTTTTGTAGTTCTCTCATATTCTGGTACATGCAATCAATTTCATAATCCCACAATCCTAGCATCTTACTAATATGATTGACATTTCTCAGAGAAGATAGATAAGATTCAAATCCTTCAGGATTTTTTAAATTCTGAACCTGAATTAATAATTTAAATGTATTAAAATTAAACATTAAAGGATCAACTGTCATATAATAACCATTGATTATTCCTTTCTTTTCAAGAGACCTCATCCTATTCGCAACTGTCTTAGGAACAGAACCAACTTTCCTGGCAATATCCACAACATTAATTCGGGATCAAGCCTTAAGATACACAATACTTTCTTATCAATTTCAGATAAACTAAAAACTTTCTGTGACTTTGGAATAAGTATCCTTTTCATGGCAGGATTTTCATAAAGAAAATTATTCCTAAGGTAAATCTGATTTGAAACAATCTCAATTTCTTTTTCATTAATTTTTTTTGAGAATTTATGATTAAACTTGTCAATGCTCAATTAAAACATTCATATCATTAACAAGCAAACAAATACATAAATTATATTTTCCATAAAATCTAGCAGCCCACAATATACTTGGATGTTTCTTAACCTCATTTATTATCAGCTTTTCAAAATCCTCTTTATATAGATCAAGAGTGTAAAATACCTTAACCATACTATATCCCAATAATTCATAATTAATTCCAGTAGTATTATGCAAAAGATATTTTTCCAGTTTCTTAAATCTTAAAGCAACAGAATTTTTACTTAACTTAACTTTTTTGGCAATTTGAGAAAAACTCATCCTAAAGTTCTTATCAAGGAGTCTTAAGATTTCATAGTCTTTTTTATCTAATTTATCCATCAAAATAATAAGAAATTAATATTAAAAAATCTTTCTATTTGTAATAGTATAACTTTAATTATCTATTACATAAGTAACTTTATATCTTTGATATTTATCCCATTGTCCTATATAAGTATAAACTCATTTAACTAGTGTTAAAGTCTCTAAATTTTAAAATCTAAGATAT
>JBDRJD010000038.1:0-5030 GCA_043815245.1 archaeon
CTCATGTTTACACTGCCTATGACTCTTACAGAATTTTCAGACTTTTCCAGCTTGTCTTGCAGAACTGCTAAAGCTAAAGGAAAAACTTTCAAGCCCCTGTATTCTGTAAAGTCCACTTCTAAAGTTTCTATCTCAGCTGAAATACGGGCTCGCTCAATTTTGTCATTATTCATAGACTCATCTTCAACATTCAGTTTATGTTGTGTTTCAAGAATTTTGGAATTATTCTCGTGTATATTTTTTTGCATGGAGGTACGTTCTTCAAACATTTTTTTGAATTTTTCTTGAAGTTCTTTTTCCTGGATTTCTTTTTTTTCTAAACTGGATTCGTTTTCTTCAATCTCCTCAGTAAGAGACTTTATTTCCTCTGTAAGCTCTGTTTCGTCTCTGTGAGTCTGTTTAACAATAAGTTTTATTTTTTCTAAATCGCGAATTTTAAATTCAAGTTCAGCATCAATATTTTCCTCAGTTCTGGATGAGATCTCATCAACTTCCAGCAACAATTTGTCATACCTCTCTTCAACGTTCTTGCTCTTTTGGTATTGTTTTTCAAAAGAATCTTTTTCTTTTTTAAGCTCAGAAAGTTCTAACTCAAGACTGTGCTGAGATTCTAAAAGGCGTTTTAGTTGATCTTTTCTCTGCTCTATATTACTCAATTTAACTAGTTCTACCCTCTTTTCTGAGATATCTGTTTCAAGAAGTCCTATTTTTTCTTCAGCTTTGCCAATCTCCAGATTAAATAATTTAAGTTTATTTGAAAATTCTTCAAATTTTCCTTTGTTTTCTTTTATTCTTTGGTCAGAATCGTTAAATACATGGTTTAAATGCTCTTCTGTAATTTTACTTTTACACAATGGGCAGATATCTAGTTTTTCAACTTGCTTTTTTATTTTTTCTGCGGATGCAATCTCAGATTCAGCTATTGAGATAGATTTTTCTGATTCTGATCTGTTTCGAATGTCGGCTTCTAGTTTTGTGGATATTGAGGAAAGCTCTGAAGAAAGTTTTTTGATTTTGGAATTGCAGGACTCTAATGTTTTTTCTTTTATTTGGGACTCTAATGACTCAATTTCTCCTAAGGTGAAATCTGATTCATTTTTTGTTTTTTGAAGAGAACTTTCTTTATCTGAAATCCTAGACTTAAAAGCTTCAAGTTTCGCGGACAAAGCATAAAACTTCTTTCTTTCTGATTCTGCTTCGTCTAGTTCTTTTCTTTTTGTTCCAAGATCTTCCTGCTTTTTTGCTTTTAATCCTGCTTTTTTTAGATAGACTATTTCCTTTTCAAAATTCTTTATATCTGAAGATAGGGCAGACCTTCTTTCTAAAATCTCAGAAAGGCGTGACTCAAAATTTTCTTTTCTTACATTCAAACCTGCTAGTTCTTCCCTTAATTCTGTAATCTCATTATGCAGCTTTTCCTGTTCTATACCCGTAGACTTTTGAATATTAGAATTAATTTTTTCTACTTTTTCTTCTAAGCCTTCAATTTCCTTTTGGATTTCCTGAATTTCTTTTTTTGTTTTGTCTTTTTGCTTTTGTTTTTTATCAATTTCGAGTTCAACCCGTTTAATGTCTTTTTGTTTATCTGTTATTTTCCTGTGAAGAATAGAAGCCTTGTACTTTTTTATGTCCTCTTCAAGTTGTTTAAATTTTAGTGCTTGTTTTCTTTCTTGTTCTAAATTACGGAGATAAGCTGTTCTTTCACGAAGTATTGCTGAGATTTCTTTTAACTTTCCATCTGTTCGCTCTAGTTCACGAAGAGATTTCTCTTTTCTAGACTCATATACTGAAATCCCAGCCACTTCTTCAATTATTTTACGCCTTTCTTCGGAATTCATTTTAACTAAGTCCATTATTTCCCCTTGGAGAACTATGTTGAATCCGTAAGGGTCAATTCCTGCCTGGGCTAGTAGCTCTAGAACTTCCTGGCGCGTTTTAACCTCATTATTTATCTTGTATATACTCTGACCATTAGTTTTCACTTTTCTTTCTACTGAGATTTCGCTTGTAGGTATAGAGAACTTTCTGTCTGAATTATCAAATACAATTTTAACTGAAGCTTCTTGAGAGGGTTTCTGAAGTTTAGTTCCTGTAAAGATTAAATTAGCTGCTTTTGCAGCTCTCATTGACTTGATTGAGAGTCTTCCCAAAACAAAGCAGATTGCATCTGCAATATTTGATTTTCCGCTACCGTTCGGACCTACGATTACGTTCATGGCATTTGTAAACGGAATGTTTGTTTCAGGAGCAAAACTCTTAAAGCCCCTCATCACCAAGTTTTTAACATAAGGCATGAAAGAATGAAAATTAAGATATATTTAAAGCTTTTTTATTAGAAAGGAAGCTTAGTAGAAAGCGCGTTTGCAAGGTATTTTACCCGACTTGCATTTGAGAGATAGTTTTCTTGTCTTGCCGGATGATTATTAGCAGGGGGGTTTCTTATGTTGGATTTTAACACACTTGCTAAACCATCAAAATCATAATCCATTAGCTTGAAAGGAAATATTGTAAAAGCTGCTGCCATATCTGGTAAGCTGTGGCCGTCTGAGACTGCAATTCCAGGAAGCCCGAAAGCTTTGACTGACATTTCCCAAGCCTTGCGATTATTCCAAGACCATTCTAATGCGCTGAAAACCTCTAGGCCGTCAATTTTGCCCCGATTATAAAGATCTCTTAAACTTTCTGTGGGGAGAGAACATCTTGCAGGATGAGCTACTAAGACTGTTACATTTTCTCCACCAACATAATGTGCCATGTCTGCAAAATACTCTAATCCTCTACTTCTTGCCTTCTCAACTGGGATTCTACAGGATGCCCCAATGATATTAATGTCTCCCTGGCCGGTATTGATTTCCTGGCCATGAAGAAGGTATAAATTATTTTGAAAATTTGGGTTTTTAGGAGCATATAGTAAAGCTTGGGGGATGTGTTCATTTGCACCGAGCTCTTCTACTAAAAATCCTGGGATGTTTATTCCATTTTCTAAGTAGTAGTTCCATCTACGGTCTATATGTTCAGGATAGGAATGAGAAGTGACTGCCAGTATTCCTAGGCCTTTTTTAGTAGCTAACTCAACTATTTGCTGAAGCCTAACTATTGGATCCAAAAGTCTTGAAATCCTTGGATCAGGCGTAAAAAAGCCGGGGTGGAAGTGTAGATCTGAGGCGGTCTTATCTGCCATTAAAAGAGGATATAGAGGAGATTTATAAGCTTTATTATGCGGGAGTTTTAACTAGCTCCTTGACTTTTTTCTCAATTATATCTCTTGCTTGTAGAAATTCAGAGTATTTAGAAAGCTCTGTTTCTTTAGCCTTGATTTCTGGGATATTCCAGGTTTCTACCTCTCCCCGATATTTTTCATTGAGAAGTTCCTGCAGATCTGGACTCATTAGTATAATCCTATCAGCGGAGTCAAGCATCTCCTTAGTTACTTTTTTTGACTTTTTCTTTGAAAGATCGATTCCTACTTCTGCCATTGCTTTTACAACAAGAGCATGCATTTTTTCGTGGGGGGCTACAATTGCAGCTGATTCAACTTTCCATCTGGTATTCTTATTATACTTTTCAAAAAAGGCTTCTGCCATTTGACTTCTGAATACATTTGACCAGCAGAGAAATAAAATTTTCATTTGAAGTCTAGTAGATTTTTTTGGTCTTTTTTTCCAAATACGTCTTTCCAAGTGGCCCAAGTTTCACGAAATATCCCGTCTTTCCTGTATTTCTTTCCGCAATCTTTTAGAAATTTTGAGGTTATAGGATCTGAAGGATATCCTGAGCCAAAATCAACTCCCAGATTCTTCTTTATTTTTTCTATTTCTTTGTCCCGAGTTGTTTTAGCAAGTATAGAAGCCGCTGCTACTGACATGTGGTTTACATCTGCTTTATGCTCACCGATTATTTTTAAATTCTCTAGATGCTTAATATGAGGTTTAACATAATCTATCCAAGCAGGGATATTATTGGAAGGGCAGTCTAAAACTACTTTTATTTTTGTTTCCTTTTCGCTAGTAAGATTTATCTTGTTGATTATTTCTGCTGCTTTGATTGCTTCTAACTTATTTAGATTAGTTCCAGTATTTATTCTAGTATCAATTTCATTTGGGGGGGTAATTGAAACATGAAAGCCAATTGCTTTTTCCCTTATTATTGTAGCGAGAATTTCCCTCTTATTTGGAGTAAGTTGTTTTGAGTCTTTTATTCCGAGTTTTTTAAATTCTTTTTCTGTTTCTGCATCTATTAAAACGCCTGCTAAAACCATTGGGCCAATTACCGGCCCCCTGCCTGCATCATCAATGCCTAAAAGTAACATACTAATAAGAAAAGGGGGGAGGTTTTAAAGGTTATCTTTGAAGGAAACATCTGACAGTATCAGGCGCTAAGAGATTTCCTAGTAAATAATCTTCAACAGGACCTAAATTGGCATAACCTGAGCGTATCTTACCTCCTCGATAAAGGGATCTTATTTCCCCTATATTCAAAACAGATACTTCCCGTATTTCTTTAGGCCTTATCACACTAGGGGTTCCTTGTATAACTTCACCTACAAAGGGTAAATTCAAGATAGTATTTCCACTACCACTCTCAAAATGAACTGGGGGGAGCATGTTTCTGATAAGTATTTCTAAATTTGTTTCTTGTACAACTTCCCTAATAAGGCCTATCCTTAAGTCTTCTTTGGGGTCAATCTTTCCGCCTGCAAGCCCCCATTTTCCATCACTTTCAGTCATGACGTAGACAAATCCTTCTTCATAGGGTATAACTGCAGATGCCACAATAATATTTTCAGGCATTATCAAATCTTTCATTTGAAGTTTATTAATATTATTGCAGTTAAGAATATAGAAAGTAGCGAGGGCGGGATTTGAACCACGCGACCTCAGGGTGTCACAAATCAAGATTTCTGATCAAATCAAAAATGGTTTGATTTTATGGGCCCTGCGAGCACTCCAGACTGCTCCACCTCGCTATATGTACTATGAGGATTCGGTACTTTTAAAGTTAACTGGTTACATATCAATTATATCAGGGCC
>JBDRJD010000039.1:0-31911 GCA_043815245.1 archaeon
TGTGCTACCTGGGGAGTATAGCCGCAAGGCCGAAACTTAAAGGAATTGGCGGGGAGACACTACAACGGGTGACGCGTGCGGTTCAATTAGAGTCCACACCGTGAATCTCACCAGGAGCGACTGCAGGATGAAGGTCAGTCTAAAGGGCTTACCTGACACGCAGAGAGGAGGTGCATGGCCGACGTCAGCCTGTGTTGTGAAATGACCTGTTAAATCAGGTAACAGGCGAGACCCGTGTGTATAGTTGCTATCCGGATAAGATGCACTCTATACAGACTGCCTTGGTAACAAGGAGGAAGGTGCGGGCTACGTTAGGTGAGTACGCCCCGAATCCCCTGGGCTACACGCGCGCGGCAATGCCATATTCAATGAGATGCAACTCTGAGAAGAGAAGCTAATCCCATAAAGTATGGCTTAGTTCAGATTGAGGGTTGCAACCCATCCTCATGACGATGGAATCCGTAGTAATCGCTTGTCATCAGCGAGCGGTGAATAAGTCCCTGTCTCTTGCACACACCGCCCGTCAAACCAACCGAGTTTTGCATTGGTGAGGTCCTTCGGGAACGAATCTTTGTAAGACAAGGCAGGTTAAGTCGTCACAAGGTATCCGTAGGGGAACCTGCGGATGGATCACCTCCTATAAATTTAAATAAACTTTTTTAGGAAACTTGAGTAACTTTGCTTCTAGTTAACATTTTTTATGATCATTAAATCAAAAAACCCCTATATGGTTTGTCGGGTTTTTAGGATGCTCAGAAAATTAATTTTCTGACATTACAGAGGTGATGGAAATGAAAAATGAAAGAAATCAAAGCGTATGTTGCATGGAATGGATTAGGAGAACCGGTAGAGATAAGTGCCCGGTTAGAAGATATCACCCAAAATGGTCAATGGATATCAGAAGTTAGCTCCAAGAAAGCAAGGACAATCAGTGATTATTTACTGGGAGATCCTGAAGATTATAAAAACTAATAATCAGAACAATAGAAAACATTAAAAACCGATTTTATCTTAAGTTAGAATCGGGGCCCATAGTCCAATGGCTTAAGATGTCTCCTTTGCAAGGAGATGATCCGGGTTCGACTCCCGGTGGGTCCATTTTAATGTTTTCTAATCATATTCACTAACGTGAAGGTGGCGACTTACCATCGGTATTTTGTCACGCTGAGAATGATCAATGAAGCAAGTAGGATAGGCGAATAATAGTGGAAACCTCAAAATCTTTTAGATTTTGGGGCCCAGAGAAATCTGGGATTTGGTATGATCGATTAAACTGTTAGACGGATAGCTTGGTTTGGATTGTGATGAAGGACGTGGCAAGCTGCGATAAGCTTAGGGGAGATGCATGCAATCTTTGATCCTAAGATTTCCGAATTTGTAAACAATCTCGCAAGAGAATCCTGAGAAGGAGATCAACGCCGGGAATTGAAACATCTTAGTACCGGCAGGAAAAGAAAACAATAGTGATGCCCTTATTAGCAGCGAGCGAAAAGGGCGTAGGGCAAACCGAATCTGCTTTTGAAAGAGAGTTAGAGATGTGGTGAGCATAAATTCCTAAGTACGTGATTCAAAGTGCTCTGGAAAGAGCTGCCGCAGAGGGTGATAGCCCCGTAGATTAAACTTATATGGAGTTGCTCAATTGAGTAGTGCTTCCTAGATCGGAGGTATGAACACAGCAGAATTAACTGCTAACCCTAAACATGAATCCAAGTCCGATAGCGCACTAGTACCGCGAGGGAAAGCTGAAAAGTACTCTTAACAGAGGGTGAAAAGACTTGAAATCTAACAGTTACAGGGTGTTACTGCTATTTGCTCGCAAGAGCAGATGTTGTAACGTACGTTTTGAAGAACGGGCCAGGGAGTTATTCTATGTGGCAAGGTTAAAGCAATGAAGCCGTAGCGAAAGCAAGTATGAAAATGCGCGAGTCACATGGTATAGACTCGAAGCCAGGTGATCTATTCCTGAGCAAGGCGAAGTTTCTCGAAAGGGAAATGGAGGCCTGAACCGGTGTTGTGTACATGCACTCGGATGACTTGGGAATAGGGGTGAAAAGCCACTCTAACTTGGCGATAGCTAGTTCCTGCCGAAATATGCCGACGTATAGTCTCATTTTTATTTGCGCACGAGGTAAAGTACGGATGGAATTTGCAGAGGAATTTTCCTACGGGATTCTTTCCAACTCAGAACTTGTGTGCTGTAAAATGGGAATCAGGGATGGCGCGTAAGGTGCTAATTCCGAAACCCGAACAAGGGAGCCTATGGTTAAGGTCCCAAAATTCATGCTAAGTGTAACGAAAGGTGTCTTGAACCTGAGACAGTAGGGATGTAGGCTTAGAAGCAGCCACCATTTAAAGAAAGCGTAACAGCTCACCTATTGAGGTCCGGGGCCCTGAAAATGGACGGGGCTAAAGCATGGTACCGATACCATAGACATATCCAGATGGATATTGTGGTAGGCAGGCGTCCTTTTTGCGCAGAAGTTCTTCCGAGAGGAGGGATGGAGCGAAAAGTAATGCAGATCCTGGTGGTAGTAGGACCAAATTTTCCTGAGATTCGGAAAACGTCGAAAGGGCAAGGTTTCCTTGGCAATAACGTTTAACCAAGGGTTAGTCAGCGCCTAAGTTGTCTCTTAACTGATGACGACGAAGGACATCAGGTTAATATTCCTGAACTGACTTGCATTGTTTAGTACTTAAAACCGCTTTTGGATAAGTAGAATTCCGGAAGGAATCATGGGTAGAGAAACTTAGGGAGTGTAATGCTAAGATCTAAGTGAATCTACTTGGCGAGAGTCTATTGACTCCGGGAGCCAGTGAAAAATTTATGTATCAGATGTAAGTTAGCTGTACCGAGATCCAACACAGGTGCCCTAGCTGAGAAGGCTAAGACGTGAAAGGATAAACTGGTTAAGGGAATTCGGCAAATTGGCCCCGTATCTTAGGTATAAGGGGTGTCTATCTTTGTCTTTGAATTAAGTAAAAGGCATTGGTAGATCTCAGTAACAAGGACGGCCCGACTGTTTACCAAAAACGTAGCTGACTGCTGTGCTGAAAAGCTTTGTATAGTCAGTGAGACCTGCCCAGTGATGGTGTCTCAAACTTCTTTTCAAGGGAGCTAAGGTCCATCAAACGGCGGGGGTAACTATGACCCTCTTAAGGTAGCGTAATACCTTGTCGTCTGAATGGCGACTTGCATGAATGGTTTAACGAGGTTGTCACTGTCCCTAACCAGGACCTTCTGAACACACTTTCCGGTGAAAATGCCGGAGTCGCCTAGTGGGAAGCGAAGACCTTGTAAACCTTTACTGCAGCTTGTTGTTGTAGCTTTATGTGGAGTGCATAGCATAAGTAGGAGCGTAGATGCTTAGTTTCGGCGAAAGCGGAGCGACCTTGTAATACTACTTATTCTTTATGAAGTTACTTACTCGTAAGAGGACAGCAGTTGGCGGGCAGTTTGGCTGGGGCGGCACCCTGTAGAAAAGATATCTATAGGGCCTAATGACAAGCTCATCCAGGTCGGAAATCTGGAGTAGAGTGCAAAGGCAAAAGCTTGTCTAACTGTATTCCGAAAAGCAAGGAATGCAGAGGTGAAAGCCGGGCTTAGCGAACCATTGATGGCTTTTAATGGGCCACAATTGTGACAGAAAAGGTACTTCAAGGATAACAGGCTTGTCGCGCCCGATAGTCCATATTGACGGCGCGGTTTGGTACATCGCTGTCGGCTCTTCCTATCCTGGTTGTGCACAAGCAGCCAAGGGTGTCGGAGTTCACGCATTAAAAGGGATCGTTAGCTGGGTTAAGAACGTCGCGAGACAGTTTGTATGATATCTACTAGGTGCGCTGTTGAGTGAGTGGAACGAGTTAGTAGTACGAGAGGAACCTGACTCGGGTGCCTCTGGTGTAGCAGTTGTTATGAGCAGGCTGCGCAGCTACGCACTGTATGGATAAGAGCTGAACGCATCTAAGCTCGAAGCCATCCGCAAGACGACTCAACTAAGGCCGCTAAAGAACATAGCGTTGATAGAGTTGGCGTGTAAGATTCAAGCTTCGGCGAGAATTTCAGCGCGCAACTACTAATAGCCTCATTTTATACATTTCCACTAAATGCCTATCCTACTTGCGGATTTTTTCTTCTAAAGGTTTATAAGTTTCTATTATTATTTTGAACTATGAGGATCATATTATTACGTCATTCTGAATCAATAAGTAATAAAAAAGATAAAGCAGATTCTCAAATTGATTCTGGCCTGACTGCTCAAGGCAAAGAAGATGCACAAAAATTAATTTCTAAATTAAAAAATTTAAAAATAGATTTGTTTATTATTAGTCCTTTAAAAAGAAATTTACAGACAATTCAACCTTTTTTATCAACAATTAATAAACCTAAAGTTATTGTTGAGGATATTACTTTGGAAAGAAATCTGGGAGATTTTACTGGCTCAGAAATGGGAGCATTTCAAAGGTATTGTGATGAAAATAAACTAGATAAAGTATTTTACAAACCAGAAAATGGTGAATCTATTGCTGATACATATGAAAGAGCTAAAAAATTTTTGAGAAGTCTCAAAAAATATTCAGATAAAACAATTCTAGTATGTGGTCATAAAAATTTTCTAATGTGTCTTGAAGTTCTAATAAAAGGAGAGGATATCAGAGATTATTATAATTTTATTCCATTAAAAAACTCTGAAATTAGAGAATTCGAGATTAAGATATAGATTGCCTATCCTACTTGCGGATTTTTTCTTCTAGAAAAAATTTTGTCATAAAGTAAAATGATTATTATTCCTAAAGGAGTTGTAATCAAAAATGTGTTTTCTTTTACAAATGGGTATAATCCAAAGAGCAAGACTGTTGGAATGAGGATTGAATAAAAACTCGCTTCTGAAGTAGTTTTCTTTGAATAGAGTCCAGCTAAAACTGGGGGTACAAAGATTAGAGCAAGATAGAAAAATAAGAGAGATAAAGTAATAATATTTGAAAAAAGGGATGCAATTAAAAATCCTAAAATGCCGAACATGGCGGTTATTATCCGCGCAGCTAAGATTTCTTTTTTATTTTCAAAGTGGGTTTTTTTAAAAAGGCCCTTATAGATGATTGCGGAGCCTCCAATTAATAAGCTGTCGATAGAGGACATGATTATAGCAAGTATTGCGGCAAAGCCAATTCCTACCAGGCTTGGAGGAAGTAAGTAGTCCATTAATGAGAAGATGGCTGTTTCTTGTTTTATCTCTGAAAGCGAGACAGCGGCTACTAATCCTAAGAATAGGATAACTATTCCAAGCAAAAGCACTAAAGGAATTGAAAAGAAAAATGAGTTTCTTGCTGTTTTTTGGTTTTCGGCAGAAAATATTCTTTGCCAGTGGGTGGTATTTGATAAAAACAAGAATCCACTAAAAAGCATAAGGCCCACAAACCATCCGATACCTCCAAATGCAAATGGGTCTAAATGACCTGCTGGAAGTTGAGAGAATAAATTAGAAATTCCCCCCACCTCTCCAAACCCAATAAAAGCTAGTATAATAAAAATTATGAGAATAATCCAGAATTGAACAAAATCTGTGATTAAGTCCACTTTTAACCCACCTAGGGAGGTGTATAATATCGTAATTAAAGCTGTAAAAAATATTGCTATTTGGAAATCTATTCCTATCAAAACAGATGCAAGAGAACCCATTGCAATAGCTTGCACGCCTATCCAACCTACTAAAAGGAAAATTTGTAACACTCCAGTTAAAACCTTGTTTTTCTTGTCAAATCTATTATTAAAAAAATCTACAATTGTAGTCGCGTTATATTCATCCCCGACTTCTTTGATTTTTTTAGCTACAATGCCCAAGATTAAAACACCAATAGTAAGAGAGGCAGGAAGTGCAAGACCGTAAGAAATACCTGAATTGTAAACTTCTGCAACTATGGCTACAGAACCTCCAGCACCCACAATTGTAGCTACATTTGAGAAAGTTAGAAGCCATAAACTGGTTTTTCTTTTGTTTATAAAATACGCTTCTAAAGACTGTTTTCTTGAAAAAAGCCAAGCTATTAAAAACATTAATGCGAGGTAAATTAATAAAATTACTAATGTCAGGTTCATTTTCTCTTAATCCTTGGTTGAGCAATCACGATTTTTCTTATAAATCTAAGTTGTTATTAAAAATAACAACATTTTTATAGTGAGAAATTAAATAATTTTATGGACATTAATGATAAATTAAAGGAAGCTGGGTTGACAGGAAATGAATCAAAAGTATATTTAGAGTTGTTAAAGAAAAAGGAGCTCTCTGCAAACGAGATAGCAAGGAGTATTTCAATGGACAGGACTCTAGCCTATACAGTATTAAACCATCTAATTGAAAAGGGCCATGTTTCTTATGTAATAAAAAAGGGTAAGAAAACTTTTTCGTGCAGTGACCCGGAAAGTTTGTTAAACCAAATTATGGCTAAAGAGGTTATGGTTATAGACTTGATAAAAGATCTAAAAAAAATAAAAACAGAAAAGCAAGAAAAATTTGAGATTAATGTTTATGAAGGTAAGGAAGGAATAAGAACAGTTATACGTTTAATGTTAAGCGTTGGGGAGCTCAATGTATTTGGTTCTACTGGAAGGGCTTTTTTTCATTTATATGAAATGCCTGCAATTGCAAAAGCGGTAGGTAAAAATAAGATTCCTGTAAAGATAATAGGACATAGAGAGCATAAGGAAAAAGAACCATTTAAGCTAGAAGGATTTGAGTATCGATTTCTTGATGTAGAAGCAGAGGCTACAACATCAATTTTTGGAGATTATGTAGGCATACATCTAATTAAAGGTAAACCAATCATGATTGTGATTAAGAATAAAGATATTGCCCAGTCATATAAGAATTACTTTGATTATATGTGGAAGAAAGCTGGGAAGGCAACTTAACTATACAAATCCTTATAAAACTATAAATTTATGTGAATAAATGTCAAGCTGGAGCTTATATGAAAAAGAGGCTGAATTAAAACCGTTGGTTTTTTCTAATAATAAATCACAACAAGATGTAGTTAAAGAAGTAATCAAAGCTGTTGACGAGGGCCATAAAATAATTTTTATTAGAGGTGTTTGTGGAACTGGAAAATCAGCAATAGCCTTGAATGTTGCTAAGAATCTAGGGAGAGCTTCTGTTGTAGTCCCAGTAAAAGCGCT
The DNA here is from genome assembly GCA_043815245.1 of archaeon. Lineage (GTDB taxonomy): Archaea > Nanobdellota > Nanobdellia > Pacearchaeales > GW2011-AR1 > JBDRJD01. The sequence continues at coordinate 7,172 of JBDRJD010000039.1, forward strand.
ACAAGAACAGTATAAAGAAGACTATACAAATAAAAAATATTTAATAAAGGAGAATGGGGAGAGACTTAAGATAAGGAGTATAACTGGAAGAGGAAATTATACCTGTCCGTTTTTGCAGCATTCTAAAGATATTGTAAGGATAGAGAGTAATTCTGATTTAGATATTTTTGATGAGTATGGCAGAATAAAGAGGCCTGAAAAAATTGGAGATGCGGATAAAAGTTGTGATAACTCTTTTCTCCCTTGTAAGATAGAAATAAAGCCAAAAAATGAACAGAGGATAAGAAAGTATCTTAGGCAGAATCCAAGAGTAAATTCAAGTGTGTCTGTAAATATGGGAAATGTTAAGAGGTTGTCAATTGCTCCTGTTTGTCCTTACTGGTCACCTATAATCCCTTCTGAAATTGATTTGGCAGTATTAGATAATGCAAAAAGGAAAAACTACCTAGGATTAAAGGATAAAAATTACACAATTTATCAGAGAAATGAAGGATGCGGGTATTATGATCAGTTTAAAGCGTATATTGATGCAGATGTGATTATATTTAATAGTGCAAAGTATAAACTTGAAACTCTAATGAATCGAAAGCCAGCTACTGAAGTGGAAATTATAGATGAGTGTGATGAATTCTTAGACAGCTTTTCAAATCATAATAAAATTAATCTTAATAGGGTTAGTTTTGCATTAGGAAGTTTATTTTCTGAAAGTGATAAAGTGGACAAGATAGTTGATGAGACAAATGATTTGACAATGGAAATTCTAAATGATAATAATATTCAGAGTTTAATAGAAAATGAAGAAGTAATTCCAATTAAGGAAACTAAAATATTTGAACTTTTGAGGAATTTTTTAGACTCAGATTTTATGAATTATGTAGAGTGTGATGAAGAAAATTATTGCTATCATGTTGATGAGGTATCGAGGATATTTGATGGATTTTTTGATGAAACTTATGTTTCTTTTTATATGGAAGAAAGAGATCTTGTAGTTAGAATTGTAACAATAAATCTTGAAAAAAGATTTAGGAAGATGATTGAAAAGAACAAGATATTTGTAATGATGTCTGGAACAATTCATTCTGAAAATGTCTTGCGAAATTTATATGGGTTGGGAGATTTTAAAATTATTGACGCTGAAACTGAAACGCCTGGAACAATAAAGAAGGTGAAAACCGGATTTGAAGTTGACTGCAAGTATAGTAATTTCCAGAGTGGCAGAGTTACAAGAGCCCAATATCTACAAGCACTAAATAAGTGCATAGAAAAAGCTGAAAAGCCGGCTTTAGTGCATGTGCATTCGTTTGCAGATCTTCCGACTGAACAAGAAATTGAGAAGTATGGATTAAATATGATAAGCCGTGGTGAGCTTTTAAATGATTTAAATAATTCTGAAGAAATTGTTAAAAGATTTAAAAGTAAAAAATTAGATATTTTATATTCTACAAAGTGTACAAGAGGTGTAGACTTTCCAGGGGATATGTGCAAGAGTATAATAATGACAAAGTATCCTTATCCCAATATTAATTCCTTGTTTTGGAGAATATTAAGAAAGACAAAACCCCAATATTTTAGTTCTTTTTACATTGATAAGTCAAGAAGAGAGTTTTTGCAGAGGATTTATAGGGGGCTAAGAAGCAAGGATGACAAGATTAATCTCCTATCTCCAGATATACGAATTTTTCAGAGTTCTATTTAACAAAAAATTCTATAATCGCAAAAGCCACATAGAGCATAACTAATCCCAGCCCCTCTAATATATCCAAGCGTTTTCCAGACTGCACAAATGCTGTAAACATAAATGCAGAGATAAACATAAATATTCCAGCTACAAGGAAGGAGAAGTATTCTGCGGTAATTGGGTGGATTATAGCGGCTAATCCTAGAACAAGACAGATATTGGTAAAAACTGTTCCGGTTTGGTCTCCAATAACCATGGACTTATGACCCATCATAATAGCCTCTATACCGAAAACTAGTTCTGGCAGGGTTGTAGCTATGGAGATTAAGAATAAACCCACTATAATCTGCGGGAGATCTAAGTCAATGGCAATTAGAGTTGCGTATTGAGTTGCAAAATGTGATGAGACAAATAAGACGGCTAGAGCGAATACAAATAATAGGGTGTTAAAGATTATTTCCCAACGCTTAATCCTACCATCAACAAACTTAGCAGGATAGTTTTTACGCTTTCTAAGCATTCTAAAAAGATTAAAACCAAATAAGGCGACTAAGATTAGCCCATCAAACCTCGATAAGGACCTTCCAATAAAAAATAGTACAATAACTAAAATTATGCTAAGAAGCATAAAATAAACATCTCTGCCTACTTTATGGGTGTCTATACGTATTCCTCTACCGAGCAATACAAAAATACCTGTGATGATAGTTAGGTCGATTATATTAGCCCCTACAACATTCCCTAAGCTTAATGCAGGATTTCCTTGCAATGCAGATGAGATTCCTACAAATAATTCTGGGAGGGAAGTGGCTACAGCCATTATGATGAAAGCTGAGGTAAACTCAGAGATTCTTAGAAATCTAGCCATTTTGGTCAGAGATCTTACTAAAACTATGCCACTAAGTATTAGAAAAGTTGCAGATAATAAAAAGAATAAAATATTATTTAGCAGCATTTTTCCTCTTTTTTATTTTAGGAAAGAACTTGCGCGCTTCAAATAAAATTACCCCAGAAAGGGAGAATGGCAGAACAAGTAGCCACTCTTTTGGGGAAATTGAGGTGAGCTTAAAGAGTGATGCAAGAGGAGTGTATAGTACAGCTAAAGTTAAGATAAGTGAGATGATAAATGCGTAAACTAGGTATTTATTTGAAAAGACCCCGATTTCAGTTAGCTTTTTATCAGATCTACAGGTGAAAATAAAAAATAGCTGGAAAAGTATGGAAGTAGCTAGGACAAGAGATCTTGTTTTGATAATATCATGACCAAGATGTATCGAGATTAAAAAAACTGCGAGTTCTGCAAGAAAGGTGACAATACCTGCAATAATTAAAAATGGGAGGATTCCATGCAAGATTGATTTTTCTTTTCTAGGAGAGGTAGACATAACATCTTCTCCTGGTTCTTTTACTAAAGCCAGAGCGGGGATAGAATCTGTTATTAAATTCATCCAAAGTATATGTAGGGGTAGAAGAGGAAGTGGCAATCTGGCTAGGATTGCATAGGATATAAGTAAGATTTCTGAAAAATTTACAGCTAGGAGGTATTTTGTAATTTTCTTGGTGTTGTCGTACACGATTCTTCCTTGTTCGTTTGCCTTAACAATAGAGGCGAAATTGTCGTCAAGTAAGATCATATCACTTACCTCTCTTGCAACGTCACTTCCCCTGATACCCATTGAGATCCCTATATCTGCTTTTTTTAAAGCAAGAACATCATTTACTCCGTCGCCTGTGATTGCTACTATTTCATTTTTTATTTTAAGAATATCCACTATCCTAAGTTTTTGCATGGGATTAATGCGGGCGAAGATTGTGATATTGTTAATTTCGTTTTTCAGTCTTTCATCAGTCATCCTCTCCAGTTCAGAGCCAATTATCATATTTCCTGAAAGGCCTACTTGTTTTGCAATTGCTCTGGCAGTTAATGGGGAGTCTCCTGTAATGATTTTTACTTCTACCCCAGCTGCTTTGCTTAAACGGATGGCTTCTTTTATTTCTTTTCTTGGAGGGTCAAGCATTCCTATAAAGCCTAGGAAAATAAGACCTTTTTCTAGTTCTTCTGCATTTTCTTTGAGGTTTTTTAAATCTGTTGAGGTAAGATTTCTGGATGCAAATGCTAAAACACGTAGGGCCTGAGACTCCATGGACTCAGCTTGTTTTGAAAGTAATTTTTTCTTATTTTCTGAAAGTTTTTCGATTCTTCCATTGATAAATTCGTATGCAGATTTTTCTAAGATAACTGTAGCAGCTCCTTTTGCGTATAGTAAGTGATGTCTTTCTCCTTTTCTGATTATTGACATCATTTTTCTTGTAGATGTAAAGGAGATCTCCTTCATTCTAGGTTGAGCTTCAGAAAGGGCTTTTTTACTTATTCCCACATCTAAGCCTGAAAGAACTAGGGCAGCTTCAGTGGGATCTCCTAAAATGTCATATTCACAATCGTCTCTGCTTGCAGAGTCTCTAAGTTCAAATCTTGCATTATTACAAAGCAGGCTAGCTTGAAATAGCTGTGATAAGCTTTTGTCTTTTTTTGGATCAACTTTGTTTTTGCCATGGATAAGAGTGCCTTCTTGTTTTGAGTAGTGCTTATTATTACAGAATATATTAGTTACAGACATTCTTTCTTCTGTAAGGGTGCCTGTTTTGTCTGAGCAAATCACCGTTACACTTCCCATTGTTTCTGCTGCTGGTAGCCTTCTTACTATTACTCGGTTTTTTAGCATAGAGTTAGCTGCGTATGCTAAAGAGATTGTAATTACAGCTGGAAGCCCTTCTGGGATGGCAGAGACTGCAAGGGCTACAGCTATGAGGAACATCTCAACTTTATCTTGTCCTGTAAGTATTCCAAAAGCAATCATTAAAGCTACAATAAGCAAGACAACAAGGCTGATTTGTTTGGCAAAGTAGTCTAGCTTTTTTTGCATTGGAGTTTCTTGGACAGAAATTTCTTGTAAAGTAGAAGCTATTTTTCCAAATTCTGTAGACATTCCAGTTGAAATAACTAAGGCTGTGCATCTTCCTTTTACTACTGTAGTCCCGGTGTAGAGCATGTTTTTACGGTTTGCAAGCATTGTGTCGGGCCTTATCCTTGATTCAATTTTTTCTATAGGAAGGGATTCTCCAGTAAGAACAGCTTCATTTACTTCTAGATTATCAATTTCAATAATCCTGCAGTCAGCTGTAATTTTATCGCCTTCATCAAAGATTATTATATCTCCTGGAACTATGTTTTGAGAAGAAATTTCGTGAAGTTTTTTGTCTCTCATAACTTGGGTTTTTGGGACGAGGAGCTTTTTAAGTTCTAAGATTGATTTTTCTGCTTTATATTGTTGGAAGAATCCTATTCCTGCATTTAATAAGACAATTGCAAATATTACACTTGAATCAAGGTAGTGCTGAATTACAAGGGAGATCCCTGCTGCAATTAATAAGATGTATACTAAAAAAGACTTAAACTGGGAAAAGAATATTTTCCAGGGATTAATCTTATTTGTTTCTTGGATAATGTTCTTGCCGTAGCGCTCTAAGCGCAGTTCAGCTTCTTTTTGTGACAGTCCTGAGACAGTAGATTGAAAGTGCTTAACTACTTCTTCTTTTTCAATTGCCCAGTATTGATTGCGGTTATTGTTTTCTTTTTCCATTTTTATTTTTTAGTTCTTCCAGCATAAATAATTCTATTTGCTTTCCAATTTTTAGTCCATTTTTTTCGCAGAATTCTTTATATTTATCTTTAGTTTTTTTATCTATAGATAGGGTAAGTTTATCATTGCCTCTTTTCATTCTTTATATACGTATATGTTAGTATAAAAAAGTATATGTGCGTAAGGTATTTAAAGCTTTTTATTTGGCCAGAGGATAAGTAAACTTGTAGATTTTTTATATTTTTGATATTCTTTAGATTTCCCAAATTTTTTATCTGCAAGTTTTTTTAAAATTGGAATTCCTGATATAAAGGAAATTAATAAAATTATAAACAATGGGGAAATTAAAGCAATTAATGCTTGTACTAAATTAAAAGAAGATATGCAATAAATGTAAATTCCAGTCCAGACAAGCATTTCACCAAAATAATTTGGATGTCTAGAATATTTCCATAATCCTGAAGAAATAAACTTATTTTTGTTTTTAGGTTTTAACGAAAACTTAAATTTTTGATAATCAGCAAAACTCTCAGTTAAAAATCCAAAAATCCAAATTAATAAACCTATTATTGAAATACAATTTAATATTACATTATCAAGTGAGAAGAAAATTAATGAACATAATAAAACAACCCAAACTGTAAATCCTTGTAATAGCCAGAATTTCAAGAATTTTGAAAAACTATTTCTAATTTTATCAAATCTTATATCTTTTTTATATTTATTAATTCTAATAAATAAGAAACCTCCTAAACGTAATCCCAAAATTAATATCATTATAAATAATATTATTTTTGCTGTTGAAATTGTATTAAATGAAAGAATAATTAAAGCAAGAAGAATAAAAGTTAAGCTATAAGTTATATCTGTAAATTTATCTGTTTTTAAAATAAAAGCTATAATAAAGAATATTATTTGAATTACTAAAGAAATTCCAAGTAGCAATAAAATTTCAGATATCATGCTAAAACAATTAAGATATTTAATATTGAAGCAAAACTTACCCATAATAAATAAGGAATAAGTAAATAAGCTGCAGATTTATTAATTTTCCAAGAAACTACAATCATTCCAAAGATGGTAAGCCAAACAAGAATAATATCAATAAAAGCTAGTAAGGGCAGTTGCATTGAAAAAAAGAAAAAGCTCCAGAGAATATTAAAAATAAAATTAGCTCCAAATATTAGATAAATTTTATTTTTCTGCTTTTTCTTTGAATTTACTAAGACAAAATATAAAGAAATTGCAATTAAGATAAATAATATTGTCCAGGCAATTGGAAAAACATAATTTGGAGGGGTAATTGAGGGTTTGATTGATTCATACCAGTCACTGTTTGTATTCTGGCCTGCAAATACGCTTCCAATAAAAGCTACTAAAAATACTATAACTACTGAAATGATTAACTCTTTAATTTTCATTTTATCATATCTGAAATTGCAGCACTCATTGATGCTGGAAAAGACACTATGGCTGTTCTTTTAAATGCTAATATAAAATCAGTATTCCAAGGTGCTCTTTGAATTAATGCCAAGATTACCGTAACAACTAAAAATGAAGCAATATAAATTGAAAAAACTCTTTTTATAAACTCATCTTTATGTTCTTTGAAGTCATATCTATAAAAGTTGTAATATACAAAGGAAGATATAAAAATTAGGGATAAAATTAAAAGACCAAAAACATTTAGTAAGGGAAGAGATTCACCAAGATTCCAGGTTTCTTCTGTGAAAGCTACTGGAATTGCTAAGATTGTAGCCCCTATAATAACCTGCATTAAGTCTCTAGGGTAGAATTCTACCATTGAAGAATTAATAATCTTATGAACATGCCCATTTTCATCTCTAACTGTTACTATTTCTTTTAATCTTCCTGCAATTCTTACTAAATCTGTTTTAATTTTCACTTTACTTTATTATTTTTAACTATTTTTTTTAACTTAATAGCTTGCTTTTTCTGCTTTTCAAGCTCTTTTAACTTGCCATTTTTTAACTGTCGCTCTTCTTTTTTAAGTGCTTTTTTTACTTTCTTAACTTTTGAAACTTCTCGCTTCACTTTTTTTTCAATTTTCTTCACTTCTTGTTTCTTTCTGTTAATATCTCTTTTTTCCTTAAGAATCTCTTCTAATCTTTCTTTTTCTTTTAGTTTTTTTAATTTAATAAAAAGCTTTCTAATCCCTATCCTCAGGGCATTTAGAATGGCAAGTAGGGCAATAAATAAAATTATAAATGCGATAGAAAGTGGCCATGAGTTAGGCTTATCTGTAAAAACAAAAATTAATAACGTGTAGGCGATTAAGTTTAAAGTTAAAGGGGAGGAGATATTTCGCGCCATTCTTTCGGGAAGGAAATGCTCGAAGTTTAAGAAAAGGATTATTACTCCTAAAATGAACACTATAATGGATACCACAGTCTTTATTGGGAAGAATACATAATTTAAGGCTCCAAGAGAGTTGTATGTGTAAATGGCCCTTAGCATGATCATAGAAACAAATAGCAAGACAAGAGAGTTAGCAACATAAGTGTTCCAACCTGGGCTTTCATCTTTGTACTTTTCAAAATAAACCAGGATTACTGCTGTTGCAATGGCTAAAGGAAGGGCTACCCAAAGTAGTTCTGATTCTAGCGTTAGATTAAGTAGATATTGAATATCCTTAAAGATTTCAGTTAACATTTATCACACCTCTTATTTAAAAGAATAAGAATAAAGGGTTAATAAAGTTTAAGGCATCTCTTGCCACTGAACTGACTGGAAAGTTACACTTTAGGTATAGGAAGGTTTAAAAATAATGCATCTTGATACTTTTATTCAAAATTGGAGGTAATATACAATGTCAGAAGATGAAGAAATGGATGATGAAGAGGTAGAATACGAGGACTCCGATGAAGAAGAGGAAGACTAAATAATTGTAAAATAACTATTTCTTTTATTGTTTTTTTTGATTATAGCAAGGTTTAAATACTAAAAATAGCCCTTAATTTTAGGGCAAGTTGGATAGCTAATTTGGGGAATTGAGCCTGTAAAAGGGCAAGCTTTTATTGAATGGAAGCTAATTCTCAGGAAGGTCCACACACCTTTGCTCGAGATTATTTGAGCATGTAGTGCGAGTATTGTGAAATACCTGTCGCGAGGCAGAGCTCCACAACAGAAACGACACAGTTCGCTCTGAGCTATGAGCTATGCGGGGAGCTTAGAAGGGCGAGATTTGATGAAACGTCAAAATTCCCTACAACAGAATTTTGGGGTCCCAAAAATCCTTTAAGGATTTTTTAGGACGGGTGTCTTCGCTGGTGCAAGGATTAAATCCGCTAAGTTGAATGTTAGCAATTTCGTTTCTTCTGAAAAGAAGACGAAATACAGAAAGTGGCCTATTTCCACTTGTCAGAATTCGGAAGAATTCTGAACACTCTCAGAAATCCTCAAAATACGGATTTCTGAAGTGCCCTTTTTATTTCTTAGTTCTAAAAAGGTTTAAAAAACAAGGATATTACTAGTTGTTATGGGATGGTAGCTCAGGGGGAGAGCACATGGCTGAAGATGTAAGGAAACCCAGGTTTCCTTAACAATCAACCTTCCTGAGAGGGTTGGTGAAAAACAACAGAAACCATGGAGTCCGGGGTTCGAATCCCCGCCGTCCCATAACATTTATAAAAGAGGGAAGCTAAGTAGAAATATGCAAACTTCTAAAAAGAGGAGAGGAGCGTTAGAGTTAAGCATAGGTACAATAGTTATCATTGTACTGGCTATGACTATGTTAATTTTAGGGTTAGTACTAGTAAGGACTATTTTTACTGGAGCTACATACAATGTAGAGCAGATGAACAATAAAGTTAAAGATGAGATTAATAAGTTATTTGTAGAAGATAAAAAGATTGTAGTATACTTGTCTAATCAAAAGACAGAGATTAAGCAGGGAGAGAGTTGGGGGGTGGCCTGGGCGTTAAAGAACTTGCAAACAGGAACGCCAGAAGCTGCAATGCTTAGTTATGATATTGTTATAAGTGATGATAATATAAGGCAGAATTGTGGGATAAGCGAGCAGACTGCACAGAGTTGGATAGTGCTTGGCGGAAGTGAAAGTAATATTCCTGTACAGCCAGGAGAGACAATATATAGTGTGGTTAGACTGAATATTCCAGAGAGCGCTCCTCTTTGCCTAACAAGATATAGGATAAACTCTAAGTTGAATGGGCAAGATTACGCTTCTGAATATTTTGATATCGATATTAGAGCAAAGTAAAGGTTTTAAATAAAGATTTCTTTGGAAGGATATGAAGATACTTGCTATTGGCGACTTTCATGGAAAGTTTCCAAACAAATTGTTAAGAAGAATAAAGAAGGAGAAGTTTGATTTAATTCTAAGTCCGGGAGATTTTTGTGGGAATATGCAACTTTCAAAGTTGTTTTTTAAGTATGCATATGGGTGCGATAAAGAGTTATGGGAGTATATTGGAAAAAGGAAGGTGAATAAACTGGAAAAAAAGAATCTTGAAGATGGAGTGGGAGTAGGTAAAAAAATTAACTTAATTGGTAAGAAGGTAATAGCTACTAAAGGAAACTGGGATCCAACTAATATACCCGAACCTGGATCAAGATATAAGGATCCTTTTACTAAAAAGTTTAATGCTGCATTTAAAAAACTGAAAAATATCAAGATTGTAGATTTTAAAAGTTACAAGTATCAAGGATATAATTTTGTTGGATATCCGAGGAGTTCATATCCAGGACATATGACTCCTGCAAGAAGGAAGAGGCTAAAAAAAAGAAATGAAAGAGAAATCAATAAAATAATAAAAATGCTGGATGAAGATAACAAGAAATATTTTAAGAGAATAAAAAAACAGTTTAAGCCTGAAACTATTTTTATTACACATAATGCACCTTATAATACTAAGCTTGATTTAATTAAAAAGGGTCCGCAAAAAGGGAAGCACTATGGAAGCTATTTAGCTAGGAAGGTTATCAAAGAGTTAAAGCCGATTTTAGTAGTATGTGGGCATATGCATGAAAATCAAGGGAAGCAGAAGGTAGGGAGAAGCTGGGTTGTTAATACAGGGGCAGCTTATGAAGGGAAAGCGGCAATTATAGATTTAGATGGGAAAAGAGTTAAAAGTATCAAATTCTTAAGAGGACAATGAAAATCTATAACACCTTATCAAGAAAAAAAGAAGAATTTAAGCCCATAAAAAAAGGGCGGGTGGGATTTTACAGTTGTGGGTTGACCGTATATGGCTATGGACACATAGGCAACTACCGAGCTTTTGTATCTGCAGATATCTTAAGGAGAGTATTAGAATATAATGGGTATAAGGTTAGGCAGATTACAAATATAACTGATGTGGATGATAAGACAATTAAAGGATGCCAAAAAGAAAAGAAGAGTTTGAAAGACTATACTAAACCTTATGAAGATGCTTATTTTGAGGATTCTAAGTCACTTAATATAGAAGATTCGTTCAAGTATCCTAAAGCTACAGAACATATTAAAGAGATGGTGGATATCATCAAGAAATTATTGAAAAAAGGACTTGCTTATAAAGCAGAAGATGGAGTTTATTTTAATATTAAAAAATTTAAAGGTTATGGGAAACTTGCAAAATTAAAAAAAGTTGAACTAAAAGAGGGGGGAAGTGAAAGAGTTAAGAACGATGAGTATGATAAAGAAAATGTCCAGGATTTTGTATTATGGAAATTTTATGATAAAGAAGATGGGGATGTTTTTTGGGAAGTTGACATTGGCAAGGGCAGGCCAGGATGGCATATTGAATGTTCTGCAATGGCAATGAAGTATCTAGGAGAGAGTTTTGATATACATAGTGGGGGGATTGATTTAGTGTTTCCGCATCACGAGAATGAAATTGCTCAATCTGAGGGCGCAACAGGAAAGCAGTTTGCAAAATACTGGGTACATAATGAGTGGATGCTTGTTGACGGGAAGAAGATGAGCAAAAGTTTAGGGAATTTTTATACTTTAAGAGATATTAAAGAAAAAGGATACTCTCCGCTGGATATGAGATATTTTTATCTTACAGGGAATTATAAAACTCAGATTAATTTTACTTGGAAAAATCTTGAAAGCTCAAAGAATGCTTTACAAAGAGCGAAGAATATTATTTCAGAAATAAAAGATGACGGAAAAACAAATAAAAAATATTTAGCAGAGTTTGAAAAAGTCATTAATGATGATTTAGACATGCCAAAAGCCCTGGCAGTCTTATGGAAACTTTTGAGAGATAAAAAAGCAGATGGGAAAATAAAGACAGTTAAGAAGATGGATGAAGTTTTTGGATTAGGTTTATTAAAAAAAGAAAAAATCACTGTTCCAGATGAGGTAATAGAGCTTGTAGGGGAACGAGAGCAGGCTAGAGAAAATAAGAACTGGAAAAAGGCTGATGAACTAAGGGAAAAAATCAAAAAATTAGGTTATCAAATTGATGACTCAGAAGAAGGAACTAAAATCAAAAAGTTCCCTGAATAGGAACTTTAGGATGCTCAGAAATCTTTGATTTCTGACATTAAGAAATCATCATGAAGAAAGAAAGTAACTTTGCAAGGCTGTTGATATTTTGTGGATTTTTAGTGCTAGCTTTGTTTTTGTGGAGACTAAATGTTTATTTTTTTTACAGTGATGGAAGTGTTAATGTTTTAAGAGAAAGTACAGGTTTGAACATTCACCATTTTCACTATGGAGTTCTTTTTGTACTTATAGCTGTATTAATAATGATGTTTTTTTCTGTGAACTACTGGAGTGTTGGACTAGCTGGATTTGGGTTTGGAAGCATATTAGACAGTTTGGTATCCAGCCTTACTAAAGAGTCAGTAAGAATACAAGAAATTGTGAATTATAACAATGCCTTTGAACCCACGTTACTTGTGTTCATTATAACAGCCTTAATTGTTGTTATTTTCTATTTAGTAAGTGAAAAGCTTAAGAAGTAAGTTTAAGATCTTTCTCTTTAATTTCTATTGGCTCGCCATTATGGAGCAGTTGAAATAAACTGGCTCTACCACTACTTGCAACTTTTACTTCTACTGTAATGTTAGTGGTGGGGAGCTCTGCATTCCTTTCAAAAAAGAACTTTTCAATGCCGTAGTTCAAAGACATGCTATCCCCATAAACGCGGCCCACATCTCCCCTTATAAAAACACCTTTACGGGGCTTAGTTAGGGAGACAGAGTCTAGACGCCAAATGCTCCCATTATCCTCTTTTAAAGAAACATAAACTTTATTTTCTGACTTTACTCCTTCAATAGACTGAACTGTGGATATCTCGTATCTTATTTGCATATACTGGCCGAGAAAGGGGTCAAATGGGTCTACAGGAGCTGTCGCAAGTACGATGCTTGTGCCAGTGAGCAATGGCCATTGATTATATGCTATAAATGAAATAACTACTAATAGAACCACTAGTAGCACAATTATAAGCCCAATTATTTGATTTCTTACTGATTTGTCCATTTTACTCTTCTTGAGAAACTCCGGCTCTTAGATTTTTCCACCATTTTGGAATTAACCAAGAGCCTGCAATTAAAATTATTCCTCCAAGAATGGCTAAAAAACTAAAAGCAACATAACCTTGGAGGTCCATCCAGAATCCGATATACCTTGTAATTATCTCCAAGATGAATGCTGCTAAACCCAAATTGATAATGTTAGTTGAACCAATTAATTGGCCGTATCCCAGTATGAGGATTATGAATCCTATAAACAAAATATTAGTTACTATCCAGAATAGCCATAAACTTAATGGAAGATCTGCTTTTCTCAAAACTGAGCTTGAGACTCTCCACTTACAAGCCTCTTGATCTAGACATTCTGGTTTTTGATTATCATATTGATTGCAAACAGCATAGACACTATCAATTTCCCTATCCATGAAGCAGTTTCCGCGATCCCACTGGCATCTTGAATCTGAGGTGCAATTAGACTCTTGTAGCTCATTACAATCAAATACTCTGCAGCCACCATTTTTCCAGACACAAGCTTGTTTTTGTGGAGCGGCATTACACTCTGATTCGCTTTGTAGATTATAACAGCTAAAAGGTTGGCAAGAGCCTACCATAGCAGGTTCTCCATCTGGAACAGCAAGAACTCTCCCTGAACTAGAATCCCATACACAGCTCAAGATTCCTGGAGCACTAGTACAATCTGTTTGGGTGTTAAACTCATAACAATTTTTTGAAGAGCAAACTCCTAGATCGCCTGAAGCGGGTTTTGCAACTAAAACTAAAACAAACAATAAACAGATTATCCCTACAAATGCAAGAATCTCTTTAATTGAGATGACTTGCTTGCTTGCAGCAAAGAGGATACTTAAGAGTAATCCTAAAAAGGAGATGAATACTATTGCGATTAAAAAGAAGTTAAATGCAGCACTATCGAATGTGTAGTTTCCTATAACTGGGATAAAAGTCTGAAAGCTTAAAATATAAAAAAGAGCTAAAAAATAGAAGACACTCCAGAAACGATAGACGTTTGTAAACTGGTGCTTTATTGAGTTATGAAAAATGCTTGAGCCGTATAGCATAACTCCAAGACTAAGCAGGATTAAAGCAACTGCCATGGTAATCCCACTATCATCAACTAAACCGGTTCCTTCAAATAAAACTATATATTGAACAAATATCCACAGCCCAAAGAGGAACATTGAGAAAATAAGATTTTCAGGGGATTTTAAGAGATAAGCTGTAAACATAATGACAGTCCATGCAAGAAAGATAATCCATGCATAGTGTTGGCCAGATGTTGCAAGATGGTATATCTGAGCAATTAAAACCAGGCTCAGTAAATAAAGACCCGCTCCCAAGAGTATTAAAGCTCTTGCGGGAGCCTCATGTTCTTTTATTCTAGCAAGAACTCCAACTCCAAAGGCAAGTACAGTTGATATGACTAAAATAAGTACCTTAAGAAAATCTGGGATTTCTCTCCAGTTCATAGCAATAAGCCACGCAATTCCGACCAGTATTAAAACGGCTCCAATTACCGCAATAATTTTGAAAAAAATCGATCCCTCTTTCTTGAGCATGTTAAATAGAGTAATAACTAGCTTATAAAGTTTTTTAAAACTTCAAATTCAGTTAATATTATAAACCTAGGAAGAGATAAAATATTATGAGTAGAAAAGAGTGTGTTAATAAATACGAAAACGAGCAAGACTGTCCTTGTGATGAAATAAACTGCGAAAGACGTGGGGTTTGCTGTGAGTGTATTACTTATCATAGAAACTATGGGGACAGGCCAGCTTGTATAAAATAAAATGATACAAAGAGATGAATATTTAAATTTAAGATACAAACCGAGGAATGATCTTGTTTGTTTATTTAGAGTTGAACCAGGGGAAGGATTAAGTATTAAAGAGGCAGCTGAAAAAGTAGCTGCTGAAAGTTCAACTGGAACTTGGACTAAACTACAAACAGAAAAAGATTATATGAAGCATCTTAGAGGCAAGGTCTATTCAATTAAAGGGCACTTAGTAAAAATAGCTTACCCTGCGGAGTTATTTGAAAAAGGGAATGTTCCAAATATTTTAAGTAGTGTTGCAGGAAATATTTTTGGTATGAAGGCGGTTAAAAACTTAAGATTAGAAGATATTTCTTTTCCAAAGTCAATTATTAGCTCTTACAAAGGTCCAAGATATGGGATTAAGAAAATAAGAAAAATTATGAAAGTTAAAGACAGACCTTTACTTGGAACTATAATCAAACCAAAACTTGGATTGAATGCAGAGGATCATGCAAAGTCAGCTTATGAAGCCTGGATTGGAGGGTGCGATTTTGTTAAAGATGATGAAAACCTTGCTTCTCAGAGCTTTAATAGATTTGAGTCTAGACTAAGCAAGACCTTGGAAATGCAGGATAAAGCTAGGGAAGAAACAGGAGAAGAAAAAGCGTATTTTGCAAATGTTACTGCAGAAACAGAAGAGATGGTAAAAAGGGCTGAGCTCGTAAGAAAGCAGGGTGGAAAGTACATAATGGTTGATATGGTAGCTGCTGGTTTTTCTGCATTACAGACTTTAAGAGAGAACACAAAACTCATCATACATGCCCATAGAGCGATGCACGCAGCTCTTACTAGAAATACTAAGCACGGAGTGAGGATGATAGTGCTTGCTGATTTTGCAAGGTTAATTGGTGTGGACCAGTTGCATATAGGGACTGGAATAGGGAAGCTCGAAGGGAATATTCAAGATATTGTAGAACTTGAAGAAGAGCTTGAAAAGCAAAGAGTAAGAGAAACTCAACTGAGGCTTGCTCAAAATTGGTATAGGATTAAACCGGTGTTAGGCGTTTGTTCTGGAGGGTTGCACCCTGGAAATGTGAGATATTTAATGAGGCATCTAGGAAGAAATATTGTTATTCAGGCGGGGGGAGGGATACATGGTCATCCTAAAGGAACAATTGCGGGGGCCAGGGCTATGAGACTTGCAATTGAGTCTGTGATGCATAAGAAAGGTTTAGAAGAAGAGTATGAAGCTGAGTTGAGGATGGCTAGAAAGTATTGGGGGAAGTAGAATTCCTCCATAGTAGTAACAAATAGTAAATTTTAAATAGGGTTCTAATTCTATAATTTCATGGCTTTAAGATTCCCTAAAGAAATATTAGAAGATAAATTGAGAGAGGAAGTGCTAGCTTGTAGTTCAATATTTTCTGATTATATAGGCGTTAAATTAAAAAAAGCCCCAAAAGTAGAGATGATATATAGGGGGCCCTCAAATTTTAATTCTGGTAAAAATAGAATACAGATACAAATGTTAGATTTTAGTTTCGGAAGAGTATATTTTGAAGAGGTAGGGCATATGTTCCGTAATCAAATAAGAGGTGTGAAACACATGATTCCTAGATTTGGAAGACGCTGGATGCGGGATATAGTTTCAGATGAATTTCTGGGAAAAGTTGCAGGAAATATCGGCAGACTAATGGTGAAAGAAACAGAATACGCATATTTAGGCATTCCAAATGGGGGAGATTGGAGTGAAGCTTCTCAGTTAACAAGAGCTTATGGAGAGAGAGTAAAATTATTCAATCATTATTTTGCCTTCCTTAAGTCTTTAGCAATAAGTAGAAAGGAGCATTATCAAAAAGCACAAAGGCTCAAAGAAGATTTAGAAGAGGTAGTTGAAAAGTTTAGAAGAGGTATTATTTTTAGGGGAAAGGGAAGCTTCGAACAGATCAACTCTGAAGAGGAGTACAAAGAAGCTTGTAGAATCATTGTTTACCAATACATTGAAGATAGTTTGGATTTAGGAAAATATTCAGAAAAAACAGATGAAGATTTACAAGAATTTGCTAAGGAAATTTCAATATACTTGAAAAGTGCCGCAGAGTTAAGTCAATCAGATGAACATTCAAAATTCATGGGTTCCAACATGCTCCGCATACCAACAGGGATGATGGGAATAGTGGAAACTTCTGAAAATGAAGCATTAAGAAAACTTCCGGAAGAAGCTAAAAGGGAGATGCAATCACTTGGAGACCACTTATTAGGATATTGTGCGGCGGATGTGTATATGAATGGGAATGGTTATGATAGATCAACTGTGAGGAAGATGTTCAGAATGTCAGATCAAGGGATAAAAAAGGATTATATCTTAATACCAAGGGTTAGAGAAAGATTTAATCAAATTGTCAAGGAGTTAGATTTGGGTTCCGAAGCCTTGAGTAGATATTTGAGACGCTCTGGAATTGACATGGAGTTTTAATAAGAAAGTAATTATCTCTTTCCAAAAACAATTACAACATCATTGTCTGTTCCTGGAGCGTTCCAAGCTTGTATAAAAATTTCTTTTTTCACTTTTTTATTTGGCTGGGAATTCGCGGGACCGGATTCGTGATAGTAAACAGAATCTTCACCAAATCCAGTAATAGCTACAAAATGTCCTTGGTACAAACCTTTTACACCAACAAGAACATTATGGTCAATAGCTACTAAGGGTATGTGGCCTTTTCTAATATGCTGTTCAATTTCCTTGAAATCAAGGAGGCGTTTTTCAAACAGTTTATACTTTAGAAGCTTTTTAACAGACTTAACCATCACTGAAATGTTTGACATTTTGATCACTTTATCTGCGGACTCGCCAAAGTGTTTTCTTATGAATGGCTCCCCACCTAGATAAGGCTCTAGGGCTTCCTTAGAGTAAAGCTTAACCTCTAATCCCAAATCATAGAGTACTGGAACTATCTGGGAAGTATAAGTCCATTCTCCTTGGCCTCTTCCTGTAAGCTTGTCTAGCTCTTCTAGGGAGATATCTTTGTTAAGGAAATGCTTTAAAACCATTTTCATAGCTACTTGCATGCACTGATTTCCATCTCCCTTATTCTCATAAAAAGGAATTTCGAGCATCATATAATCCTTAAGATAGTGAGATATAAAAAGCCTACTTTCTTTTTCTAATCATGAACCAACAAAAATTTTATAAATTTTTGAGGTCCACAATTCCCAAAATTGGGCGGAAATTATGAACTTCAGAAAATTTAAGACTTCTTCCGAAAAGGAAGTTCTTGGAGGAAAAACTGACAAGAACAATGAGGAACTGATCGCACAGGTAGATAGTAATGAGATAGTTCTGCATACAGATCAGGCCGGAAGTCCGTTTGTAAATATTAAAGGTAAAGCTTCTAAAAAGGATATTAAAGAGGCTGCTGTTTTCTGTGCAAGATATAGCAGAGATTGGAAAAAGAATAAGGCGGATGTGATGGTGCATTACTTTAAGGGAAAAGATATCTATAAAGAGAAAAAGATGAAGCTTGGGACTTTTGGAGTGAAGAAGGTGGGAAAAATCAAAATAAAAAAAGAAGATATTGAGGGGTTTGAAAGTAGGGAGGAGTAGGTTTTTAAGTAAAATCGTTTTCTTAATACTAGGTGAAAGAACATGTTTAGAATAAGGAGAATTTATGAAGCAAATAGGCCAGTAAATAAGAAGATTATTTCTGAGGTTCAGGATATAATTAGGGATCACTTTCCTTTTGCAGATAAGGAAAAAATAAAGGAGATTCCAAAACAGCTTGAAAACCCATTAAAATATAAGTTCAAGACAATTTTATTTGTTGCAGACGATATGAAAAACAAATTAAAGGGCTTTGGACTTATGTTTCATGCCCCAGATTTAAAGTTTTCTTACCTAGATTATATGGCAGTTAAACCAGAGCATATGGGGCGGGGAATTGGAGAGGCAATTTATAGCAGAATTAGAGAGGAGGTAAAAAGTGCTGGTTCTATAGGATTATTTTTTGAGTGTCTTCCAGACGATCCTGATTTGGCGTGTTCTAAGGAAGTTCTTGAAAACAGCATAAAAAGGCTGAGGTTTTATGAAAAATTCGGCGCAGGACCGATTATCAACACAAAATATGAAACTCCATTAAAGCCCACCGACAAAAATCCGCCTTATCTGGTTTTCGATTCGCTTGGGAATCAGGAGGTTTTATCAAAAGAGAAGCTAAAAAAGATAGTTAAGGCGATTCTTTGTAGAAAATATAGCCATTTGTGTCCCGAGGGATACATAAAAATGGTAGTTAGTTCTATAAAAGATGAACCAACAAGTATTAGGAGCCCTAAATATATTTTGTCTAAGCCGAAACGCGTTTATGACAGAAAGGAAAAGATAGTTTTAGTTTTAAACAAACAGCATAAGATTCACCATGTTGCTGACAAAGGTTATGTTGAGAGTCCAGTGAGGATTAGTAGTATCTTAAAAGAGCTAGATAAAACAGATTTTTTTAAAAAAATCGATGCAAAGATATTTTCAGAGGAGTGGATAAGAAAAGTTCATGATAAAGGTTATATAGATTACTTTAAGGCGTTGATTTCAAGATTAAAGCCAAGACAGTCCATATACCCTTATGTTTTCCCAATCAGAAATAATAACCGGCCTCCGAAGGAGTTAGAGGTTAGAGCAGGGTATTACTGTATTGATACATTTACCCCAATAAACATTAATGCTTTTAAAGCAGCGAGACAGGCAGTTAACTGCGCATTAACCGGCGCTGAACAAATAGTTGAAGGGGAGAGGGTGGTTTATGCACTTGTGAGGCCTCCAGGGCATCATGCAGAAAAAAAGTCTTTTGGGGGGTTTTGCTATTTTAATTCAAATGCCATTGCTGCCGAATACTTGTCTAATTATGGCAAGGTGGCAATATTAGATGTTGATTACCACCATGGAAACGGGCAACAAGAAATTTTTTACAAGAGGAATGATGTATTAACAATATCCCTCCACGGACATCCTGATTTTGCATACCCTTATTTTAGTGGGTTTGAGGAAGAGAATGGAGAAGGGGAGGGGAAGGGATATAATACTAATTACCCATTAAAAGAAAAGATAACTTATGAGGAATATAAAAAAGTTCTTGAGTCTGCAATTAGGAAAATAAAAAGGTTCAATCCTAGCTTTTTGATTATTGCATTGGGATTAGATACTGCCAAAAAGGATCCGACGGGCACCTGGAGTTTTAATGAAAAAGATTTTAAGGAAACTGGAAAGATTTTAGGGAGATTAAACCTTCCCACACTTGTAGTCCAGGAAGGAGGGTATAAGACTAAATCGTTGGGAACCAATGCCTTGGCTTTTTTTGAAGGTTTTATTAAAGAGAATGAAACTAATTAGTGCTTACACCTCCCTGTTTTGGGAGATTGGTCATTCCTATTGGTTCTGTTAATATAAGACTGGGCTCATTTTTAAGTGCATTCCTCAATTTATTATTAGCCTTATAAAAGATAGACTGACTCTAAACATATAAAAAGCCTTGTTGACATTTTGTAGTATGACACAAGTTAAGGTTCAGATAGGTAAGAATAAAGTAACTGAGGGCTTTATCTCAAGTTTAGAGAAGGCTTTTGAAAAGCACGATGGAGTTAGAATTTCTGTTTTAAAAGCAGGGGGCCATGATAAGCAAAATGTGAAGGCAATGGCAGAGGTACTGGTAGACCGGCTGGGAAAGAATTACACTTATAAAACCATTGGGTTTACAATAGCAATTAGGAAGTGGAAAAAGCCTAAGAGATAGATTTATAAGGCTAAATTTTTACCTAATTTTAGTAAAGTTATAAAATTTAAAAATGGCAGTTTTTGAGGTTAATGCAATAAAGTTTAATGAAAAACTTGCAGCTGAGCTTAAGAAAATTAAAGAGTTTGAGGCGCCTGAGTGGACTAAGTTTGTAAAGACTTCTGTAGCTAAAGAAAGACCTCCTCAAGACCCTGATTTCTGGTATAAGAGGGCCGCTTCAATTTTAAGGCAGATTTATATTAAAGGGGTAGTGGGAGTAAACAGACTTAAGACCCGGTATGGTGGAAGATATGATAGAGGGAGTAAACCAGATGTTTTTAGGAAGGGTTCTGGAAAAATTATAAGGACCATTTTACAGCAAGCTGAAGCTGCGGGTTTATTAGAAAAAATTAAAGGTAAGAAAACAGGGAGGAAATTAACCAAGAAAGGGGTTGATTTCTTAGAGAGCACTGCAAGGGAAGTAAAGTAGCCATGGCAGGAATAAAACAAAGAGCTAGACAAGTAAAGAAAGTTAAGTTGTCAAAGTTAAATAGAAGGACGAAATGGTCACCATTTTGGGTAGTAATTAAAAAGTATGGTATGGGAAAAAGGGTGCATCCTAGTCAGATGACAAGGTCTAGGAGAAGGTGGAACCAAACTAAACTAAAACTAAAACCTAGAAAAGTCAAGAAAAGGCATTTAGGTTAGAACTATGGCCAAAGAAAAAAAGGAAGTTAAAAGTGAATTAGAAAGAGAGTATATAGTCCCACTTAGAAAAAGATGGCTAAAAGCTCCTAGGCATAAAAGAGCAAAAAAAGCAGTTAGGGCCCTTAAGGAGTTTATTGCTAAACATATGAAAGTGGAGGAGAGGGAAATAAGGAAAGTTAAGTTAGACCAATGGTTAAATAATGAAATGTGGTATAGGGGAATTAAAAAACCTCCAGCAAAAATTAAAGTTAAAGCTAAGAAGATGTCAGATGGAACTGTACTTGTAGAACTAGCGGAGATACCTGCAGGAATAAAATTCAAAGTTGAAAAACAGAAAAAATTAAAAGAAGCTTCTGAAGATAAAAAGAAGAAGAAAGTTGAGGCAAAGCCTGTTGAGGAGAAGAAAGAAGAGACAGTAGAAGAAAAGAAAGAAAAAGAGGAGAAGAAAGAATCTGTTGAAGAAGCTGCAATAAAGCAAGCTAAGCAGGCTAAGAAAGTAATGAAGCATGAGGCCGGTGGAAAGAAGGTACAGATTCAAAGAAAGGCTTTGAAGAAGTAAAATGAATTCTAAAATTAGTTCTAAGGGTAGATCTTACAAAGAAATGATTCCTCCATTGATAGGAACTGATTTTTACATGGCCACGTATCACCCTAGTAAAGAGTCTAATAAAGTTTTAAGTTTGGTGGTGGACCCTGGAAGAAAGTTTTATGCTCTTGTAGATGTCATAGAGTTTTGGAATGACAAGGAAAATGGGGATGAGGGCATGGCTTTTGTAGATGACTTAAAGAAAATGCTTGGACAGACAGGAGGGGTATGGCTTCCAAGTGAAAATTATTCTGACAAATTTAGATTTTTTGCTAAAACAGGAGGTATACCCTTAGTGGGAATAGATGAATTTGCAGGTCATTTAGGGGATTATGATAGAGTTAGCAAAAGAATTTTCTTTAGCACCGATTTACCTACAGGATACTTAGAAAATTTAAGAAAGTATAAAGTGAGCAAGACTTTAGAGGAAAGGCAATTAAATTAAGCAAGCTGCTAATTTTAATTGCTTATATGTTAATGGCTCTGGATGATGTTCGGAAAGAATTTTTGAGACTTTTGCTTGTGCAAGTTTTAGGGCAGTAGGATAACCTTTTGCTGGCCATTCTTTTAAATTAGTGCTGTCAAAAAGAGGGTTTAATCTATGTTCACTTGTTCTTAGGAGTTTTGTGCTTTGTGTTTCCGAGTCTGACAAAATTCCTCTTAGTCTTAATGAATTCATGAATATTACTCGTATTTTTGGAGACTTTAAAAGGATTTGTGTAAAAAAGAGATAATATATATTTGCAGATCCTATCCTTTGTTTTATATAAAATTTTAAAAACTAGGGCTTCTTGAGTTTTTGATGGATCCAGCTGACAGGGCATTTGAACGTTTTCATAAAAGATACCAGAGTCAACAGTTTAGAGCTTATCCTGATCTTGCGTTTTGGATGGGGGGTCCAAAAAATCTTGATGGAGTATTGAGCGAGTTTAGTGATGAACATGCAAAAGAGAGGCGAGCAATAGCTACTGATCTTTGGAAAAGAGTTCAAAGAATTGATCGCTCTAATTTATCTCCAGAGAATCAGATTGATTTTGATATTATCTTTAATGATGCCAGGCAGTATTATCTTGATGGGGTTGTTGATGGAGTAGATGATAGAGTGGACCCTTCAATGTTTTTAATAGGAGTTGATAAGGTATGGGGGCTGCTTATGCATCCTGAAAGGAGGACTTTTACAAAACTAGTGAAGATTCTTGAGCAGATTCCTGGAGTTGCGGCAGAAGGAATAGATTATTATGAAAGATTTGGAAAAGACACTCCAAAAGCCTGGGTGGACTATTCTGTTATGGAAGCTGAGGGGGGAATAGATCTTCTTACCAGGCTTTCAACTTATAGAGAAGTGAGGGAGCTTATGGATGGGCGGGTTGAAGATCATGATAGGTTAAAAGCCGCTGCGTCAAATGCTAGATCAAGTTTAATTGATTTAAGAGATTTTTTTAAAGGTCCTTTAAAAAGAATGTCAGATGAAGATTGTGGCATAGGGTATAAGAGATATAATCGGGATCTTAGGCATTCTCAACAAATCCCCCATAACCCTCGCCAGATTTTGGCTTTTGGTCTAAAATTAAGGAAAAGTCTAAAAAAGAGGCTTGAAGAAATGGCTGCATCCAAGGGAATGACTCCAAGAGGTGTTTGGAGGAGTATACAAGATGACCACCCAGAGCCTTCAGAATTATTCAGAGAGTATAAAAAGGCGGCGGCAATAACTAAGGAGATTATAATTGAAAGGGGGATATTGCCATATGATCATAAAGAGGAGTTGGTTATAGAGCAAGCACCCGTACATATTCAGAAGCTGTTTCCTTTTGCATGCTATATGCTCCCGTTTGTTGATGATCGTAGGCAAAGAGGATGGTTTTATATTCATAGTAGGGAGGGGGAGGACAGTATAAGGGACCATAACCATACTGCAATTGCTTTGTTCTCAGTTCATGAGGCACATATGGGGCACCACTGGCAGTTTACAAGAGATAATCAAAATCCGTTAGTTATGGGAAATTTTGCAAGAAAGTTTTACTCTTGCTGCTCTTCTATCTTTCATGAAGGACTTGCATTAAATGGAGAAGCATTGAGTTTAGATGAAGGTATTTTTAGAGAGCTTGCTGAAGAGAGAGGGTTGGGGAGTGATGAATTCAATTATAAATTTTATATGCTAAGAGATTGGCTGTGGAGAGCAGATAGATTGATAATAGATTCCTCTATGCACGCATATTTAAATCCAAGGATAGGGGGGATGCCGCAGATGAATGTGGGAAGTGCAACAGAACTTTTAATGAGAGATACTTTTATGAGGCGGGATGATGCGCATTTAGAAGCACTGATGTATGCAAATTATCCGGGTTATTTTAGTGGTTATGCAATTGGAAAACTTGCAATAACAAACCTCATGAATATAGAAAGAGGGAGGCAAGGGAGTAATTTTAGTATTAAGGAGTTCCATGAAAGGTTAACTGCTCATGGAGAGATACCTATGACCAGCCTAGCTAGTATTGAGTTTGGGGTGGGTCCGAGAAGATTGTATCAGGGAAGTTTATAATTAGATTTTTATAGACTGTTATTTTAGATTTTTCATGAGCAGAATAGAAAATCTAAAAGGGGAGTTAAAGAAGTTTGCGAATCCTGAAAAAGCTAAGATCTTGGCAAGGTTTTTTAAAACGGGTGAGGGAGAATACGGGGAAGGTATGAAGTTTCTTGGCTTAGACACTCCGAATTCGAGGAAAATTGCTAAGAGTTATAATGATTTAAGTTTGAAGGATTTGGGCATTTTACTTGGAGACGAATATCATGATTACAGATTTGTGTCTTTAGTAATTTTGGTTAATAAATTCAAAGGAGCTTCTGAAAAAGAAAAGGGAGATATCTATAGATTTTATATAAAAAATTCTAAGAGAATGAATAATTGGGACTTGGTGGATGTTTCTTCACATCATATTGTGGGGCAGTATTTGTTAGATAAGAATAAGGAAGCCCTATACAAACTTGCAAGGTCAAATAATTTATGGGAAAAACGAATCTCTATAATTTCTACTTATGCGTTTATTAGAAACAATCAGTTTGAAGATACCTTAAAAATTGCAGAAATTTTACTAAATGACTGCCATGATTTAATTCATAAGGCGGTGGGGTGGATGTTGAGGGAGGTGGG
>JBDRJD010000040.1:0-4647 GCA_043815245.1 archaeon
CACAAACCTCCCAGAATCTTCAGGCTCTACACGACCGTCTAATACATTTCTAAGAAAATCTTTTGCTCCCCCAAATTCTTCAAACTCTGCATTATAATCAATTCCAAACTCGCTTTCAAGATATCGCTGAAGATAAGTGCAAGCATTAGAAATACACTGCGGGGGTTTCATATCTTCTAAATTACACCCAGAATTAGTATGGTATCTACATCTTCCTTCTCTCATCATACCTAAACCATGCTTCTCCACCCTCTGAGCGTTAAGGTTTGTTTCTCCAAAAGTTTGAGGAATTGTCCTGTCACCATAGCAACATCCTACCCCTTTCAAAAGTTCTGTAAACATCTCCATAGTTCCATCTCCTTTAATACAATGCTCTAAACAAAAGTCAATACTATCAAAAAACTTCCTCAAAGCTTTCTCGCACTCCAAATAAAGCGGGATTGTCTGAAAGACTTTTACTTTACTCTTAGCCCTTGCCATACAACTACAGAAATAAATTACTTTTAAAGATTACTATCCAAGGTGAGTATCTTGATCAAGAGTGCAAAATAATAGTAAATTTTCACCTTTAACTTCAAGTGCATCTATTCGATCCAATAATAATTGTTCAGAAAATCCAAGTTCTGTATTTGGAGCAATTAAACGCAATACTACATCCTCCCAATCCAAATTTGTAGGAATCCCATGACTTGCTAAACAGCCTGTTAATTCTGCTGATAAACCCTCCCCTTTATAATCTCGCTCTAACATCCCTCTGTTATCTGTTAACGCTTTAACAGGGACACTGAACATATAGATTAGCTTCGTACCTAACATTTCTGCGCCAATCTCATATCCTTTAAGCTCTTCGCCCATTATTTTTCCCATAAAAGTACTAATAATGCTACTTTATAAATAAAATTATAATAGAGAATATAAATTAACCTAAATAACCAGGCCCGTCTTCTAAAGCTGCCCTAGCTGATTTCAAATAATCAGACTCTATCTTCTTATACCTTTCAAGAGACTCCTTAGAAACAGAAGCCCTGACCTTTTTCATAGCTTCATCAAATTCCTTCTTCTTAACTTCCTTGCTCTTAATATCTTTTCTTAAGGTTAGCATTGCAGCTTCTCTAGCCAAACTCTCTAAATCTGCGCCTACATAGCCTTCTGTTTTCTCAGCTATCATTTTAATATTAACATCTTTTGAAAGAGGCATTCTTTTAGTATGTATCTTTAGTATTTCCTCTCTGCCTTCTTTCTGTGGAGGTGGAACTAACACGATTCTATCAAATCTCCCCGGCCTTAAAATAGCAGGGTCTAACATATCCGGCCTATTAGTTGCTCCAAGAACAATAACATTCTGCATCTCTTCTAAACCATCCATCTCAGCAAGCATCTGATTTAGCACTTGTTCAGTCACTTTATGACCTGCCCCCATACCCCCGCCTCGCCTACTTGCAAGAGAATCAATCTCATCAAAAAATATCACGCAAGGAGCCACCTGTCTAGCTCTTTCAAATACTTTTCTAACTCCCTCTTCAGATTTTCCAACCCACATAGACAATAAGCTCGGTCCTTTAACCTGGATAAAATTAGCTTCAGATTCTTTAGCAACTGCCTTTGCAAGTAAAGTCTTTCCAGTTCCAGGGGGCCCATAAAGCAGTACACCTCGTGGTGGTTTAATCCCCATATTTACAAAACTCTCAGGATATTTCATAGGCCATTCAACAGCCTCTTTTAATTCCTGCTTAACTTTATCTAAACCGCCAATATCGTTCCAACCAATATTGGGAGTCTCTACAAGTACCTCTCTCATTGCGCTAGGCCTTACAACTTTCAAGGAATCATTAAAATCTTTTTTAGTGACTTTTAAATTTTCAAGCATTTCAGAAGGAATTGGTTCATTTTCCTTAAGCTTTAGCTTAGGTAGGATCTTTCTTAAAACATTCATAGCAGCTTCTTTAGCTAACGCAGATAAATCAGCACCAACAAAACCATGAGTAATTCTTGCAATCTCTTCTAAATTAACATCATTTCCCAAAGGCATGCCCCTAGTATGTATCTTTAAAATTGCGAGCCTTCCAGGATAATCAGGAACAGAAATCTGCACTTCCCTGTCAAACCTCCCAGGCCTTCTTAAAGCAGGATCAATAGCATTCGGCCGGTTAGTAGCTGCAATTACAACCACCTTGCCCCTTGCTTGTAAACCATCCATCACAGTCAACAACTGAGAAACAACCCTCCTCTCAACCTCCCCAAAAGCCTCCTCCCTCTTTGGAGCAATTGCGTCAATTTCATCAATAAATACAATTGCAGGTGCAGTCTTTTCAGCTTCTTCAAACTTATCTCTTAAGTTTTTTTCTGACTCACCGTAAAACTTACTCATAATCTCAGGTCCATTTAATAAAATAAAATTAGCTTCACTCTCATTAGCAACTGCCTTAGCCAGCAAAGTCTTTCCAGTTCCAGGAGGTCCATGTAATAAAACTCCTTTAGGGGGCTCAATTCCAAGAGCATCAAAAATTTCAGGGTGCTTTAAAGGAAGTTCTACCATCTCTCTTATCTTTTTAACTTCTTCTGACAGTCCTCCAATATCCTCATATGTAACTTCTGGAATCTTCTCTTCAGAAATTTCAACAGCCTTACTTGAAAGTTGCAGTTCAGTTGACTCAGTGATTACAACTGGCTGTGAAGGATTTGTATTAACAATCAAAAATCTTACTTGTGAAAATCCAGAAAAACCCATACCCATTCCCTGTCCCAAAGCTTCAAAAATATCTCCAAAAAGATCCATATCAGACATTAAGTCTTTTCTTCTCTGAGTTCCACCCATAACCACCACATCCCCCTTCACTACCGCTCTTCCTAGCAAACCCTGCTTTAACATTTCAGGATCTGCCTGCACAATCATTCCTTTTTGAGAGGGGGCAATTACCACTTTCTTCGCCTCCCTTATATCCGCCTTGCTAACTGTTACTAGCTCTCCAATACTAGCTCTCGCATTCTTCCTGATAATACCATCAATTCTTATAATTGACTCACCTATATCAGCAGGATAGGCCCTATCCACAATAGCAACTGTCTCTTTTTGGCCCCTAATTGAAACAACATCTCCCCTATTTAATCCAAGCTTCTTCATAACATCTAAGTCAATCCTAGCTATTCCTTTATACGCATCATCTTGCAATGCTTCTACAACCTTCAACTTTAATCCGTTTTTAGGGCTCATTTTTATAATTCCTCCTCATCTCCAAACATCAAACTCAATTTTCTTGCATCATTAAAACATAACCTCACCATGTCATTCATAATCTTTTCCTGTTCATGCATAAAATCAACTATTTCCCTTGGAATTGATACAGCATAGCTATTCCCAACCAATCTCAACTTAACTTTATAACTCTTTCTCTTTAGTACTACAAAGTTCTTATACTCTGCTTCATCAGCAGGATGAATCACTTTGTCATTACACTTCTCGCAAATTAAAGCTCTAAGCTTAAACCCGTCTCTAATCACTTCTACGGGCCTCATTTCCATATTGCATTTATTGCAAATAACCTTATGCTGAAATATGTCTGCCATAGTTTTACTTTTGCTCCAAATATATCAATAGTAATAGGAAAGTGAACATGAAATACCAGGTCTCAACAGAAGCATTATAAAAGCTGAATAAGTAATAAACTAATAAAGAAAGCACTACACTAATAACTATATTAATTCCGGTCCTTATTAATTCCTTGTTTTTTAATTTCATTTTAACTATAAGCTGCCTCTCAGGTGAGGCAGCGGGAAACTTCAAAATTCAGGAGACACTTGAATTTTGAGGTCTCAAGAATCTATGATTCTTGAAAGGAGGTATGTGTATACCTTATGTGTATACACTGAATAGCTACTATTTAAACTTTTCGGAATTTTTCTTTGTTCAGCTATCTTTTTAAACCTCAAATAAAGTCTAAGGGTATGATGGATATAGTACCAGTAGAATATGATGATGTCCAGTGGATTAAAGAAGGAAGCCTATATAGGGGACACTCCCAAGGAGTATTTGAAGAAAGAGTAGTCCACTCAGTCTATCAAGGACAGGAACCAGCTTACTGGGGCACTAAAAATGGCGATGGAACAAAACTAACTTTCGGCTCTCCACTACTTTCTGAGTGCCTTTCCCACGCAAGAAGTTTCATAGAAGGCTTTCCAAAGATAGCTGAAGAAAGATACAAAGCTTTTACTCACTTTCCAATTATTCTAGAAATAAATGCCAGACCATACAAAGATAACCTATTCAGGTCGGTTGCAGGGGAAGGATACATAATAAAAGACCCAATAAGCCTAAATGATATTGAAGTTCTTTATTGCCTGGAATTTGACAAATTAAAACAAGCTTGTCCGGATTCTAAATTTTTAAAAGTAATTGAAGTCCAATTAAGATTAATTAAAGGAACCATGAAAGAAACTGGCTTTAAAAAACAGAGTTTATTAGGCAATTTGCAAAAAAACAAAGCCAAGACAATCAGTGAAATAATGAGGAATCTTAGAGGTGGCCAAATGATTTTAGGTGGGGGGCTGAATGGTGGGTTGTATGTAGACCCAAAAGTCGAGCGTGCAATCGAAATACTAGAACAAAAGCTTGCAGCTTAAGGTTTAAAAACCTAAAATCCTAAAGATAAT
>JBDRJD010000041.1:0-20523 GCA_043815245.1 archaeon
AGGATTAATTCCAACAGTTAAAACCGCCCTATGCCACCCACTCTTACCAAAAGTGAGCTCAAATTCAGACGCAGGCTGATTATTATCCGAACAGCAGCTAGTTTCATAATTTCCCTGTCCATCATAAAACGTCCATGAAAAATTCATAGGTGCCAAACCACAACTGCACTTTCCATTTGGACACGGACTTAGATCACAATCAATTAAATTTGTCCCCCCAGCAGTCTGATTTGGACAAGGCCCTGCTAAACAAAATACTCCAGAAGCATTATACTCAACTGCGTAACTCTTGCTTGCATTGAAATATACAATTTGCCCCTGAAATACTGCCCAAAAAGCTGGCTCATGTATATGTGCAAAAACATACTTCCCAGGTGAACTAATTGCAAGCACACTTGTCACATCACTATCCTCTCCACCCCGTAAAGCCTCTGTAACAGTCAGCTTTATGTTTTTCTGCCCAGTTGTAGAGTAAGGATGGGTAGTATTATAAGAATTATTAGTAACTCCATCTCCAAAGTTCCACTCAGTAAGCAGTTCATCGTCCTCATCATAACTGCTCTGTGTAAAACTAATAGGTTGATTTAAAAAATGTATCTCACCAATTTTAGGAGTTTCTATTTTAGCTACTGGAGGAGCATTGTCTTCTGGTTCTACTACATGAAGATTATCTGATATCATCGTAGGTATCCCAGAACTTTCTGCAAGGAAGTAGTACTCATCATCTCCATCCCAGTTTGGATCTCCTTCTCCTGCCCTCCAAGTGCTATAGGTAGAATTTGGCAGTGAAGATACAACTGTTATTTTGTTATCCCAAAATAAATCATCTCTTTTAATTGTAAAATTAATCTCTTTTCCATTAAATCCAATTCCTCTAGCAAAAAGTTTCACTGTGTCTAAATAATCTACATTAGTTATCTGAGTATTTCTCATATTACTCCAGTTTGCTCCCTGAATTTCAAATGTTGGAGGGGGCGGTGGAAGTGCTGGTAGGTAAGCTTTTGCAACTCTTAACTGAGAATTTGGTGCCATATCTACAACATAAGAAACTACAGGATAACCGTCTGAACCTATCGCAATTGAATTATGCCACCCCGCATTTACAGCGTTGTTATCTAGTAGATAGATATATTCTACAGCACTGCAGCTTAAATTGCCACACTTGGCTACTTTTAAAGCATCATTAAGATAGTCATAATATGAAATTACAGGAAATCCATCACTCCCTATTGCAATTGAAGTCGTCAATCCTAATCCCCCTGCTCCCGTATCCACTGTATGTCTTTCAAAAGAACTGCAATTATCGGTAAGGCATTTTGCCACTTTAACAGACCCTGCCGTTAAATCATAATATGAAATTACAGGAAATCCATCACTCCCTATTGCAATTGAGCTTCCTATCCCCACATCCCCCGCTGAATCTATAGTTTGAATAACATTGCCTGGAAATCCCACTCCATTACACCTTACATCATCACACTTAACAAATTTTAAATTCTTGTTCGTTGCATCATAATAAGATATTGCAGGCCTTCCGTCGCTACTCATTGCAATTGAAGTATACTGCCCCACATCATCCACACTATCATCCACTTCAACATTCCCTATAATCGTTCCAATAGAGCAATCAGGAACACTACAACTTATACTTGTAACCATTAAGTTCCGGTGTATGGGGCTAGCTGCATAAGACGGAATAACTATAAAGTGCATATAAGTTGCAATAGAACTATGTGGACCACTCCCAAACAACCCCATCCTAAAGATTCTAGAAGAGGTGCAGTTTTCATCCTGGCACTTAGCTAGCTTTAAAGTTTGATTAACCTGGTCATAATAAGAAACTACAGTAAGGTTATCATTGTTTGTAATTGCGATTGAAGACCATTCTCCTACTAAATCAGGTCCTTCAAGGGTAGTTACTGTTTTTTTACTACAATTAAGATTATGGCACTTTGCTACTCTTAAGTCTCTTGTATTCCAGTAGTAATAAGAAATCACAGGAAAACCATCTACACCAATTGCAATAGAATTATATTCTCCAGGACTAAACCCGCTATCTACTATTTCAATACTCCAGTTCCACTCTTGTGCACTTACAGTTCCAGTTAAAAATATAATTAAAAATAATGCTATAAGTAACCTCTTTTTCATATTCTATCTAATAAAAATATACTTATAAATTTACCCTTTCATAACAGCTAATGGCTTCAATCTAGCAACTAGCTTCCCAATCCCTACTTCATGGGAAACCTTTACAACTTCATCAATATCTTTGTAAGCCTGTGGAGCTTCCTGAACAAGGCCTTTCCAGCTTCCAGCCTTAACTTCTATTCCTTTGCTCGCCAACTCATCTCTTATTTTTTCTCCACTTAGGTTTCTTGAGGCAGCAGCTCTACTACAGCTTCTACCTGCTCCGTGTGCAGTACTCCCAAACGAAACCTGCTCAGCTTTTTCAGTTCCTACTAAGAGATATGAAGCAGTCCCCATACTTCCGGGAATGATAACTGGCTGATCTTTAAAAGCTCTAGTGGCCCCCTTCCTATGGACGCACAATTTAATCTTTTTGCCGTAGACAAAATGCTCTTCAATCTTAGCTACATTATGGGCTACATCATAAATCAGATCAAGCTTAACTTTTCCAAATATCTTGTTAAAGGAATCTCTAGTCCATTGCATAATCATTTGTCTGTTGCAAAACCCAAAATTAGCTGCTGCAGCCATTGCACTTAAATATCTCTGTCCCAGCTCACTTTTAATTGGGGCATTAATCAATTCTCTGTCCGGCAGATCTTTCCATCCATATTTATCTTCCATCAGTTTAATATAATCAGAAGCTACTTGGTGTCCAAGCCCTCTTGAACCACAGTGAATCATCACAGTGATCTGGCCTTTTTCTTTAATCCCAAACTTTTCTGCAGTTTTCTTATCAAAAATTTCATCTACCTCTTGAACTTCTAGAAAATGATTCCCTGCACCTAAACTTCCTAATTGTGGAAGCCCTCGTTTAATAGCTCTTTCTGAAACATCTTTAGCTTTTGCCCCTTTAATGCATCCTTCATCTTCTGTTCTTTCCAAATCTTCTTTTAAGCCATATCCCTTCTTTACAGCCCACCCTGAACCTTTTTCTAAAATATCTTTAATATCTTCTTTGGTTATCTTAATTGCTCCACCCCGGCCCACCCCACTTGGAACATCTCTAAAAAGTTGGTTAATAATCTCCTTTTTCTTCTCTTCTATATCTGATTTTCTTAAATCACTAGCTAGTAATCTTACTCCACAATTAATATCATACCCCACTCCTCCCGGACTCACAATTCCCTCTTCTAGATTAAATGCAGCCACCCCACCAATTGGAAACCCATAGCCCTGATGAGCATCTGGAAGGCAGATAGCATGCTTTACAATTCCTTTTAGCATTGAAACATTCTTAATCTGATCTAAAGTAATATCCTGTTTCATAGCTTGAAGAAGTTTCTCACTAGCGTAAATAGTGACTGGCACCTTCATCCCCCCTTCTTTCTCTATCTTCCACTCATATTTTGAGATTTTTTTTGTTTCCATCTTCATACATCCAGCACTACCTGGCAGACATATTTAAGTTTTTCCTTCTTAACAAACATCTCGTTGTAAGTAACTGCCTTTACATCTAAATGTACCTCATAATTTCTTGCTTTATCTCCTACAACTTCCGCCTGTAGCTCATTTCCTTTTATTTTAACTTTTACCGTCGACAAAAAAAAGTTTTCAGAGTCAAGTAAAAAAAGAAACTCTTCTAAAAAGTTGTAAAGCAAGCTTTCATTATCTTTGCCACTAACTTTAATTTTCCTTTTAATATTACTTTTAACCTTTCCACCATACATTGAATTAAACATAGCTAAAGCCGCATTTTCAAATACTTCTTCAAGGCTTTTTCCAAAAGCCCGAAACTTTATGTCTGCAGTATGCTCAAGAAATTTAAATTTCATGATTCCCACATGAATATCTTTAATTTCTTAGGCTCGTAAAGTGTTAAATTTGAAGAAATTATTATTTCAGCAACATACACTTCCTTATTATACTCTCCATCTATCCTACAAATTTCTTCTACTCCACAGATTTTCATAGAAAACTCCATTCCAGGTATCATCCTGCCACCCACAAAACTTTCTACCCCCGTAGCATCATTATTCAAAACCTGATGCCTATAATTATTGTTCTCAGCTATTTCGAAAAGTACTCCTCTTTGAAATCCCTGTATCCCCTCATCAAAGTCGCTGTGGGCTCTCTGATTCATAACTAAGACTATTAAAACTCCCGCTATGATAATCACTGCTAAAAAAGCTTCAAATATCCTTAACCATCCTTTTTTATTATTCATTTTCTATTTCACCACAGTTTAGGAAGGTTCCGCAGAGGAAAACTAGGTTTCCTGTGCTACCACACTTTTATATTCAATCTTAAATACGTTAAGTTTCCGTCGCTGTACAAAGTTTGAACCGGAATATCCCTTGCGAGTACATTTATACCTTTAGGCACCGTCCTCCCACTACTCAACATCTCATTCTCATCCCCATCTCTGACACTAAATGCAAAGTCATTTTTAGCCGGCAAGTTCAGGCTATTCTTTAAGCTGTTATAATCGTTTTCATAATCGTTTTTTAATTCAACTAGATTGTTATAATACGCTATCCGGTAGCTTTTAGATAGACCTATATTCACATAGTCCTCAAAAACAGAACATCCTGCAAGACTGCTTTCTGTAAAGTCAGGATGCATATAAACCCTAAAAAACTCCCCGCTCCCTCCAACCCGAATTGTGCTTCCAGAACTTTCAGCATCAACTTTGTCCCCATTTTCATTTTTTGCAATTACCTTTCCCCGAATATCATCATAACTAAATTCAAAGCAGGTAGCATAACTCTGGTTTATTCTAAAGCTCAGTTCGCCTACTTCCACATTAATCTCTGTTAAAATTCCCCGTTCAACTAAATCAAGTAAATTTGTATTTACAGGAGCTTCTCTAAGTGGATTTAGAAATGTAAAAAGGAATATGAGGAAACCTACAAATATCAGAAAAGATGATATCATTTCAATGTGACTCATTCCTCTTTTGTTTTTCATTGTTTTATAAAACTTTCCTTGTTTTTAACATTTTCTAGACTTGTCATCCAAAAAATACATTAGCTCCAGTTGAAATTAACACCGAGAGGATTACAAATACAAACGAATGCTTCAGGCCCGCTTTAATACTCCCCTCTGACAGCTTGCCAATAATTATCCCAGCAAATAACCCCTGTGCAACTAACAACATTAAAAAAGGTAATGAAAACTGCTCAGGAGACACATTCCCACCCCCCAATCCAATCTCTTCAATTTCAAAACTACTCCCTCCACCAAACCCCTGTGCATAG
The DNA here is from genome assembly GCA_043815245.1 of archaeon. Classification (GTDB taxonomy): domain Archaea; phylum Nanobdellota; class Nanobdellia; order Pacearchaeales; family GW2011-AR1; genus JBDRJD01. Next base: position 5,391 of record JBDRJD010000041.1, read on the forward strand.
CCTGCAATACCTGCTGTCATTGCAAGTATCTTATACTGCATAATCAACATTATCACTACAAACACAAAAAATATAATATAACCCTGCACAACCAAACTGTAAATTGCTGCTTTTCTTTCTTTTTTCAATTTTTCACTTGTAGCTACAGATTTTGCAACAGCTTCAAGTATGACATCAATACTCCCTCCTGCCTGCTCAGCCTCACTTATCAGAGTTACTGCCCTTGAAACAGTAGGACTCCCCACATCTCTCGCAAATATTTCCAAGGAATCTTTCACTGGAATTCCAAGAGAAATCTGGTTTGCAAGTTTTTTTACATGAGGCGTTAAACTTCCATAATTTTTATCACCCACATTTATAATACTCTTACTAACCGGGGTTCCAGATCTAACACTTTCCACAAGATTTCTTGAAAACTCTAAAAACATCTCATCATTCTCTCTATCCTTTGTACTTTCCAAGGTAAGTGTAACTACAAACGGCAGCGCCGCAATCAGGGCAGATATCCCAATTACAAAGTAAAATATTTTCTCATCCCTAAGAAACAATAGATTAACAGTCAGAATTATAAATGCAAAAACCATTCCAAGTATATGTTTTTTTTCAAGTTCCATTTTAACTCATATCTTCTCCCATATTTATATTCTAATACGAAGGTTGTTTTAAGTGCAAAAACACCAAAAACATTAAATTTATTAAAACTACTATCACAATGATTACCAAAGTAAACCCCATCATCGTAAGCCCCACGCTAATCCCGCTTATATTAATCAATACAAGTAATAACATCATGATCATGGGAGCTGCAATAACTACACTAATATAAATATCCATGAATGTTTCAGCCACCTTAGAATACTTTTCTCTTTCAAGCTTATAATCTAAAAGCAAGCTCTCTGCTCTTTTCTCTAAAAAACTTATCAAATCTCCCCCACCCCTTATGGTTGTGGCCAGGCCCTTAAATAACTCTGCTAGCTTTGGGGATGAAGTGGCTCTTGCAGAATTTTTCAAAGCATTAAATAAATCATATCCATACACATTTATTTGATTTATCACCTTCCTAATCTCCCCCCTAGTATACTTATACTCGCTACTCATAGCAATTATTTTGAAAATCTGACTAGGTTCAATCCCACTCCCAGCAATTGCAGACATATGAATAGTCACAAAAGGTAGCTCCTGCTCAATTTTCCTCTTTAGAGACATAGCTTCTGAACCGGGATAAAAGTAGAGGGCTAAAAAAGTCAATAAAGGGAGGGCGAGTATAATTTGTAAATTCCAAACAAATCTAGAAGACTCTATAACTGCTACACTAATAAACGGGAATTCTAAACTCAAACTAAAGAAAATGAAGAATACATAAGCTAGGATTCCTAAAATTCCTGCAAGCAGCGTCGACAGTAATATCATTGACACATATGTACTCTGGAGAATGGCTAGATTCGCCTGCCTTAAATCTTTTGAAACCCTCTTAAAATACCCCGCCTTAAGAAGAGAAATTGAAGATCTTAAAAAAAGAGAATTGGCCAGCCGCCCATAATTACTAGCCCCTTTAAACTCAGCAAATTGCTCTACCACATCTCCTTTGTGCTTTTTAAGTCGCTTTATTGTCTCTTTACTCGCCGCCACTTCACTTCTAAATTTTCCCATATCCTCTTTTTTAATTGTTATCTCCTCACCAAGTCTGCTAAATACAGGCTGATAGTTTAGACTCACTAGGTTCTGCGCTGATTTTTCCGAACCTGGCAGCTGCTTATATCCAGAAATTCCCTTAAGCACCTCAGGAATCGAGTTGTTAATTATTTTTAACTGGGAGACAAGCGAGTTTATAGTCTGCAGCAAAATCTTTTCTTCCTGTTTTCTTAGTAATTTATTGAACTCACTATGGCCCTCCTGCATCATACTATTATATTGCTGAGACAAGGTGAATAGTTCCCTTGCAATGTTCCTTTCCATCATAATATTATTTCCCAAGTTCTGAATCATTTTAACACCTCGTCAATTTTCCCCTTAAAATCCAGAATCGCTTCCCTCGCCCTCTTTATCATCTCTACATCTTTTTTAGAGTGCGCTTCTTCTAATTTTAAATATGATTCATGCATTGCCTCCACAAGCTGCGCTATTAGCTGCACTTTATACAAATCTATCATTTCTTCCTCCTTTTTCTAGGAACATTCCAGTAAGGGCTTTTGCATCTAGGGCATACTCGTGGTTCTTCTTCATTCCTAGGAATCCATTTATGGTTACATCTCTCACAGAAATACCCATCTAGCTTGATTCTACCCATAATTTTATTATATCCTTAATAGTATATAAACTTTGCTATATTACCAGTAATAATATACTACCCGGTATTGAAGGATATTCTAACTTCCCTTAATTTACCCCATACCTTTGCATCGCAGCCTGCGGATTTTTATAGAATTCGTTTATTGCAACTTGGACCTCTTCAAAACCAAATATCTTTTTGCTATATAGTGCATACAAAAACTTTGTTCTTATCTGGAATTCTTTGAATAGTGCTTCCTGTGGAATCCCATATCGGTGTGATATCTTCTCTAGAACCTTGCTATACTTTTTAAAATAAAATCTATCACTTGCAGGATCCCAATTAAAAGGGGTGTTAGTAATAGCAATTCCTTCTGGATTTACATTAACTACCTCTACTACCTCTCTCAATCTTCTTGTTTCCTGTTTATTAACAATTGCATGGCTCATAATGGCAATTGCATCCAAAGTGTTTACTAAAGTTGGCGAAAGCTCAATTGGAGGTGTTTCAAGCCTCTTTACTACTGTGTCTACTGAATCTGCATGCATTGTGCTTATACTTGCATGACCTGAAGCCATACCCTGGAATAAAACAAAAGCCTCTTTACCTCTTACTTCCCCCACAATTACATAGTCTGGATTTTGTCTAAACGAGTTCCTTAATAAGCTAAAAAGATCCACTTCCCCCATCTTACCCACCCCAACTGCAGTCCTCGCAACACTTGGCAACCAGTTCTCTCTAGGAAGATTAATTTCCCTCGTATCTTCAATACTTACCACCCTGGATTCAGGAGGGATAAAAAAAGCAATTGCATTAAGCAAAGTTGTTTTTCCTGAAGCAGTTCCCCCTGTGATTAAGATGTTTGATTTATACTGTATCAGCAACCAAAAGTATGCTAACATCTCCGGACTTAGCGTATTCAAGGAGATTAGCTGTGGGGGTGTCCAAGGAATCTTAGTAAACTTTCTGATCGTGAAAGTAGGCCCTTTTGAGGTCACATCTGTCGTATATGTAGCATTCACTCTGCTTCCATCTGGCAAGCTTCCATCAAGCAGTGGTGAAGCATAGCTGATATATCTCCCGCATCTTTGAGAAAGCTTTTCAACAAAACTAGCAAGATAACTTATGTTGTTAAATGAAACATTAGTCTTTACATTCCTGTAAACTCTATGGACAATATATACCGGTGTATTGACCCCATTACATTCAATATCTTCAATAAAATAGTCTCTTGTTAAAGCTTCAATTTCATTAAACCCGATAAAATCCCTATAAAGGTAATAAAATATTTTATTGTAAGTCTCTTCAGAAATCCCAATGTTAAGTTCAGAAACAATTAGCCTCGCAGTTTTGTCAATATACTCTATCATAGCTTCAGTTGTTTTTTCAACTAACACATTTATATTGATTACTTCCTTCATCCCATCCTCAATATTCTCTAAAAGGATTTTTTCTTCTTCTGCAAGCAAGGGCTCCTCTACTTCGTAAACTACCTCATTTATTCTAGGATCCCAATAAATATGTGCATAAGCGTAAGGAGAAATTAGCGTGTATCTTACATCCATCTTTGTTTTATCAGCTATTCTGGGTAGGGCAGGTATGGCAGGATTCAAATCTATGTAAACTCCATTCCCTTTTTGAGTAATCTGTTCTGCCATCTTCCTCTTTGATATTCCTAAAAACAAGACAAGATATTTAAATGTATCCTCAAAGGAAACTCTAAAGTTAAATTGAAAAGCTTATTTCTGTGCGATTGTTTGCCACACCTTCATTTGTAAGCGACAAATCGTAAGGCACAGAAGCCTGTTGCAGGGTCTTTACAACATCTTCTCCCTGGTAAGTTATGTTTAAACTTCCAGAATAGTCAATTTTTAAACTCACATCATACCTCCCCACCACCTCAGAAGTTAAAACTTTAACCCTTCCTTCAGTTATTTCAACTCCGGGCTCACTATACACAAACTTACTACCTCTTATAAAGAACTCTACTGTATCGTTTTCTCCATCAAATATCATTTCACCCTTTTTTATAGTTAAAGAGAACTGCCTAGTATTTCCAGCAACAAACCTCGCTTCACTAATCTTTCCATCTAAAAAGTTTAGAGCCTCAACACTTTGCTCAATTACTATCTTATCCCGCGTCTCATTTATTTTTGGAGTTACTAGTGTGAGCAGTACTCCAATTATAGTCAGACCTATAAGAGTATAGATTACAGTTTCTACCCACACTTGCCCTTTATTGCTGTTCATTTTACTAAAAACTAAAATACTGCGCATTTAGGTAAATTAGAAAAAACAGGGTCACAAACTTTTCCATCGTCTAAAACTGCAGATACTTCCACAGCTTCTGGAGTACTTGAAACAGCTGCCATATCAAACACATAAGTTAGCGCTCCTCCTTCCTTAGGTAGGTACAAGGAACTATTATACCCGCTTTCATTGTACATCCTTATCCCCGGGTCGCTATCTCCATTTGTCACCTCATAGCTCTGTCTTTCAGCCCCAGCAGTTATATAAAAATTCAATCCCACTATGTCAATGTCTTCTTCTAAATACCCTCTTTCAACCATTACTAGCACTGTATCCCCTGTAATGTTATAACAAGTATATCCTGTATCTGTGTTAATATCCAGCTTTCCTATCACTTTAAAACAATTCCCCCCGCCCGTTAAGTTATCCTTCACAAGCGGAATTAAAAAAGCTGAAATTAGCGCCACTGCTACAATTGTTACTAACACCATTAGAACAGATGCAATAACTGGGCTCACTCCTTTTTTTATCATTTTTAAACTTGAACCTTAATTGTATTATCAATACAGTGTTTTATACTTTTCTGATCCCCCCTCTTCCCAAGGAGTATTGGAACTATTTCAATTACATCGTAGCTAGTAAAATCCCCCTCATTATCAGTTAAAACTACAGACTGTGATTGCCCTAGTTCGATTTTCTCACTCTGAGTCTCAACCCTGCCACTTCCTATTTTCTTTAAATCAACCATATAAATCGGTATATTCCCTCTATTTACAACTTCTAGATTTCCGGTATTGCTTGTAGATAAGACAATCTCTAAATTCACCTGTTCACAAGCCTGATAAGCTGGTTTTCCTTGTTTTTCAAAAGTTTCTTTTACAAAACCTCTTGCCCATAAGAAAATAATTATTGCAATCATTACCACAATTGCGATTAGGAGTACTGTTGCAACTACCGGACTTACCCCTTTTTTGACTTTTAAATTCATTTTAAATCTTATTTTTAATGCCTAGTTATCTTTAAAAATTTAATGATTACTATGGGCAGCTCTCAATACTTTGAACTACTACTGCTCTCTCACATAATACTGGATCTTTGCTCGGATCAGTATCATCATACATAAACGGCTGTATTTCCACCTTATCGATTCTATTCAAATTCCTATAATCAAATCCTTGCGAAATTTCAACACCCGGTTTAAAATCATGCACATAAAACATTCCAGGAGTTTCTTCAAAATAATGATCTATATCCACAAGAGGGTATATTGCAAGTGAAGTGCTTGAATTCCCCCCCTTAACTAAGAATCCTCCGACGCTAAATCTTCCCTGATTTCTCAAGGTAATATTAATATTAGGAAATCCTGGACTGCTACAGTCATAGTCTATAACTACCACTGCGGCTTCATCAGGGCACTCCCCTCCATAACTAGGAAGATATCCTCTTAGCCAAGCATAAACTACCGCACTTAGAGAAAGTGCTATTACAATTAGTAGAACATATGCCACAATTAAGCTCACTCCTTTTTTGCCCGTAATTCTTCTCATCCTATCCTTGTTCAACATATCCCTCCTTTCTAATCACAAAGTAAAAGTTTTCTCCCTCTTTCAAATCAAATTCATAACTATAATCAAAAAAAGTTACATTTATTTTATCTGCTATTCCTGGTACAAAGCTATACCCAGCGCCTTTAGTAGCAGTTATGTCTGCAAAACTTGGAGATCCTCCAAAGTCTAGTCTGATTCTCCCAGTTGTAACATTTGTAAAAGTAAGCACATTCATTTGACTATAGTCCCCATATACAAATAACCAGTCTGAGGGCCCGTAGTTACTCGCATACTCTACATAGGTTGTAAGCCACTCATTAGCCAGATCATCAATGTTCATTCCAGCAGTCTCCAGATTATCAATATTATAAGTTCCATAATCATAAACCTGCCCTGTTTCCCCACCCACTTCTTTCCCCAAATCATAAATCTTAGTCTCTTTATTTTTGGCTCTTAGGTAATTAGTAACCGAAACTAAACTTACCAATGCTATGACAATGACTACTGCTGCAACAATATAAAACTGCCCTCTTTTTCTCATGTCCATAAATTGAAACCACATATCTCAGAAATCAAAGATTTCTGATGACTATCAGGAATTTTTATTCCTGAAGCTTTAGAATGTGGTCTCCTTAAATTTACTTGTTTCAATTTTGGATCATCCTAAAAACCCCGCGAACAAACCACACCTTTTAAGGCGCGATAAACTAAAAGGTTTTTTTGATATAAGGAATAGATTTTTCAAGTATATAAAGTTTTATTCCAACTTTCTCACAATTATCAAGGTCAGCGTGCCTGTAATCGCCAACTGAACTAAAGGGGTAATTCCTAAGCCAAACACCGTCGGCATTATCTCCCCATAATGCCAAGAATTGTAAATCTGCGCTTTAATTTCTATTAGTGCTGCAAAAACAAGTCCAAAAGTTGACAATAATATATAGTCCAGTCTTTTAGTCTTATTAATCCAGATAAATCCTCTCCTGTAAGCAGATATCAATAAGAAAATTATTAAGATAAATATTCCATCACCTAAAGTGGATTTTAATATTCTTCCTACATAAAAATTCACATCATTCTTTAATGGCTCTTTTTGCCAGTCATATAGAGAAGATTGAGAAACTTCCCATAATAAATTGAGAAATACTGCTACGAGAAAAATAGCTACCAATAAATAAGCAATCCTTTTTTTCATGTCCATAAATTGAAACCACCTTCTTTAGAATGTGGTCTCCTTAAATTTACTTGTTTCAATTTTGGATCATCCTAAAAACCCAACGAACAAACCAACACTTTTAAGTGTTGGTAAACGAGAGGGTTTTTTTGATCTTATCTGAGTCTGTGCAGATTTTAAGTGCAGACTCAGGGGATTGCTCAATAAACCTAAGGAAGCGACCCTTATTTTTCCTCAGTTTTGCTACCCCACAAGCACCTTAACTCATGTTTAGGGCTGCTCCGATCAAGGTCTGACCCATTTCGCAAGAGCAAGATCGAGCAGGACAAAACCTCAACGTCCAAATAAAGACTTACTTAAGTCCATATCACGCCCCCCCTCACAGCTTGCTTAAAGCCCACTAGCAAATGGCACAGGGCTAACGTGCCAGCCTAGTCTGCGATTCCATAAAGATAATTTGGTATTTAAAGGTTATTAATTGATAACTATGTCAAAAACCCTAGATTTTAGAAATGTAGATTTGTTTAGGATTTACTCTGTATAACAGTTAATCTTTCCTTCCAATAATTAACCTTAGAAAACTTCAATTACCCTCTAAACTTAGGCAACCTAACAGAATGTTTTGCTCTGTAAACTACAGCGCCTACAATCCCTGCAATCACTAATACAATGATTATTACTGTTGCAATCATCCCTGCGCTAATACTTGCCGCCTGTGGTGAAAGCTGTGGTTCTTTTTTAGCTTGTCCAGGAGGTGTTTGCTCTTCTGTGTCTTGAGTAGCTGCTGCTTTCTTATCTTTTCCTGTAATCTTTTCATTTACACTTTTTACAGTCACATTGGCACTTTTTCCTGAAACAATAGAGTTTACTACAACAGAAAGATCATAATACCCATCACTGTCCACTTCAAATTTCTTTGAATCTCCTACTCCAAGTGTAGCAGTCTGAGGTGTAGAAGCTACTATTATTGTCGCCGCATTTGTGCTAACAGAACTTAGAGTCATAGTATGACTTCCATCATTTGCACTAAAAATAACTTTATCACCTGAACTTAATGCTTTTTTATAACCTGCTGCTAGTTCTGACTCGCTAGGAGAGTAAGTAGAAGCACCTCCGCCGCCTCCACCACCACCCCCAGAAGATCCTGGATCTCCTGTAACACCACTTATTGTTAAGGTCCTTGATGAACTATTTCCAGTATTACCGCAATAGTCAGTACAATTAATATACCAAGTATGAGTAGCAATACTAAAACCACTTGCATATATCCCATTTATCCCCCCCTGATTAGGAGAAGTCAATCTTGACACCCCTACAATTTCCCCATCAACTACTAAATAGCAAGTTGAGATATTGGTCTTATCACTCACATTAAAGGTAAAATTAAATGCGCTAGCACCCGTAGTTAACGCATCTGCAGGAGATAAAGATTCATCAATCGTAACATTTGGCAGGTCTGTGTCAAGAGTTACTGTTAGTGTAGCAGTTACATTTACATTTGCTAAACTATCATTTCCACTGGCGTTATAGTAATAAATCCCATCACTTAAATCTGTAATATTAAACGATAAATATGTTGAAGTATCAGAATTACTGCTTATCCCAGTCGTATTTATAGGGTCTTGTGTAGAATTATGCAAAGTTAAGTTAAATGCATCTATCAATCTACTATCACTTATGCTTAAGTTTACAAAAATATTTGATCGAGAGTAATTAGTATGAATGTCGCTCGGGGTTACAAAAGCAGTTACAGGCCCAGTAGCATCAACTCTTCTGTTCAATGTAACTGTAGAATTTGAATTTCCAGCTGAATCATTAACAGTAACATTTACATAATACATCTCGTCATTTAATCCAGTCCAGTTAATATCATAGACTCTTGTTTCATACATAGTTGAATTTAACAATCCACTTGAATTATACAGATAATAAACCACACTATTGAAGTTTATCTCAGTAAATACAGATACATTTACAAAAATCTCATTTAATGAACTATTAGCTCCATTTGCAAAAGGATCACTAAAATTAACCAAGGGCTTTGTAGTGTCCACATTATAAACTCTTATTGAACTAGAATTCATATTCCCTGAAGTATCATTAACAGTTGCATTAAAACTATACTTTCCATCACTTAAATCTGTGATATTAAAACTCAGTTCAGTGGCCTGTGGAGTTGAATTAGTCTGATTTATCACGTCATTTGTAGAGTTTCTCAAGTATATTGTAATCATATCTGTGTTTATATTATCAGAGGCTGTAACATTAACAAATACATTGCCCGCAGTACTATTTCCAGCTGAAGTGGTGCCACTATTATATACTAATCCAGGAACAGTTGTATCATTAACAGTCACAGAAAGATTTGAAGTGGAAACATAAGTAGCATTGCTCGTGATCACAGTGATATTATAATTTCCAGGTGTATCACAACTTACATTAACCCAAAAGTACTGCACAGCGCTCCCATTTATCAAATAATCCGTAGCATTCTCCCAGCTTAACACCGTGCTTGTAGCTGAATAACTCACAAAAGCAGAATCAGTCCCATTTAATAAAAGAGTAAAAGTACTTGGAAGAGTAATATTTACTTGAGTAATGTTGGCAAGCTGCCCAGCGTCTGTATTATTTACAGTAATATTAATTAGAGTGTAAGTATCTTCTAAGATTGTAACTTCAGTTATACTACTTGCGCCCCCTGCCAAATGAATAACATGAGCTGCAAAAACCAGTCCCAAACTTAATACTAGAAAACACAATACACCTAAAAATAATTTCTTTGCTACCATTTCACCCTTTTTTCTATCATATAAACAGTTTTACCATTTATAAATCTTTTGTTAAGGGATATATTTTTAAACATTAATAATTTTATCCCTTTATGACAATGAAAATAACCAGGATGAAATTAATTTATGCCCTCATTATCCTTTTAATAATACTATTCGTAGTTTTCTTACTCTCCCTTATTATCACTAAGACTAATTCTGGAAACACCGACGGCAAATATAGTTTTTCTGAATTCTGTGGAATTTCTACTAAAGGTTCTTGCAATTCAGATTCAGATTGTGTCCGGGGAGGATGTAATGCTGAAGTTTGTCAAAGCAAGAGTCAGGATTTAATATCTACTATCTGTGTTGCAAAAGAATGCTTTGATGATGAAAAATTTAATGCAGCATGTTCTTGCGTTGAAGAAAAATGCCAGTGGGCTGAAGATGTATCTGCAGGCCCAGCAACCCTTTCAACTAATGGATCTTGCACCTCTCATGCTCAATGCGCTAATTTGAACTGTAACTCAGACGCAATTCCAGGATGCAATGAAGGTCTCTGTGAATGCATTTCTTCAGGCTCGGTTAAAGTTTCCTGCAATACCCATAATGAATGTAGCTTTCTTACCTGTGAATCTGGAGAAATAGGTGCCTGTAATCAAGGCATTTGTGAGTGTGTCTCCTAGTCTTTCTTTTTAAAACTGGGCATTTTCTTCACTCTTCTTATTATTATCTCTCTGCTTACTATTATGATAATGGCGCTTAAAACTACTGCAACTATTATTATATACATCACCTTAAGATCCTCTCCATTAACTTCTTGAACTTCTCCATTAGGATCTTCCCCTGTAGCGTCTGTTTCATTAAAAGCATTTACTTTTTCTGGTTTCAATATAAGCTCATTTAACTCTTTGATATAAACCTCTCCCCTCGTACTGCTAATTCCTAATAGCCTCACTTGCAAGTTATTATAATTATCTTCAAAAGACAACTTTTTACTCTCATTTACTCCGAGCGTAACATTCCCCCCAACACTTTCAACTAAAATATTTGCTAAACTGCCTTTTAGACTCTTTAAAGTCAAATAATAAGTCCCATTTAATAAATTAAACTTCATCCTATCATTTATTCTCAGATTCTTGCTTACTCCTTCACTAAGCTCCTTATCAGTAATACTATATGTAATTACCCCTCCACCACCCCCCCCACCACTTCCCCCACTCGGAGTTTCCTCTACAGCTGGAGCTTGATAATTTACCGTAAGTATCCTGGTCTCACTTTCATTTACTTGTAAGACTAAATCAGAACAGTTTACACTCCAGTTGTAAACCGCATTCGGCAAATTAATACTAACTGAATCTCCCACTCCAGACAAACTTGTATTTGTGGTATTTATCGCCCCATTAATAATTAAGGTGCAGTTAGCGATATTTGTGTCTGTTAAATTAAACTCAAATTTCACACTGTTGCTTGATGTTTGTGTAGAAGAATTTGCAGGAGAGCTCAAATTCAATAATGGATAAGTTACATCATAAGTTATGGTATAGTTTGCTTCTGCAAAAGAATTATTCTGATTGTCTTCTACTCTGCAATTCCACCCATAAGCTTCTTCAGCTAAAGTATAATTAAAACTACTTGAATTACTTACCCCAGATACATTTGAAGTTTCAGTATAAATAGTATCTGAAGTAGAGTTGTACAAATAAAAAGTAATGTTAGTCAACGAAGAAGTAATAGAAGTTGAAACATTACAAGTGAAATTTTGTTGACTAGCAATGTAACTCCCATTTATTGGCGAGTCTAAAGTTACATTTGGAGGGTTGATTAAAGATAAAATAGTCAAATAAACATCTATTCTACTGATATTTTCACTACCTGTATCAATTAATATCCCACTATCTTTAAAAGCAGTTTCAGTCTCTGCTGATGTAAGCGCTCTGCCTTTTTCGATATTATAAAACTGCCTTACAAGCGCAAAAGCCGCTGAAACATGTGGAGTAGCCATTGACGTCCCAGATCTAGTCTCATACCCTCCTATTTTTTTTGTAGAATTAATGCTAACTCCAGGGGCAAACAAGTCTGTCAGGTTATTATAATTTGAATCTGAAGCTATACCATCGTTTTTATCTGTATTTCCAACTGCAGTAACATTAGTAATGCAAGCAGGTAAGGCAATATGGGTTGCATTGCCATCATTTCCAGTAGCAGCTACTACCGATATATTATTTGCAATGGCATTGTTAACAGCAGCAGTAGCACTTGCATCTACACCATCACAATAGCTATCATACAGTGTCGGAGCTTCTGTACCTAAACTTATACTTATTACAGTAATATTATACTTTGAAGCATTATTCACACACCAATTAATTGCCGAAGTTACATTTGACATAAAACCATTCCCATTTTGGTCTAGCACCTTTAAACTAATTAAATGTGCATCTGGTGCTACCCCTTTCATTGTAGTGCCATTTGCTACAAGTATCCCCGCTACATGCGTTCCATGTCCATTATCATCTATTAAAGTGCAGTTTTCTAAACATCCCTTATTCATACAGTCTATATTACAAGTAAGATTCTTATTAAGCAAGTCAGGATGAGTAAAATTAACTCCAGAGTCAAGTACGCAGATAGTTTGGTCCACTCCAGTGATATTCACCCCAGAAGCACTTAAGCTCCAGGTTCTTGTGGCATTTATAACTCCAGTAGAATCCTGAAGCTGCATTCTTACAGGTATATCTGTAGTCCACTGTCCACTTACAAAATACTCTTCTCTTTCACCACTCCCAACAACTGAAACGAGGAAAATAACAGCGAATATAAGTGCAAGTCCTTTTTTCATAGCTATTCCTATTATTTAGGATTAATAAACATTATGAAAAGTTTCAAGGGAAACTTACTCAACGTATCGCCTTAATAAAACTAAAACTACAGCTAGAACTAATAAAATTATTATAAACATTAAAGATAAAGCCACCTTGCTTTGAGCTATTCTTCCCCCCAATCCAGTCACCGCCCCCAATATTCCTCCATTAACTTCTGTTTCAGAAGGGCCAACCAAGTTCCCACCTTCATCATTCACAATCCCACCTTCACAATCCCTTGACTCCCCAGGCCTTAATGCAACAGTCCCACAATTATTACTATCTGAACATTCTCTTGTCTGCTTTCCATTTACACATTCAGTCCAAGCACCACACTGCCATAATTCCACACATTTTTTATTGCTGCTACTGCTACTACCTCCCCCACCACCGCCACTCAGGTATGTAGTTCCCCCATCGCTTCCTGAGCTTCCGCAAGCTCTTTTATCTCCACAAGTTTCTGGAATTAAATCATAAGTTCCACAAGTATTACAATCCACGCACACAAAAGCTTCTGAACTATTAACACAGCTACTCCAATAGCTACAAGACCAATCTTCTATACACTCACCATTTCCAGGAGGCCCTATAACAATACTTCCATCACCTACATCTACGCCTAAATTTCCATGATAATCTGCCCCTAGAACTAAGCTACTAACTAGAACAAGTGTTAAAAATATTAAAAAAGTTTTTTTTCCGATTGTCATGATTAAAAAATAAATTTAAATCCCTTTAGTCTAACTCACATGCCACTAAGCCTGATCTAAGCCAGTATTCTAATTCATGATTTCCAACTCCAAGCATTCCAGCAGTATCTTCATCTAGTTCAAGGCTTAAATCAAAAGTAGTCCTTTCGTTTAGTGCTTCACAACCCTCGCTTAGTAATAATAATCCTGCATCACTTTCAAAATCATCATGCTTTAATCCTACAAAAGTTTCTTCTCCTCCAGAAGAAATCATTGCATTCATCATTCCTGGTGTAACAACTCCTCCAAGCTTATTCATCCACATATACATTGAGTTTCCGCCCCTCATGCACACATGGAAGGTAAAGTCACAGCTTCCACCTTGCTCAGGGTCAATCTCACAGACTGCTGGAGAAATGTATTCTACAAAAACGCTTTCTACTAACTCTTCTACAATTAAAGCTTCTCCTACATTATCCACATTATCCCTTGCCTTCACAATAAGATTATACTCTCCAACTGGAAGTTGCTTATCCATTAAAGCTTCCCAAGTTCCGTAGACAGTTTTTCTCATTACAACACTTCTAACCATTGTGTCATTATCATCATATAACTCAGCCCAAACTTCCTTTACTCCTGTTTTATCATCTTCAACTAGTGCAACTACACTCTGAATGCACTTTTCAACACTTTCAGCTTCTGCTTGAGTAGGGTTTAATATTGTTATTTCTGGAGCAGTGTTGTCAACTGAAAACACCTGACACTCTTCATCTTCCATATTCCCTAATAAGTCAGCTGAATAATAACATACCTTATGATCACAGCTTTCATCTACTGTAAATGGATTATCATACTCAAATTCATCTGTTACTTGCCATAAAGTGGATATACACTTGTCACATTCAGGGTCTTTAGCTTCCCAGATACATTCTGGAATAATTCCGCAATCTTCTGAATTATCCAAATCAGAACATTCTAATTCTACATCTCCTGTGCAAGAATAATCTGAATCATGACCCCAATCACACCCTAACACTTGCTCACAGTCTTCTAAATCCTCTCCATTGCAAGTTCCTTCAGGAGTTCCTATGCAGCTTTCTTGTCCCCCATGATAATTCCACTCACATCCTACAATATCACAGCTTTCAAAACCATCAAACTCACTGCAAGCATCAGGCTCTCCATAACAATATCCTTCAATACTTTGAGCACATGCATCTTGAGCACTTAAATATCCTCCACAAGGATCTTCCCACAAACATCCAGCTAAATTACAATTACTTTCATCACCATAACTACTGCATAAGTTAGGAGTTCCTTCACAAACATTATCCCCCTCTCCTTGAGTCCAGTTACATCCAACCTGGATTCCGCAGTCATCTTCTCCAAGCTCTCCACACACTGTAGGCTGGCTACCACAAACATCTTCTCCTCCATCTTCCCAACCACAATCTTGAATATCTATACAATCATACTCATTATCCAAATCAGAACATTGCAAAGTTACCTCTCCAGTACATTCCATTTCCTCTCCAGGACAGTTGCTCTCTACACATTCATTAAACTCTTCATACC
>JBDRJD010000042.1:0-5503 GCA_043815245.1 archaeon
TTTACAACTTTAATCCAAGGCGAAAAAAGAGATAGACAAATTAATCAACTTGTTGGCCAAAATAGTAAATATGGCGAGTGGACATATATACTTACTATCGAAGGTTCTGAAAGAGGCTCAGACAGATTCTACTTGTATCACTCTTTACCTTTTCTCAATTTATCTGAAATTACAATTTCTTGGGGCAAACCCCATACAATGTTTGAAGGAGGCCATGAAAGGATAGCCACATTAGAAGAACAAATGGCAGCCACCCTCAACTTTACACCTGCTGCTCTCCCAGTAACCATTGATCATTGCCCTGGAATTGGAACAGCATTTTATGCAAATAGCAAACCCAACACACTAATTTTAGTAGACCACGGGCCTAGGAGATACCAAATTCACACTGCTAATACAAACAGCTTTTTAGATCCCACAGGCGCCTTTTATTATCTCATCAAAGACTTTAAGTTTTTAGAATCCTCTAATCCAGAAAACTAGTAAGTTTAAAAACCCCACATATTTAAAAAAAACATGAAAAAAATTAAATTAGAATCAGTACCTAGCGCAATTGCAGGAGTAGCAATTGCTATTGGGGTACCAGCACTTATATTTTTATTTGGACCAGAACCACAACAAATACCCTCACATCAACCTCCATTCCTTGTTCAACATCAACAAACTCCTCTTTTCACATCCCCCTCTGGACTCTACACACTCCCAATTAATTTCAAGAAAGCTGAAAAAGTAATTTCAAGAGATTCATCAACTCCAGACCGGGTTTACCTTAATGGGGAGCTTCTTGTTGATCAAATGCAAACTAACAGCCTGCATGGACTTTGGACTTATCTTAACATACCAGAACTTCCCCAAGACGAATTTATGATTCTACCTGAATGGCCAGATACTCCTCGCTCAGAAAGGTTAAGAATTCACTGGGATTCCTCACTTGAAAACACCATTGAAACTGATTTTCAAAAACTTAAAAAAGAATTAGGAGAAGGAGGCTTTTCACAACTAGAAAACTCCACAGCTTATTATTTAATTGGCAGTCAACACGCAATCTCCGGAACATTTCACCAAGTAGAAATCTACGAAACTCCCCTCCCAGAAGGTACCCAAACAACCATCATGGACGGGTATATGTTTGCTTCTCTAGTTGATTACAATAATAAAAGATATGCAATCTCTCTCTCCTCTAACTGTATTCATTCAGGAGAAAAAACTTTTCAATATATTGCGCAGAACATAAGATTCCTAGAACCAACTACTCAAGAACGCGAATAATGTCTTCCGCACTATTTTCTACTTCTATCGGAAGATTAGCATACTTATTCTCTTTATTACTGTGGTATTCTACTGTAACTTTAGAGTCTTTAAGCTGATGACCAGTTAAAATTCCTACAACTGTTTCTTCAGGCTTCACAATTCCTTTTTCAACTAACTTTTTTATCCCGGCTACTGAAGCAGCACTAGCAGGCTCACATCCAAATCCATTTCTCCCTACTATCGCCTTTGCATCTAACATCTCTTGATCTGAAACTTCCTCAACAACCCCCCTTGTCCACTCTAACGCCCTTAAAGTCTTCATTAAGTTTACAGGCCTATTAATTTCAATAGCAGACGCAATTGTACTCGCTCTCCTATTTTCTTTATCCATCTGCGCATAGAATTTTTTAATCTTTCCTAAATCAGCCTGACCATTATTCCACTTCACACCCTCTTCATTATAAAGCCTGTATAAGGTGTCTGCCCCCTTTGCATTAATTACCGCTATTCTTGGCATCTTATCTATCAATCCAAGTGCTCTTAATTCAAAAAAAGCTTTTCCAAACGCACTAGAGTTTCCCAGATTTCCCCCTGGACAAACCACCCAATCAGGAACCTGCCAATTCAATCCCTCTAATAACCTATACATCATTGTCTTTTGCCCTTCTAATCTAAAAGGATTTATAGAATTCATAATGTACAAGTTTTCTTTTTCAGCAACCTTAATCACCTTATCCATTGCATCATCAAAATCTCCTTTAATTTGGATTACTTTAGCCCCATACTCTAAACTCTGAGCAAGCTTTCCCATAGAAATCTTTCCACTCCCAATAAATATAATTGCTTTTATTCCCCCAAGCTCATTTGCAGCAAAAGCAGCCATTGAAGCAGAAGTATTTCCAGTACTTGCGCAAACAACCTTATCTCTATTTAACATTTTTGCATGTGTAAATGCCGCAGCCATACCATTATCCTTAAAACTTCCCGTGGGATTCTCCCCTTCACTTTGCAAATAAAAATTATCGCTCTTCATTCCCACATATCTCGCTACTTCCGTTAAATGAAACGGACTTGACTGCCCTTCTTTCCCATCTAAAGATACCATTATTTCTTCAGGATTTTTATGGGTTAAAGGAAAAGGCAAAAGCTCCCTAAACCTCCACACCCCGCTTTTATTAAATATCTTTTCAGTATCTCCCCGCCTACACTTAAATAACTCCTTGTACGAATAAGCGTCCTGTCCAGAATAAACTACATCGAGAAGACTCCCACATTTAGGGCATTCAGTAAGCTCTTTATAAATTGACTCTTTAAAGTCACAAGAAGGCATAATACACCTCAAGTGCGATTCCATAGTCTTCACCATGTTTACACCTTTAAATAAATTGCTCTTATCTAAGATATAAGTCAAAATAGTTAGTTTTTTATACTCCAAAAATCTGCAATTCTAAGGGGTGGTGGCTTGCAGAGGCCTAATTCTGAGTAAACTTAAAATGACAGAACTAGAAATAGGAGGAATAGTACTCGTAGAAGAAGAATTTAGAAACTTCTTAGTTGAAAATAAGCGTTTAGGATTTGCAGGTGGGGGAGAGTATAAACGCGTAGAAAAAGGTTTACTAAAAGGGTATGAGCGTTTTACTAATCAAGAAGGAGACCTTCATTACGAAGACAACTTTTTTGGTAGCAGGGTTTTTGGAGGGTTTGAACTTGTCAGACACGGGGGAGAAGAAGGTACCCCTTTATGGGTAATGTCCTATTGCGGCCACATGGATATTATAATTTACAATCAAGCCGATGTTAAAGCAATTGCAGATGCATTTCTTAATGACTCCTTATCCAGGGTATCCCCAGAACGCCCATTTAGAGGTCCTGAATCTGAGTTAACAAGAGGATTAGACGTAGGTCATCACTGGGTAGATGGCGAGGGGTATTACTGGGATTATAACGCTATAACTCGTGGAAACCTTCTAGTTTTTGCCGGTCACGATGTTTCCCGTACAAATAGATTTCCAGATTGCACTAAAGAATCACTTCCTCAACCAGCAATGCGTTGCGAATATCATGGAGGGATACTTATTGGTTAAAATGCCACTTGATTTACGCACTCGCAAACTAGCAAAACTCGCAGTAAACTACTGTGTAGAAGCTAAAAAAGGACACAACGTAATTATTTCAGGGGATACAGAGTCAATTCCTTTCCTCGTAGAACTATACAAGGAAATAATTTTAATAGGTGCACATCCCCACTTAAGATTCGGCCTGCCAAATATAGCAGATTTCTTTTATAAATACGCTTCAAAAGAACAAATTGAAAAATTTCCAAAGCACTTCATGAATCTAGTTGAAGACGCTCAAGCTTACATCGGTATTCAAACAGATTTAAACACACGAGAAATGACTTCTGTAGATACAAAAAAGATTCTAGCTCGCCAAAAAGTTATGAAGCCCGTCTCAGATCACATAAACGAAAGGCGCGACAAAATAAAAAGAGTAAGTATCGCTTACCCATGCATGGCCCACGCGATTGAAGCAGACATGTCTTTCACAGAATACGAGAATTTTGTATACAAATCTTGCCTAATTGATTGGAAAAAACTAGGAAAGCGCCTAGATAAAGTAGCTAAAAAATTTCGACAAGGTAAAGAGGTTTATCTACTCGGAGAAAATGTAGATCTTAGATTTAAAATCAGAGGAAAACAACTAGATATTGATAAAGGCGAAGAAAACATGCCTGGAGGAGAAATTTTCATGGCACCAGTCAGAGAATCTTTAAATGGCTGGATAAAATTTGAATATCCTGCAGTTGAAGCAGGGAAAGAAGTCACCGATATTTTCTTAAAATTTGAAAATGGCAAAGCAGTTGAAGCAAAGGCTTCTAAAAACGAAGCTTTCCTTAAGGAAATGCTTGCCACCGATGAAAACGCCTCTTATGTAGGTGAATTTGGAATAGGCTGCAATCCCGGAATTACTAAGTTTACTAAGAATTTACTATTTGATGAGAAAATTGATGGAACAATCCATCTTGCATTAGGTAGAGCTTATAAAAAAAATGGAGGGGGAAACGACTCTGCAATTCACTGGGATATTGTAAAGGACATGAAAAAAGCAAAAATAATTCTTGATGGTAAGGTAGTGCAAGAAAACGGTAAGTGGAAAATCTAATTTTTAGTAATTCTTAAAAATGAAATTATTTAATAAACCTAAAAATTATGGGCAAAGACCAAAAAAAATTGAGATAAACGGGGAATATCAGCAATTATTTACTGGTTTGTCACTTAAAAGGTTCCCCGATTTAGAAGGAGTAGAGTATTATCAAGATCTTGAATGGAAAGTAGAATCAGAAGGAGAACTATTAAGTAGATTTTTTTCCACCCAAATATTTTATGGTCTAACTGGAGAAAACTTGCAAGACTACGCAAATATAGTATTTCTCCCTAAAGATAAAATGGAACTTTTTGCCTACTGGCTTCTTACCGAAGAGTTTGGATGTAAGAAGAATAGCAGAACAAAGAAGAGGGCAAAAAAAGTAAAAGGAGCAAATTACAGCCATTTAGCTGTATTATCAAGAGAAGAGGTAATCCTCAATTTCAGAAATTTAATGCACGAGGTAGGCCATATAGTTTTTCCACACGAAGATAGCTACGTAGCCGAGGTAGGGGCTATGTTTTTTATGTTACTTGCTCAGAGAAAATTTGAAATAGAAAGTCAAGGTGCAAACATTGCTTATCACGATTTCAATTCAAGATTTCACAAGAAAGCTTTCCAGGCAGCTGAGAGACTTTTTGACAAAGGCGATTCCCCTGAAAAAATTTATCATTATTCTTACAAAGATCCCGAGAAATATCCTCCAGCAGATTTTAAGGGCCCATTAGAAGCGCCTTACATTGGAGAACTTTTAACCTAATTTCTAGTAAACACATCCCCCAAAACCCTACTCAAAAACCTAAAACCATCATCATGTCTCTCTGTTCCATAATCACTACTATGTCTTCTTCTATCATAATACTCATAATCATAGTAATCTCTGTCATAATATTTATTTGAAGTTGTGTAAGACTCTCTTTCACAATAATACTTCCCAGAACTATAATAACAATCACCCCCCCTATAACTTCTCTCATAATCTCTATCATCTCTTCCCTCATTAAACCCCTTCACATACCCTTTTTTAAAGCCCCGATTATACCCTAAATTATATCCATCATAATAACAGTCTTCATACTTCTTTACATTTTTATCATACTCATAATTC
>JBDRJD010000043.1:0-2677 GCA_043815245.1 archaeon
CTTTCTAAATCTTGCTCTTTAATGCTAAGAACATATTTTGTTGCAACTTTCATTATGCTATCAATTTCTGTATCCTTCGCAGTAACAGAAACTGTCATGCGAAAAGGATCATTACGAGAGGGCATTAGGGTATACTTACTAATTCTGCCCATTGTTCTTTGATTGTCTAGATACTGAATAGCATCTAAGTCACGCTCGTCTATTGCAGACCTATTATTAGTGCGTTCATGAGTAGAAGAAACTTCAAAATTTCTGCTAGTGTAAGAAACTACTTGACTCATAGCGTGTCTATGTTCTTCTACTGCTTTTCTAGTTTTTCTAGCTTCTCTTAAGCGCTGGACGTGGGGCGGGGCTTTATCTCCTCTTCCTCTTTTTTGTCGCGGGCCTCTTCCTGATGCGGTTGCAAGTGACTGTAAGAGGCGTGCTTCTTCTTCACGGCGGGCTGTACTATCATCTCTGACTATCCATCTTTGTCTTCCATAATCCCAAACTTCATTAGAAGGAGAGTAAGCATGTTTAGGAGGGGCACTATAAGCTGCTACAGGATCGCTTGGAGCTTTGCTAAATTTCCTATATCTTTCTTTTCTTATTTTAGCAGGAGATTTTGGTTCTTCTTTTTTCTTTGCGCCTCTTTTTTTACCTTGTGTAGGCTGATTTTCATCACCTCTCCTTT
This sequence comes from archaeon, assembly GCA_043815245.1. Classification (GTDB taxonomy): domain Archaea; phylum Nanobdellota; class Nanobdellia; order Pacearchaeales; family GW2011-AR1; genus JBDRJD01. Next base: position 674 of record JBDRJD010000043.1, read on the forward strand.
CTTGTCTTGTAAACGTTCCAGCTTGATGTTTTCTCTGTCCGTCCATTGACTTTGTGCGTGACTTCTTGCCCATGTAAACATAGGAAACAGAGGGTTTATAAAATTTATTATGATAGCAAGATTATGAGCCTTTCAAGTATATATTCAGCTAAAGTAGTGGAAATGTTAGAAAAGCGCGATTACGAACTAAGACAAAGGCAAAAAGTAGTTCTTGAGGAAGGCAGAAGGCATACAATTGAAAGAGGAAGGGAATACTTTTTAAATAATCAAAAACAGTTATTGATAAGCAGACTTTGTGGTTTAGTTGAAAGTTTTGAAAGTTAGCTTAAAAAAGAGGTAAGATGCGGAAAAGATTAAAACAGGTAAATGAGGCGCTGTTTACTAAGAGAAGTTTTACTAATGAGTTTAGAACTCAAGTCAGACTTTTTATTGTTTTTACACTAGGGTTTACAATTGCTTTTACGTGGAGGCAGACTATTTTTGATTTATCGTTTGAATTTATTCAATTTATTACGGATATCAAAGATTCAGCTGCTGCAAGCTTGTTAGCTTCTGTTCTTATCACCATTGTAAGCTTAGTTGCAATTTACCTTGCGTCTCACTGGCTAAAGGATGAGTTTTGATCATTTATCGTAAACATGTCATCATTAGGATTTATTCCAGATGTAGCAATACTGGGCATAACATTTATTTTAATTGTTTTATTTAGGAATAAGTTAGCAAACATTTTTAATATGATTCCCCTACCGCCGTTTTTAGTTTATTTGATAAGCTCAGTGCCTTTTATGTTAATTGAAGAAAATATTAATTGTCTGCCCTCTGGCTGTGTTTTAATACCTTGGACTATTCCATTTCTTCTTACATTTGTGCTAATTTTAGGATTAATAGTTAAAACACTGAAACCAAAAACTATTACTTACCCTTTAGCAGGCTTCATTATTTTTGGAGCATTATGGGAGGCTTTAATTGGAGGATTGAGTGGACAATTACAAGTTATTGGCCCTAGATTTTATGTTTTTATGATATTTTATGCAGGATTAAGTTATGCTTATTTCATAGTAGTTCCACTGGAAATAGCAATTAATAAAAAAATAATAAAAAAATAAAAAATTTCTAGAATTAGAGATTTACTCTACTTTTTCTTCTTCAACTTCTTCTGTTTCAGCTTCTTCTTTTGCTTCTCCACCTTCTCCACCGGCAACTTCCAACTTTCCGAATTTCCCAGCAGTTAGTTGAGGATCTCCTTGAAATTCTTTTACGTATCCATTAGTTATCTTCACCGTGTCACCTTTATTCACTTTACTAATGTCGTCGTTCCATAAGCTTAGCTGGATTGTTCCTGTGTCATCTTTTAAAGTTGCGTTAGCTACTTTTATAGATTTTCCGAACTTATTGAATTCTCTAGTTTCTCCTAATTCTACTACTTCTGCTTCTACAGTACCTTCTACACTGCCTTGCATTGATCTTACGTCAGCAATTTTTACCATTTTTAAAACAACCTACGGTTTTTTTAGATTTTCCCTGTAAATTGTACCTCCGTTAATAGAGCTTAGAAAAAGGGACTTTTAAAGTTAATGGTGGCAAGCTTATTTTTGATTACCTTCACCGTACAGCAAGTAAGCAAGATCTCTCCCTGGCTTTATAAGCAGTTCACTGCATTTGTTTTTCCAGTTTTTACTTGCCACTCCTTGAAATCTCTCTTCGATCTCCTGTTTGCTTTTTTCTTTTTTTAGATCATAATAGGTAAATCCAAATCCTGCTGAGGGGTAAGCTATTAAAGCTATTAGGGCAAGAGGCCAGTATTTATTAATAAAATGCCTTGTTATTCTTTCAGCAAGTTGAGGCTTTGGCTCAATTGGCTCTGCATATCTGCCAATATTTTCGTCTTCTACAATTTTCACAATATCATTAATTTCTGTCATAATTTGGTTGAGAATTAGCAGTTTAAAAATATATCCCCGGGGGGAGAGTCGAACTCCCGACCTTCTGGTTTCAGCGTAGGCT
>JBDRJD010000044.1:0-54434 GCA_043815245.1 archaeon
TCTTCTGCTACTTTTTTTCTATACTGCGTTCTTTCGTCTTCTGCCATTTTATTTTCCAAATTCACTAGTTTTATTATGAATAGTAGGATAGGCTGCTCTAATGTCTTGAGGAGTAAGATCTCTTGTGAAGTCGCGTATTGCACTGAAATAGTCTGCAAGATCTTCTGATGCATTTTTCATGGCTGCTAATCTTGAGTCTATACTTATTTGTCCATTGTATCTTACTAAATCCTCAGCAAACATGGCATAATCTTCTGGGCGAGTAGCTACGGCTGTTGTTAAAAATCCTTTCCTAGAGGTGTGCACGGCAGTTGGGCCTCCAACGTCCATTTGTTGGCGTATTATCTCTATAGCGGCTGCATCAGCACTTTTTGGGTTTTTACTAACTGCTTCTTGAAATGGATAAAAATTGACTATTACCATATCTATTTCAGGAATACCGTGATGAGTAAGATATTTTGCGTCGCTAGGAGTGTAAGGATGTGCCAACATACCTACATATAGTTTAGGATTCATGGATTTCACTAGGCCTGTTTCCATTTCAGGCCAGCCGGTATAATCTCCGATTTCTATTACCTTATATCCGGCCTTTTCTATGTGTTCGGCTGTTCCACCTGTAGAGATAACTATCGCATTAGGACTAACTCCAAATAAAACTCCTACTAATCCATTTTCTGGGAGTCCGGGAATAGTGCTTCCATCCGAGCGTTGATTAGTTGTTAAGCCTGCTTTATCAGTTGTGGTTGCAAATACATGCTTGATTGGTACAAGGTCATCAATCTCTTTAACTGGTATTATCTTACCCATTAGTATTCTTTCCACTTTATTATATTTAAAAGTTCTTCATCGGTATTGAGTAATGAAAATTATTAGATAACTGAGTGTAGAAATACTTTTAAAGATGTATGATGAGAGAATTATAATGGTCCATAGAATTGAGGTGATGAAAAAAATTCCTGATTCTGCGGCAACAATAAAGAAAAGACAGTTGCAAGAGTTGGGTTTTAGAGTTGAAGATATTTCTCTAGTAAAAGCCTATACTATTGATGCTACTCTTTCTGAACCTCAACTTGCTGATATTGCTGAAATGCTTTGCGATTCTGTATTTGAAACTTTTGCTATTGATAAACCTGTTTTTCAGGGAGAGTTTACGCAGGCTGTGGAAATTGGCTCTCAGCCAGGAGTTACTGATAATCCTGGAAGGACAGTTAGAGATGAGATCATGGAGATTTTTGGAACTAGGTTTGATGACCAAGGAGTTTATTCTGCAAAGATATTTTATCTTTCAGGTGACATTAGCAGAGAGCAGGCCGTGGTTTTTGGAAACTCTGAAGCTAACACTTTAATTGAGAAAATTACAGTTGTATCACAAGATGATTTTAAGAAAAGGGGTGGAATGGAGATAAGGGTTCCTAAAGTAAAGCTTCCTCCAGTGAAAAAAGCTGATCTTGTGGATCTTTTAAATGCAGATGATGCAGAGATGCAGAGAATTGGAAAACTTGGTGTTTATGATCATAATCAAGAGATTTCAGAATCAGATTATGCTAATTCACAACAGCAAGCAGTTGGTAAAAACGAGGATTGGAGATTAGGAGATTTATTTGAAGAAAGTGGAAAATTCTTTAAGAAAGTTAGGAGAGGTCCTCTAGCAATGAGTCTTGAGTATATACGGGCCGTTAAAGATTATTTTGTTGAAGAGTGTAGAAATCCTTTTGATGCTGAAGTTGAAGTTCTTGCACAAACCTGGAGTGAGCACTGTAAGCACACAATTTTTGCTGATGCTATGGATGATATTGAGGAAGGTATTATGAAGCGTTATATTAAAGGAGCTACTGATAAAATCAGAAAGCTAAAAGGAAATAAAGATATTTGTGTTAGTGTGTTTGAAGATAATGCTGGAGTAATAAAGTTTGATGATAACTGGAATTTTGTTTATAAAGTAGAGACGCATAATTCCCCATCAGCATTAGATCCGTATGGTGGGGCTATTACTGGAATTGTAGGGGTTAATAGAGATCCGTTTGGAACTGGAAAAGGTGCAAGGTTAGTTATTAATCAGTCTGGACCGTTTATGACTGGAAGCCAATTTAATAACCGAGTTCTATCAAAAGGGAAGGTTCCGGGTGAGCAGATAATGCTCTCTCCAAGAAGGATTCATGGAGGAGTTTTTGATGGAGTGAGAGACGGAGGCAATCAGTCTGGAATTCCTTCTTTTCATCAATTTAGTGTTTTTGCTGACAGATATAATCCTAAAACAGATTTAGAAAGTTTGACAAGTGTAGAACAAGACTCAATTATGTATCAGGGGTATGATGGAAAGCCATTGGTTTTTGTTGGTTCTGGAGGGATAATGCCTAGAGAGATCAATGGAGAGCCTTCTCATGTGAAAAAAGCCCAACCTGGAGATTTGATTGTGATGGTTGGGGGAAGAATCGGGAAGGATGGGATTCATGGAGCTACTTTTTCTTCTGAAGAAATGGATGCTGGAAGCCCAGCTACTGCTGTCCAGATTGGAGATGCATTTACTCAGAAAAAAATGCATGATATGGTTTTAATTGCAAGAGATAGGGGTTTGTATAGGAGCATTACTGATAATGGGGCTGGTGGTTTGAGTTGTTCTGTGGGAGAGATGTCAAAAGAAAGTGGAGGTTGCTATGTTGAGTTAGAAAAAGCACCTTTGAAATATCAAGGTTTAGAACCTTGGGAAATTTTAGTTTCAGAAGCTCAAGAAAGAATGACTTTAGCTGTCCAAGGTGATAAAATTGATGAGTTCTTGGCTTTAGCTAAAATGTGTGATGTTGAAGCTACTGTAATTGGAGAGTTTAATGAGTCTGGAAGATTTAAGGTGGATTATCATGGAGATACTGTCGTTGATATTGATCTGGACTTTTTGCACAATGGTTTGCCTAAAACTCATTTGAAAACTAAGGAAGTTAAAAGAACTTACAAAGAGCCTGAGTTTGATTGTTTAGAGAATTTAACTGACACTTTACTTACTATGCTTTCTAGAGAAAATATTGCTAGCCATGAGTATATTTCTCAAGCTTATGATCATGAGGTTAAAGGTGGAAGTGTTTTGAAACCTTTACAAGGTAGAGGGAGAGTTGATGGAAGTGCGGTTGCCTTTAGACCTGTGTTGGATTCTGAGAAGGCGGTTGTGATCAGCGAGGGTGTTAATCCATCTTATAGTGATATTAGTGCTTATGATATGGCTGCTTGTGCAATTGACACTGCTATTAGGAATGTTGTTGCTGCTGGAGGAAGATTAGAGGATGTTCATTTGTTAGATAATTTTTGCTGGAGCAGTTCAAAAGATCCAACACGATTATGGCAGTTAAAAGAAGCTGCAAGAGCTTGTCATGATTATGCTATTGCTTATCTTGCCCCTTTAATTTCTGGAAAGGATAGCATGTTTAATGACTTTGAAGGCTTTGATGAGAACGGAAATCCTATAAAGATTTCTGTGCCACCGACTTTGCTTATGACTGCTATTAGTTATATTAGTCGTGCAAGAAAAGCTGTTTCACTAGACTTTAAGTGTGAAGGAGATTTGATTTATGTTTTAGGTGAAACTAAGGAGGAGTTAGGTGGAAGTGAGTATTTTGCTATGAAAGGAGAAGAAGCTAGGGGAGAAAGATTTATTGGTAACTCTGTTCCTAAAGTTAATGCAAAAAAGAATTTGAAAACTTATCAAGCTTTAGAAAAAGCAATTCAAGAAGGGTTGGTAGTTTCTTCCTTGGGTGTTGATAAAGGGGGGTTAGGAGTTGCACTATCGAAATGTGCAATGGGGGGGAGGATGGGAATGGAAGTGAATTTGGCAAAAGCAATTGGGAATTTTGATAGAGATGATTATGGGTTGTTTTCTCAATCTCAGGGTAGAGTTGTTGTAAGTATTAATCCTGAGTATAAGGATAGATTTGAAAAATTAATGGGCAAGACAGATTATTCACAGGTTGGTGTCGTGAGAGAGGGTGATGGAGATGTTGTGATGCAAGGAATTTTAGGTGAAGAAGTAGTTAAAACTGATGTTAGAACAATGTTAAGTAAATATAAAGGAACATTTAAGGATTTTTAGAAAGATGGCACAAGCAAGAGTTTTAGTTTGGGCAGGTGAGGGGCTTAATTGTGAAGCTGAAACCGAGTATGCATTTAATCGAGTAGGTGGTTTAGCAGAACAAGTGCATGTGAATGATTTTTTAAGTAACCCTAAAATGCTTCGAGATTACCAGATTTTAGCTGGGCCTGGAGGATTTTCATATGGAGATCATACAGGGGCTGGAAAAGTTCTTGCAAATAGATTAAGAAGAGCGCAAGATGAGATTTTTAGGCATGTTGATAATGGAAGACTTGTAATTGGCATTTGTAATGATGCTCAGGTTCTTGCTAAAATGGGGTTAGCTCCTGCTCTTGGAAAAAGGTACGGGGAAAGGCAGGTAGCTTTTATTGATAATGATCCTGTTGAAGGAAATCCAAATGGTAGATATTGGAATAGGTGGGTTGATCTTAAGTATAACTCTGGCAGTCCGTGGACTAGGGGCGTGGGCATAATAAGTATGCCTATGGCTCATGGTGAGGGGAATTTTTATGCGTCTCCTGAAGTCTTAGCCGAGATTAAAGAAAAAGGATTGATTGCAGCTAGATATGTAAAAGATGAGATTTGTATGTATGAGGATCTTGTTGCAAATCCAAATGGTTCTTTAGATGATATTGCAGGCATATTTGATGAAACAAAAAATGTGCTACTTCAGATGCCTCATCCTGAAAGAGCCCAAGATCAGTGTCATAGGCCTGATTGGATGTGGAGTAAAGAGAGAATTAAGAGGATATTTGGAAGAGAGAAGATGCCTGAAGAGGGCGAAGGACTTGCAATATTTCGTAATGGAGTTAGTTACTTTAGTTAATGGAAGACAATAATACTTAAATAATATTTAAGGTTTGAAAAAACATGGGAAGAGAAAATGTGATTGTTGTTGGAAGTGGTGGAAGGGAGCATACACTTGCTGATTTATTAAAAGGAGAGGGCAGAATGATTTTTGGAGCGCCGGGCAATCCTGGTTTTGTTTCTGATAGACCCCAAAATGTAGGGATTGATGGCACTAAACCAGAGAATTTTCAAGCTTTATATGATTTTGCAGTTAGTAATAATGTTGGGATGATTGTTGTAGGTCCTGAAGGTCCGCTTTGTGACGGGCTAGTTAATTTTATTAATTCTAAAGGTGATGAAAGAGTTAAAGTATTTGGGCCTACTTCTCAGGCTGCAATGTTAGAAGCTGATAAGTTTCATTCTTATAGAATAAATGATGGACTTGGAATTCCGCAAGCAAGATCAATTATCTGTGAAAAGGTTGAGCAGTTTCCTAGGAGGGCCTTAGATGCGATTGATGCATTAGTAAATGAGCATGGTATTGTTCTTAAAGATAGAGGATTGACTGGGGGTAAGGGGGTTAGTGTGTATGATTCTGCAGAGAAAGCAAGGAAAGAGCTATTAAGTCATGCTTATACTTATAGCGGGGATATTTTAGTTGCTGAAAGATTGAAGGGGCAGGAGTATTCTGTTTTTTGCATTGCTGATGGTGAAAATGTGAAGCCAATTTTAATTTCTTTTCAAGATCATAAGCCTTTGCTTGATGGAGATAAAGGTCCGAATACTGGGGGTATGGGGGCTTATGGGCCTGCTCCGATTGCGGATAGAGGAAGAGTGGCAAGAGTTTGTGGAAAGATTGCTGGGCCAATAGTCAGGAATACTGGTTTTCAAGGATTCTTATATCTTGGAATGATGTTGGATGAAAGGGATGGGGTGGACAAAGTTATTGAGTATAATGTTAGATTTGGAGATCCTGAAGCTCAGCCTCTTGGTATGTTGCTGAAGAGGGGGTTATATGAACCATTAAGATTGGCTTTAGAAGGTAGATTAGATGAAGCTGAGTTTGAATTTAAACCAGGAGCTGCGGTTTGTGTTGTATTGGCTACTCCTGGTTATCCCACTTCAGAGTATAAGGCAAATACAAAAAGAATTATTCATGGTTTAGAAGCAGTTGCTGAAATGGAAAATGTAAAAGCTTATCATGCTGGAACTGGATTTGATGCAGAATTAAATATTATTAATACTGGGGGCCGGGTTTTAGGGATTACGGCCTATGGTGAAGGAGAAGATGTTTTTGAAAGTATAAAAACTGCACAGAAATTAGCTTATGTTGCTGCTGGAAAGATTATGTTTGGAGATTTGACTCCCCACTACAGATCAGATATTGGGGATAAGGCATTTTTATTAGTTACTTAATCTGCTAATTCTATGGAAAGGTGCCTTTCGTGTTTGTTATAAGATTTTCTTTTAGCGTCTTTTATTTCTAATAAAGTTCTTCGTAAAGAGGGATTTTGAAGTGAGAGAATTTTTGCTGCGTATATTGCTAAATTGTCTGATCCACGGACTTGGGCAAATGGTACTGAGTCAAGTACTTGTCCTAAATTATGCCAGTGGTTTCTTTCTTCTGAATCTCTTAAATAAGTCCAACTATTCATATTTGCATCACTATCTGCTCTGATTAAGCATTGTGCGTATGGGTAAATATTGGTTTGATCTGACTTTGAATAGCTTAGGTGAAGTGCATGGGGATAGGAGCCTGTTTTATAGTTAATTCCTAAGCTAAGAAGCTTTTTTTCAAGCTTGCCTTTACTTTCATCTTCAATTATACAGACTTCTTGATCTTCAAGAGTTAGCATTTTATATGCAAGCATGAGTGCTTTTTCTTTTTGATTTGTTTTTGATTGGCTAGATACAATTTCTTCTTTATCTACGCCTACGCCTGCTACTACTGCGTGTCCTGATGGAACCATAAATGCCTGATAAGCTACTAAGTCGTCAGGAACGCTTATAATTGGAAATGTTACTTGGGTGGCTTGTAAGCTTGATAGGGCTAAATAAAGACCTCCACTAAAGATTCCTACTACTCTGTCTCCTGAAGCTGCTCTTGATTCTAGTTCTGCACTGTATTTATTCATTAAATCAGGACAGCCGTGGCATGATTGGATAATCTCAGATTCAAATACAAAAATTCCTTTTCTTTCCATCCAGTCTTTGTAGTGGATTCTATCTAATGTAACTCCTTCAAAACCTGGATCTTTTTCAGATCCTTTTCCAATGAATAATATTTTTTTCATTTTCCTATTACCTTCCTTGCATATCTAAGATTATGATTTGTTCTTGTCTTAGAAGAGCCGGTATAAAGCTCTAGTTTTCCTTGTAGGATTTCTTGCTGTCTTTTAGGCAGGGATTCAAGAACTGCATTTAGATCGTCATCGTCTAGAGCAACTCTTATCAAAGGAACCTCTCTTTGTAATGCTAGCTTACCTAGTTGTTTAACTGTATTATGAGGGTCTCCATACGCTGGGTGAACTAATCCTTGGCCTCTGAAGATAGCTGTCATTGCTTCACTTGGGTAGTCTCTTACATGCTCAAGATTTTTTTCAAGGCGATCTTTGTTAAATGATAACTGATTTAATGATTTATTTAACCTTTCAAAAGCACCATAGGTTTCTACTATCATTGCTTGGGGTTGATATCTTGCGACCTTTGAACCTTTTAAATCTCTCTGAAAATCTGATTGAATCAGAGAATATAAAGCCCTCATACCTCCTTCTACAATTGGTTCTGTTCCCCCTATATTTTCCCAATCTATAGGATTATTTTTCATTGCATCAGCACTGCTTCCTCCTAATCTTTCTGCATGTTCCCTTGAAGTTACTTCTTTAATCGCTGAGGAGTACATTTTTCTTATATCGTCGGCAAAATCAGCTAGCACATGCATTAAGGTGGTTAAACCGTGGCCTATATCTGATAGTCTTTCTTTTTGTACGATTTGTGTTGAAGTATAATCTGGCTTTAGGCCAAGCTTTTTGAGAACTGCTTTTTCAAATTCAAATGATTTTCCATCGCCTATTACCATATCAATTCCTGCTCCTGTGCCCACTATTCCTGAGATTTTTCCTCTTAAATCATTAAAGTATAGGTCGCATCTTTTTATCCTCTCAGCAATTCTAGCTGCGTATGAAGAAATAGTTTGAGCTAAAGGAACCGGGGAGGTGTCTTTTAAATGTGTTCTGCCTACTTGTAAAAGTTCTTCTTTCCATGCCATTTCTGTAATTTCACAGAGTTTCTCTACTGATTTTATTGTTTCAGGGCGGATTACTTCATTCCATGCCCTCATAAATAAATATGAGCGTGCAGTATCAAGTATATCAAAAGAAGTTGTTCCTGGATGTAACAGGGCTTTTGTTTCAGGCTTTGTAAATCTTCCAATTTCTTCTATGACTGCTAGTTGGTCGTGTTTGGTAATATATCTTTCAATGAAAACCATATTTAATGGACTTATACTTCCTAATGCTTGCTCCAGGTCTTCAAGGGCTTCTTTGGGAGCTTTTCCAAATTCTACTCTTGTTTCTAGAAGAACTCTTTGAATTTCAGCACAAGTTTTCCATTCTGCCCAAGGTGTTAAATAATCTTTAAGTTCCTGTGTTGTAACAAGATATTTGGTATCATCTGGTGAAATACAATTTTGAAAAACAAAAGTTAGGCTTTCAAGATTATCTTCATCTAGTCTGCTTAGTATATCCAGTTCATCAATCATTTTAAAAATTAAGCCACTTTTTCAAATTCAAGCACGCTAGCATAAGGTAAGAATTCATCTACCCACGAGTCTAGTGGAGGGGCATCAAATACTGTTGTTTGGAAAGTTCGATTAGCTACTTCTGCAATTGCATATTCCATTAAATCAACTGCATGATCTGTAACAGCTTGCATGTCAATTCCCATATCTTTAGCTATTGCTGGGAATTCTTTTTGCCAATCTCCGTGTTCTCCTGCTTTTTCTATTGCTCGAGCTTTTGCTATTGGGATGCTTTCTCTTCTGAATATTGCCCGCATTATCTCTTTGTTTGTAGGAATAGCATATTTTATCCCATCTCTTTCTAAAACTATCATTTTACGGTTTTCGTCTATTGTGCATGCAAAATCTGTTGCTCTAGGTTCTCCGTATAGAACTACGCACTCTAATTTTCCATCAATATTTAGAATATTTCTTTCGTGACAGTAGTTAATTTGATGTTCAGCGATTTTTGGAACCCAGGTTTGTGACCACTTCGCATATCTTTCAGGATCCATTCCACTTAAGACTTGTGCTTCTTGCGCTGTTAATGGGCGGTCGCCAGCTTTTTCAAATTTAGAAGTTGAATCATATGCGAAATTTGCAAGAATATAACCTGGATTTGGTATTTTGTGACCAAGGCTTGCTTCTGCTAAAACTGCTTCAAGTTTAGGATACTCGTGAATTCCGTTTTCTTCTACCATTGACCTAATTTCATCTAACTGTTCTACTGTTTCTTCATATGTTGCTAGACTCTCATAAACTTCTGCCATGCCCACTGCTTTGAATATTTTACTGAATGTTGAGCTTCCAAGAGGGAACCCTTTCCTGAAAATAGATTCTACATCACCTATTCCATTTTGTAGTCTTCCTGAGCGCAAAGCTCTGCGGTATGCTTCTAGTTGTGGTTTTGATTTTGGATCAAAGGGTTTTCTTCTAATTTTCTTCCAGTAGCTTTCTGGAGAATGAGATAGGTCCATTACTATCATATCTGAAAGTTCTCCTTTATCAAGAAGTTCTTGGGCGGGAGTTACTTTTCCGTCTTTTGAAAGCATGCCTAAATAACAAGTTTGAATATCAGGATGAGAATTTGTAAGCGCTTCAAAATAAAGTCCGGTTTCCATTGCTAGAGTGCAGGACTTATTTTGGATCTCCACGTCTGGAATTAGCTCTTTTAGATCAAGAACTGAGAATCTTCCACTAACTTTCCATGGACCGCGCCCTAATCTTGCTTTTTCAGCTGGAACATACAATCCACTAGGTATATTATAGCCAAACTGCATTCCGGTTCTTGTAATTAGATCTTTTACACTTCCCATTTTATTGATATCCTTTTAGTGTTACTATGCCACTACCATCATAGGGTTTATGGATTCTTGTAACTAATTCTCCACCAAAATCCTCGCCTGTTTCTTTTTCTACTTCTCTTATATCTCTAACTTCACCTACTATTTCTGCATGGTTTACTCCCCTTTTATTAATTATATCTACTACTATTTCAGCGTCTGTTTGATTTGGAACTATGTAGGCAAATCCCATACCATTATTTTGTTTTACATAAGATTTTTCAGTTGGCCAGCCTGATTCTGTAATTAAGAATCTATGAACTGGTAAGGCTGGAAGTGGGTCTGTAATCTCGTATGACACCCCCTTACCCACCCTATTAAAGTTCTTAAAACCATTTCCAGTAATGTTTATTCCGAATATATCTTTAATTTCAAAGTGTCTACCTATTGCGATTGAATCTACTAAATAATCTGCTGTAGGAGTCATCATGGCTTCCATTACTGTAGCTCCCTCAAGAGCTGCTGGTCGGCTATCCAGGTGCCATCTCCCTCCATAGTGTTTTCTCCATTCTTCTCTTGCTTCAAGGGCTTCAGAAGGTGCAAGGATTGAGTGACGTCCGCCAGTGTAAGCATTACTATGTAGTCCTGTTGAAGCAACTCCTACAATTTTATAACCTGGTTGAGGATTTAGATTAGGAACATCTTCTTTTTTAATCCATCCATTAAGTACAAAACCTAGGTCAACTCCTTTCCCCGGCATTCCTAAAGCAATCATCTCATCTAAAGAGGCAGTTTCAATTTTTCCTAGATTTACTTCAAAAGGAGCATTTGGAATTCTTGTTCTTTCAAGTCCTTGTCCAATTCCTCTCATAATGTCTCCCATATGGTGTTCTTCCACATCACTTTGGCAAGCGATATACACACTCAACTCAGAAGGAAATGCTCGCATCATAGGGGCCATATCATTTAAAACCATTTGCAATCCATCTTGCATTTGGGTTGCATAGTCTCCTGACCATGCACAGAAATATAGTTTAGTTCCAATGCCATCTACACAGTGAACAGAATACCACCCAGGATGTACTATATCGTTTTGATTTAATTCTGCAAAGAATCCTTTTCCTGAAGCTTTTCTACTAGATAGAAATGGGAATTTGGCAAGTGCGGCTTTTCCTGCTGAAATTGCAACCTCTTCTCTTGCTTCGTAATCTGCTAGTTTTTTATCACCATCTCCGTTCATCTATTTTTGTAACTTTACTTCTTTATAAATATTATTCATTTAGGACTAGTAGTAATAATCAGAGTAATTTTTTAATAGCTTTCTTTATCTCTTTACCTTGCTTCTTAATCTCTTCAAACCTTTTATCAACTTCGTCTTTGTTAACGTCTCTTTCATATTCATCTGCGTATTTAGGACCTAATGTTTCCTCACTTAAAATATTGACTCTTTCTTTAGTTATATCTAATCTGAATATCCATATTTTGTTAAGAGATGGGGAATTTTTAAATTTATCTAAAGGTGTTGCTACTGAAATCTAATCTTTACCATATACTCTTTCTTCAGGAGGCAAGTAGCCTATAGCTTCTACTCCTGTGAATATGTATTGGTTAGTCTCGGAAGTTACGAATCCGATTTCAGAAATCCCTCCAGAAAGTACTTCTTCTAGTAAACCTTCTGGGATTACATCCGGGTTTACTCTTAGTACTCTTTTTTCTTTATCTAGTTTAGAAACGATTACTACTCCTTCTATGACTTGGGGATTGTTAAATTCGGTTATCATTTTTTTAGAACTCTTTCTACCTTGGGAAAACGCCCCTACCGGGATTCGAACCCGGGTCGCTGCCTATCTCCCGAGCACGCTCGTCGAAAGGGCAGTATCCTTGGCCGCTGGACTATAGGGGCTCAAAGGCACCTAACGGTTTCTTTGTAGCTTTCTTAAGAAAGCTTAATTTTAAAGTAAAAGTTGGTTTAAAAACCTAACTTCTAGTAAGAAAAATTCAAAAATAAAGAAAAAAGGTTTATAGATTGATCTTGTTACCGTACTGTCCTATAACTGGTACTTCCTTCATTTCTCCGCTCAGTGCGTACACCCAGCTGATTACCCAAAGGACCAACACTACTAGGTTCAATAGCACCATAATGAACCAACCTAAGAATGGTATCCATACTATAATTGAGTTAACAATACCTACAATTATCGCAAGTATGAAGATCACTAGTGATTGCTTTGCATAGTACATTACGTAGGCATTATCTTTCTTTGCAAGTAAGGCTATTACAAAACCTATTATGCTCAAAAAAGTTGCTAGCCACGCAAATAACTTGCTGTCGTCTCCACTTTTCGTTGTTGCTTTTACTGGTTTCTTAACTGTTGCTTTTTTTACCTCTTTTTTAGCTTTTTTTGCCATCTTAATCTATAGACTTTTTAGTTTATAAATATGAGCCCACCAGGATTTGAACCTGGGACCTCCGGCTTTCTTAGCTTCTGTCTCTAGCGAGACAGGGTCATATAAGACCGGCGCTCTAGACCAGACTGAGCTATGGGCTCATCCTAATATAGAGTTTGATACGTTTTTAAAAGTTACTTGGTTTACTTTTTGGGGATTAGAAAGCTTTTTAAATGATCTTGGGATTGCATTATTGAGGTATTTAATAAAATGGAAGAAGAAAAAGAAGAAACAGAAGAAGAAACAGAAGAAGAAACAGAAGAAGAATCTGAAGATTCTGATAGCGACTCTGAAGACAAAGCTGAAGAAGAATCTGAAGATTCTGATAGCGACTCTGAAGACAAAGCTGAAGAAGAATCTGAAGATTCTGATAGCGACTCTGAAGACAAAGCTGAAGACGAGAAGGTAGATGAAGAAATCGCTGAAGACGAAGAGTAAAGTCTCTTTTTTATTTTTATTTACTATTTCTTAATTTATTTTTTATTTTTAAGAACGGATTAAGTTTTTATATGCCCTAATCCCTTATTTCTTATGATTATAGGACTTGTTGGAAAGCCTTCTGTGGGCAAATCAACTTTTTTTAAAGCGTGCACCTTGATAGATGTAGCCATAGCTTCATATCCGTTTACTACTATTAAACCCAATACAGGAATAGGGTATGTAAGGATTGACTGTATTGACAAGGAGTTTGGCGCGCAATGCAACCCCAGAACTGGTTATTGTATTAATCATCAGAGGTTTGTTCCTGTAGAGTTGATTGATGTTGCAGGGTTAGTTGAGGGAGCTTCAAGGGGGAAGGGTCTTGGAAACCAGTTTTTAGATGATTTAAGGCAAGCAGATGTTTTTATTCATATAGTTGATGTTTCTGGGGAAACTGATTTAGAGGGAAAACCAGTTAAGGATTATAATCCAGTGATTGATGTAAAAATGCTTGAAAACGAGCTTGATTTGTGGTACGCGGGGATATTGCAAAAAGTTTGGAAGGAGTTCTCGAGAACTGTTCAGAGTACTAAAGAGAATTTTTCAAGAGCTGTTGCAAAGCAGTTTTCTGGTTTGAAAGTTTGTGAAGATGATGTAAAGACTGTTTTGATAAGGGGAAAGTATGATACTGCAAATCCTTCAAAATGGACTAATGAGCAGATATACAACTTCGCCCATGAACTCAGGCATTTGACCAAACCAATGATTATTGCTGCAAATAAGTCTGATAGACCTAATAGCCAGGAAAACTTAGAAAAACTGAGAGAGGGCTATCCTGAACTCCTTATTCTCCCTTGTTCCGCTGACTCTGAATTGGCTTTAAGGGAGGCAAGCAAGGCAGGTCTGATTGAATACATTCCAGGTAATAAAGATTTTAGGATAATTAAGGAGCTTAATGAGAAGCAAACACAGGCCCTTGAAAGTATAGGAAGGAATGTATTAGGAAAGTATGACTCCACAGGTGTACAGAGTATCTTAAACTCCGCTGTTTTTGATTTGTTGAAGTATATTGCGGTATTCCCTGCCGGAGCGCACAAGCTTGCAGATTCTAAGGGCAATATTTTGCCAGATTGTTTTTTAGTTCCAGAAGGCACCACAGCATTAGACTTTGCATTTAAGCTGCATACTGATTTGGGCAGGAATTTTATTAAGGCAGTTGACGCAAGAACAAAGCAGGTAGTTGGAAAAGATCATAAGCTAAAACATAGAGATGGAATTGAAATTATTGTTTAGTATAAGTGCCCTGGACAGAGGATCTTGTAACCAATCTTATTTAGCTTTTTTAAAGACTCAGCCATTTGTTCTGGAGATGAAGTAGGAAGATCTGTTCTGCCTATATAGCCATTGTGGAAGATTGTGTCCCCTGAGAATAATATCTTCTCCTTTTTTAAGAGTAAGCAAATCCCCCCTATTGTGTGGCCAGGAGTTTTAATTACCTCTAATTGAGGCATTCCTAAATCATATATATTCAATATTTTTTCATCTTTGAAATCTTCTTTACTCGCATAAAACTTTGCTTTTTCAAATAAACTATTGTTGTCGATGTGGTCATAGTGGTTGTGTGTTAGGATTACAATATCAATATCTTCTGGGGATATCCCAATTGATTTTAATTCACGTATAAGCTCAAAAGAATTTTGGGAGGTGCTTGTGTCTATAATTATATTTTTGTTGCTTAATTTGAGAAAGTAGACTACTGAACCAAATATATCAAAAGATATTTGCCATATGTTTTTTGTAATTTCTTTTATCATAATAGTTTTTGCTGGGCCTCGTGTTTTTTTATGTGCTCATAAGCTTTCTTAATCATTTCTTTGTTATGCTTGACCTTAATTTTTTTAAGAGCCTCTTCGTAATTCAGCCATAAGAAGTCTTCATGTTCTTCTGAAACTTTGACTTCTTTTGCTTGCTTTTCTGTAACTTTTACTAAAAAGAAGACTGCTTGTTTTTTGATAAGTTTTGATTGGTCTTTATAGTCCCTAAAGAACCATTCTTGATTATGTTTAAACCCCTTAATCAGCTCCACGTTTTTTAGTCCCGTTTCTTCCCCAATTTCTCTGATTGCTGTATTTTTAACAGTTTCTCCTTGTTCAATCCACCCTTTTGCAAAACCCCAGTAAGTGGGATATTTGAGCATTAAAAACTTGATCACACCATGGTCTGAGTAGTATATAACTGCTCCCGCTGACTTTTCATGTCCTATCTTTCTGTTTTCCATAAAGTTTTAAAAATAGTAATAGTTTTAAAGTTTTAGTATGATCATTAAAGTTAAGGTTAAACCTAGTTATTCTAAACGCGAGATTCAAAGCTTTGGCGATGGAAATTATCTTGTTTATCTTAAGTCAAGCCCTGAAAATAATAAGGCCAATATTGAGCTAGTCAATCTTCTATCTAAGCATTTTGGTACCCCCCCTGGGAGAATTAAGATTAAAAGTGGAGTTACAAGTAAATTTAAGTTAATTGAAATAAAATGAGCAAAGGACAGAAAGCTGAATCATTGTTGGAGTTAAAAAGAAAGGGACTTTTTAATCAGAAGCTTGTTGTTTTAGAGGACCTTCCTGAAAAAAAAGATTTTTTTAATTTGTTAATGGAAAAAGGATTTAAAAATGGAGAGGATCTTGCTGTAAGATTTTCTTCTCCTACTAAGCATACAAATCTGCCGAGGAGTATTGTGATTAAGTCTATTGAGGGCGTTTATAGCTTTATTAAAGAGAATTTTAAAGATGGCCTTTATCCAATCATTCATACTTTTGTCTTTCCCGATTTTGGAGGCACTTTGATTAAGAAAAATGATAAATTTTACATTAATATTGTAAATGGCGCCTGGGAACCTTTATCGTCCCAGAGTTGTGATGTTATTATCTTGGGGGATGAGGATTTTATTTGGTTTTATCCAGAAGAAAAGGAGTGTTTGCTTGTTGAAGGTGAGAGGTTGATCAAAAAAAGATTAAAAAATGTCGAGGAGGATATTATTTCTCTTGCAATTTTTATAAAAAGAAAGGTTGAAACTCTCGGTTTTGATGAAGATATACTCTATGAGTTTATTTTTACGCCTGACAAAGAGTTTGTAGTCATGGAGTTTAGGAAGGGGGTTGATATTGGTGACTTTGACTTACAAGTCAGGCGGCTTGATGTTTTAGAGATTAAGGAAGGGGGGGATTTGGATAAGTGGGACAAAAAGCAGGACTTGCTTCTATCAGTGCCTGTTGACAGAGAAGAGGATATTGTTCTGTTTGATATAATTGAGAAGATAAAACCTTATAAGCAGAAGGTGTATGTTGATTATGGGTTGTGTTCCCACCCATGTATTATTTTAAGGGAACATGGAATTAAAACAATTCCTTATCATATTCACCATAAGAAAATTGTTTTTAGTTGAGAGGTTAAAATGAGGTATGAGCATGCGCCAGATTTACAGGAAAGAGCAAAGGAAATAGTTGGAAAAATATTTCCACATGTTAGAATGAATGATGTGGTATGCATGAGGGGGTTCGGGAGTAGTTCTAGGGGGACTATCGCAAGATGTCACGCGTTAAATAAGATTATGCAAAAAGCTCTTGGGAGAAAGGGGTTTTATATCCTTGAGTTTTTAAGTGAAAGATTTGATAAGCTTACTGAAGAGGAGAAAACTAAAATAATTATTCATGAGCTGATGCATATTCCTAAAAGTTTTGGAGGGGGGTTTAAGCACCATGACTATGTTACAGCTAAGAATATCAATAAGCTTTACAGCGAGTATATACTGAGAGTTCAGGAAGAGAGGTTTTTAACATGAAAGCGAAAATTAGGTTTAAAGGAAAGGAAATACTTATTGAGGACATTAGGAAGTGTAGTTTTTTTTGGAGGTTTAAGGGGTTGATGTTTACAAATCCTAGAGATGCACAGGCCTTACTGTTTGAATTTAATAAAAAGGGTAGGCAGGCGATTCATTCTTATTTTGTAAGATTTCCATTTATTGCAATCTGGCTCGATGAGGAAGGAAAGATCATGGAGTATAAGGTTATTTCTTCAAGAAATTTGTCTATTAAACCTGAAAAGGAATTTGCTAAACTTATTGAAGTTCCAATAACCTCCAAATACCAGGCCGTATTTGACTTCTTTTCAAAATGATATTTAGAGAAAGGTTTAAATACTTCTCCGTCGTGAGATATGTAAGACGCAGAAAATGGAATTTTCTATTTCATTCAAAACTTGCGTTTTGAAGACTAAGAAAAAGGAGGTTAAAATGGGAAAAGTTATATTAAAAAAAGCTGTTACAAGAAAGAAAGGATTTTTGTACTATGTCGACGGTAGTGGTAATGTCTGTGAAGCAAAGATGGCTAGAGGCGGAAAGAAGAAAAAGAAAGCAGCAAAGAAGAAAGTTACCAAAAAAAAGAAGAGGTAAGGTCTAATATACATTTTTTATTTTTTCTATTTAATTTTATATATTTTTTTGTTTAATCTGCTGTTTGGCCCTAAGCAAAAGGTATTTAAAACAATTACTGCTGTAAAAATTATGGATTGTGCAATTTTAACAGCAGGGTATGGAACTAGACTTTATCCAGTTACTAAGGGCCAGCCCAAGGGACTTATTGATGTAGCCGGAAAAGTACTTCTTGAAAGGATATTAAATAAGGTTAAGGAGTTAGGCGAGATTGATAAAGTGTTTATCGTCACTAATAATAAGTTTTATGAAAAATTTGCTTCTTGGTTAGAGGATTATGCAGGGGATTTTAAGGAGAAAATTGAGATTATCAATGATCAGACTGATAGTGATGGGGATAGGCTTGGAACTATTGGAGATTTGGACTTTTTGATTAAAGAAAAAGCTATAAGTGATGATTTGTTTGTGATTCTGGGAGACAATTTATTTGAATTTGATCTTAATCTTTTTATGAAGTTTTTTGAAGTTAAAAAGAATACTTGTGTGATCTTAAAGTACTTGGAGAACAAGGAAGATGTAAAAAATTTTGGAGTAGTAGATTTAGATGATGACAACAAGGTTATTGATTTTCAGGAAAAGCCTGAGCAACCTAATTCGAATTTGATCAGCACTGGTTTGTACTTACTTGCTAAAAAAGATATTGATGATGTTTCTAAGTATAAGGCGGAGGGAAATGACATGGATAAGATGGGGTTTTTATTTGAGTGGTTGTCGAGAAAAGGAGAGGTTTATGGTTTTGTTTCTGAAGATGAATGGTGGGATATTGGAAGTGTTGAGGCCTTGGATGAGGTTAAGAGAAGATATTCTGGAAAATGATACTGGGTGTTGAGAGTACTGCGCATACCTTTGGAATTGGAATTGTAAGTAAGGGGAAGATTCTAGCAAATGTTCGAGATTCTTATACTACTGAAAAAGGGGGGATAGTTCCGATTGAGGCTGCCAAGCACCATGAGGCGGTTAAGGGTTTTGTTTACAAATCTGCGTTGGAAAAAGCTGAAGTGGAGGAAAAAAATATTAAGGCGGTTGCGTTTTCTAATGCTCCGGGGTTAGCGCCTTGTTTGATTGAGGGTCTGAAATTTTCAATAGAGTTGAGTAAGAGGCTTAATGTTCCTTTAATT
This sequence comes from archaeon, assembly GCA_043815245.1. Lineage (GTDB taxonomy): Archaea > Nanobdellota > Nanobdellia > Pacearchaeales > GW2011-AR1 > JBDRJD01. Next base: position 18,395 of record JBDRJD010000044.1, read on the forward strand.
CCTGTTAATCACTGTGTTGCCCATCTAGAAATTGGTAAACTTACCGGTGCTAAAGACCCCGTTTTATTATACGCAAGCGGAGCGAATACACAGATTATTGCTTATGCATCTGGCAAGTATCGGATTTTTGGAGAGACATTAGATTCTGGAGTGGGTAATTTTATTGATACTTTTGCGAGATATGCAGGAATTGGTTTTCCTGGGGGGCCAAAAATTGCTGAGCTTGCTGAAACAGGAGAATATGTAGAGCTTCCTTATTCTGTGAAGGGAATGGATGTTAGTTTTTCTGGTATGTTGACAAATCTTAGACAGAAACTTGAATCAAAAAAATACAAGCTTGAGGATTTAGCTTATTCTTTACAAGAAACTGCTTTTGCGATGTTAGTTGAGACTGCAGAAAGGGCTATGGCTCATACGGGGAAAAAGGAGCTTCTTTTGGGAGGGGGTGTCGGGTGTAATAAAAGACTTCAAGAGATGTGTAGGATTATGTGTAAGCAGAGAAGGGCAAGATTTTTTGTTCCATCAAATGATTTACTTGTTGATAATGGTGGCATGATTGCTTATCTTGGTGAGATAATTTTCAATTCTAGACTTAAAATTAAAGGAGAAGTGGATATTAATCCTAGGCAGAGGACAGATGAAGTTGAGGTTAAGTGGGGGTAGGATTGTTAATTCCTGATAGCATTATAAAGTCTTTTTGCTCCCTCGCAGAAATATGCAAATGCATAGCAGGCCCCTATTAAGGCTGCAAATCCTGCTAGACCGTATATTGAGTCAAGATGCACATCTCCTGGCCCTCCATGGTGTTCTCTTTGAGTTTCAATTGCCCGCGTTTCATTTGTTTGTTCTAGTGCAATTGCCTCACCTTCAAAGATTAAGTTGGCTAGATTCATTAGTGTTGTTTTGTCATTGAACTATATAAATTTTATCACAGCAAGCTTTATATTTATTGTTTCTGTGTATATTTATGCTAAAAAAGAGGGAAGTAGAGGTAGCTTTGGCTATAGTTGTGATTGGAATTAGCTTGTTAGTCTTTAATTCTTCTTTATATGTTTTGTCGGATATGTATGGCATTGGTACTGATACTGTTGTCCAGGATCTTTCTCGTTTTTTAGAGGCTTTTGGTATTGGGCAGGAAGGGGTGATGATGGCTCCTGGTGATATTGGAGTTGGCTTGCTGGATTTTGGGCCATGTGTAAATCCGTTTGATGGATTGAACATTACAGAGAGTACATTACTCTGTTCTGGAACTTTTGTATTAAACGATAGTGATGATCAAGGAGTAATAAGGATTCTTTGGGATAATGTTCACTTGAAATGTGACGGCACCAGGATTATTGGTCTGGATTATCCATACCCCAGAAATTCTATCGGAATAAGACTTGGCAACTTTAGTCAGACTGGGCTGGTGAAAAATGCAACTATTGAGGGGTGTTACGTTGAGAATTATTATTATGGTGTTGATCTGTGGAGAAGTGAAAATGCTAAAATAATCAATAATACAGTTGTAAAAAATGAGTACGGGATTATTGCTACTGAAAATAATGCAAGTTTGTTTGAGAATAATACTGTTTTAGACACCATTTTTGTAGGAATTATGGTTTCTGGGGGGACGGTGAGAAATAAACATAATATAATTAATAATAATTATTTAAGAAACTGCACTTTTTGCATTGATACCTTTCCGGCTGCAGGATATAACCTTACAATATCCAATAATTTCATTGAAAATATAACTACGAATAAGCCCTCTGAAACTAGACCTGCTACAGGAATTAGTGATTTTGACGTTGGGGTTGGGGCGAGTAATCGTAGTAGAATATTTAATAATACTATCTTAAACGGAGGGCTTATGTCTCGAGGGATGTGGTTAAATCAAAATGAGAGTCTAATATCTGGGAACTATATTTCTTATACTAACACTGGGATGTATGTTGGGAGTGATTCGAGAAATAATTTAATTACTGAAAATACCTTCCATGGTAATGACTATGGACTGCAGCTTGCAAGTCCTTCTGAAGGAAATAATATTACTAATAATACTATTTGTAATAATGGTATTGGAGATATTTTCACAGCTTTTACAATTCTTGCTAGGGGAGATGATAATTATTGTGATACGACAATTCAGTGGAGTGATAATGGGGATCACACCCTTAATCTTGGATGTGAGTTCGCGTGTAGTCAGGCTTCTTCTTGTGAAACCCCTTATGATGGGATGAATATTACCACAGATACTACTTTGTGTTCTGGAGATTATTACCTTAATGATTCTGATTATGACGGTTTAATAAGAGTGCTAAGTAGCGGAATTACAGTAAGTTGCCAGGGCACTAGGATACATGCCCCTGCACCCTATATCGGAGCTCAAGTAGGAATCTCAATTGGGAGGAATTTTCGTAATCCAAGCGATCCTATTGTGAATAATGTGGTGATAAATAATTGTTATTTTTCAGATTTTGAAAAAGCGATTATTACAGAGAACTCAAATGATCATCAATTTATTAATAATGAGTTTGAGAGTGATTTTCAGAGTATTTTTATTGAAGATACTGCCGGACTTTTTATATTTAATAATACCATGAGCGGCACTATGTATGGGGTCTGGTCTAGAAATAGTATTAATGATTCTGTAATCCAAGGAAATCTTATGGATTATGGTTCTGGCAGCTTTTCGGGGGGGACTGGTATTTCCTTAGATACTTGTAGTGCTTGTAAAAATAATACCATCAGGGACAATACTATTCTTAATAGGGGGGGAGATGGTATTTACTTTTTTTCATCTTGGTTTAACCAGTTAAATAATGATAATAAAATAATAAATAACACAATTAGCAATGTTGATGCTGGCATACTTTTTTATCGAGGCAATAATAGTTTAATTGAAGGAAATTCTATTTCGAGTTCTGCAGGGGATTGCACCGATTTTAATCTTTGGAATTCTGTTGTTGCTAACAATACAATCAGTGGTTGTACAAATAACGGACTGTATATTGGGGGAAATTATTCTAACTACCTAAACAACAATATCACTAATGCGTTAAGGGGCATCTATATTTTTGGAGGAAATAATAATAATATTAGTTATTCTAGAAGCTGTGGAAATCTAGAGAGTGACGTGGGTGTTACTGTAACTTCTACTGGAAATTTTGGCGATGAAAATGTCTGTGATAGCACTATTAATTGGAATGATCAAGGTTCTTCTGGATGCAGTTCTTCTTGTAGTGGACCGCCCCCTGAGCCTTGTGTGGTCCCTTATGATAATCTTTATATTACTAATGATACCACTTTATGCTCTGGAACTTACAACCTTTATGACGCTAACTTTAATGGGTTGATTGTTACGATGAACAATCATACGAACTTGAAATGTGATGGGACTAAGATTATTAATGCAGATCCTGCTGTTGGTTATGCAATTGGGTTGGGAGATAGTAGGGGGAATCTTGATTTTCCAGAGGCTTATAATGTAAGTGTTGAGGGTTGTACATTTGAAAATTTTAATGTAGGGATTACTACGTATAGGTCTGAGGACATAAGGATAATTAATAATACTTTTATTAACCTTAGTTATGGCGTCAGTACTACTACTAACAAGGGTTTCGAGGTAAGAGATAATACTTTTATCGATAATTCAAACTCCTTGTATTTTGTTTTTTTTGAGGATGCAATTGTTGATGGCAATAACATAACTGCTATTAATGACTGGGCCTTTACAGGCATTGAGACTTATGCTAACATTACAAATGTTACGTTTTCAAATAATTTTATTGATACTGAAAATTATGGAATTTTATTTTGGAGCAGCTCTTTTATTACGCGGAATAATCGAGTAATTAATAATGTTTTTGTCGGAGATGGGACTGGTTTTGCTATTCACAATTTTAACTTTGATAATAATACATTGATTCAGAATAATACTGTAACTGGTTACTCTGCTTGTCTCGGCATTCATAGGAATTTAAATATTGATGTTTTAGATAATAAATTTAATTGTGTTTATTACGGGATGTCTATTTCAAGTACCAATAACTCTAATTTTTTGAGGAATAATATTTCTGGGAATTGGTATGGTGTGATGATGACTGATTCGTTTAATAATAACTTGGGCTTCTCAAGATTTTGTGAAAGTTCAGAGTATGATATTTTGACAAGCAACTCTGATTCTAGTTTTGGTGACGAGAATTACTGTGATATTAGTTTTAACTGGTCTGATTCAGGGCCTTTAATTAATAATTTATCTTGCAAGTATTATTGTGATGGGAGTTTGAGAGGAGTTGGGGGCTGGCAATGTTTATTAACTGATGCTTACTGGGAGGGTTAACTTTAAATATCTGGAAAAATGTATATAAGAATGAATAAAAGGGGAAAGAACTTATTACTAGTAAGTGTAGTTATAGCTGTTTTTTTAGTGTTTTTAGTAGCTTTTTCTCTTGCAATTGGGACGGATGTGGATGAAGGAACTGTTGTGAATATTACTGTTGAGGGTGTGAATTGCAGTGGAAATATGATTTATTTTAATTATAGTGAGATTGATCTGACTGGTGCTAATGACTCTATAAATCCGCAACCTTTAGGGCTGCCTACATCTGCGATTTTTACTGGTAATAAGACTGTTGTTGAATGGACTGCTCAGTGGTTTGATGATAGTGATGGGGATGATGGTAACAATAATCCTGATTTGCAGTTTAATGCTTCTTGCCAAGATGATAGTATACTCTCAAATATAATTCAGATTAATCCTTCTTCATCAAGCTGTACTGTTCCGTATGACAATATGGATGTTTATGGGGACACTACTTTGTGTCCAGGAAGTTATTATCTTAATGACAGTGATGCAAACGGAATAATTAGGGTTAGGAATGGTAGTGTGACTTTAACTTGTGCTGGCACGCATATTTATGGCGATGCAGATATTCCTGCAGGCTCAATGGGGATTGTTATGGGCACTTCTGACCTGACTTATCTTTCAGATATCACAGTAAAGGGCTGTAATGTTTCTAATTATTATTATGGTATTAGGGCAAATGGACCACCTTTTCCTTCAAGAACAATTTATAACCTTGTTTTAAGAAATAATACCTTAAATAATAACCATTATGAAATTTATCTGAGAAATGTTGTGGATGGATTGATTGAGAATAACTCTCTTAATGGACCTGGGATTCAGTATGATGCAGGGTTTGCATTTCTAAATGTGAATACCACTACTGTTAAAAACAATATTTTAACTAATACTCATTTTGTTATTTTCTCCCCTTCATATAACAATTTGATTTTAGATAATTTGTTTCAGAATTTTAATGGTGCAGCGACTTCCACTGTTAATCCTGGATGTAATGGAGATAGGATTGTTAATAACACCTTCAGAAATACATGGGGGATTAATATTGAATACCCCTTAAATACTGTTATTGAGGGGAATTTTGTAGAGGGTTCTAGTTATAATTGTATTGCAACTGCTAATCCGAGTTTTTTGACTTCTAGTATCTCTATCTTGAATAATGATCTTAAGGATTGTGGAACTAGCGGAATTTCAATAAATTTTGTAAATAATACTTTAGTTTCTGGAAATAATATCACTGGGTGTAATCTGGGGATTTGGGGGGATAGGAGTTTTAATCTGAAGATTCTTGGAAACAATTTTTTGCGTAATAGGAATGGGGGGTCTCCAAAAGCAATACGGCTTGCTAGATGTGGTGGCACGATAATTCAGGGAAATAATATTACTGATGAAATTGAAAGTATAGTTGTAGAGGATTCTTCAAATATGAGCATACTTAATAATAATATTTACTCTAGTTTGAGTTCGTCTTATGGAATTTTTTATGATACCTCGGGGGAGAGTTTGATTCAGGGAAATAATATTCAGCTAACTTCTAGTGGGTATGGGGGGATTTGGCTACACCCTGGCAGTTTGGGATGCAATAATAATGTTATGAAGAACAATTACATTAGTGGAGCTGGTTTTGGAGTTTACATATGGCTGTCTAATAATAATACGATTGAAGACAATGTGATAGACAGTTGTTTTGCGAGTTTCTCGGATGGTACTGGGATAAATGTTGAGACTAGTAGCAATAATACATTTGTTAGAAATAATGTAACTAAGAATGTTGCGGGAATTAAGCTATTATACACCTCTGAAGATAATAGTATTACTGACTCCGTTGTTTGTAATAATTCCCTTAGCTATGATGTTGTGGCTTCTGGAAGTTCTTTAAATAATTCTGGAAGTGATAATTACTGCCAGAACACCTTGAACTGGAGTGATAATGGGGCCCTTGCTTTAAATCTCGGATGTGACAACCTGTGTTATCCTATTGATTGTGATTTTGACAATGATGGATATGATGCAGCCAATGCAACTTGTTTGGGAACTGACTGTGATGATGATGAGTTTTTTACAAATCCTTCTGCAACAGAAATTTGTAGTGATGTAATTGATAATAATTGTAATAATGAGTCAGATTATGACGAAGTTGGAGGATTACATGGCGACTTAAACTGCCCTGTGCAAGTTTTAGGAATTTCTACCTCGAACTTAAATCCTATTGAGAATACTAATATTCAGGTGAACTGTACTGCTAATCCTGGGGATGTGAACAGTATTGATGTAGATGTTGGAGGGAGTTTGTGTTCTTTTGATTTATGGGATGGAAATATTGCAAGTTTTACTTGCAATGTTGGTCTAGCTGGAATCAAAGACGTAACTTGCTCTGTTAATCATCTGAAGTCTTATCAGGCGGGAGTTAATCAGTCTACTACTTTAAATGTTATTGCTTCAAGTTGCTCGGGGTTGACTGAGGGGAGCTGTAATTTTAATCCAAGCTGTGATTGGTGCCCTGGATGCTCTGGAAACCAGAGTAATTTAATTGGAAGTGATGCTTGTGTTGATACTGGGACTTGTAATTACGAATGTTCTTTAACTTTTGGCTGTAGTGCTCAGTGTGATCTTACTTTAGGGGGATGCTCAGATACTATTTGTGAAGATTATTGTGTGGGGGAGGATCTTTATTTAAGAGATGATGTTGTTAATGATTGCCAGTTAGGAGGGTGTACTTGTGAAGAAAATGCGTGCTTAACTGGCTCCCAGACAAGTTGTGGAAGCACAAATTGTAACGCTTTAATTCATTTGGTTGGCAGCTGCCAGAATCCTTGTTTAACTCAGGCAGGAGATGATGTTTGTGCTGGAAGTTGTACTCCAAGCTGTTCTTGCGAAGTTGGTTGGTGGGATATTAATGGATTGCCAGTGGATGGATGTGAGTATGCTTGTAGTATTAGTAATGGGGGTGTTGAAATATTATGTGATGGGATAGACCAAGATTGTGATGGAAGCGATGATGAAGGTACTGATGTTGATGGTGATGGGTTCAAAGTTGAGGGAGGATTATGTGGATTAGTTGACTGTGATGATGGAAATGAATTTGTAAATCCTTCTGCAACAGAAATTTGTGACGGTATTGATAATGATTGCAATGCCTCTACTGGAGATGGAAGTGGAGAAGCTGCACCTTTGAATTCTTTACAAGATGGTGTTTGCTCTGGAAGTTTACAGAGTTGTACCGGAAGCTGGACAGATGATTATTTGGGCGTTGCTAATTATGAACTACTTGAAGTAAGTTGCGTTGATGTTTTAGATAATGATTGTGATGGGGAGGCAGATAATAATGATAGCGATTGCCCTATTGTGCTTCCACCAGGTGCGTTTAGTTTGTTTATTGAAGCTGAGGACTTTACTTTGAATTCTTCAATATTTAATGTTAATGCATCTAGTGGAGCATCTAGAGGAGATTATATTTATGCTGATGGGGACTTAAGTGAAAAAGTCAACCCAACTGAAGATGGAAATTATTCTGTGAGCATCCCTGCAGACGGTGTTTATGCACTTTGGGCTAGGTTGTACGCTACAAATGAAAGCAATGATGCAATTTATATTGGTTTTGATGGAACTTATAATAGAACTTTTCCTAGTAATTGGAGTGTTTTCCAGTGGGTGTTTGTAGCTAGCTTTTCTTTAACTGAGGGAAGTCATGAAATTTTTATTAGTTATTCTGAGAATTTATCTGGAGTCGATGCATTGTTTATTACAGAGAATTTATCTTATATACCTACTGATGATATTATTGAGTATTGTCCAAATACTATTTGTGATACAGCTAGAGGAGAGAGTTGTAGTACTTGTCCTGCTGATTGTGGCGTTTGCTCTGATGATGATAGTGATGATGATAGTGGTGGCGGAGGGGGCGGCGGAGGTGGGGGTGGCTTCCCTCCTGTAACTGGAAATGAGACTAATACAACTCAACCAGCTCAGAATGTTACCTTGCCAGAAGGTCTAGAATGTCAGCCTGGAGCTTGTAGTTCAGAGTTGCAAATGTACTGTTCAGATGATGGACTGTGGCATGATGAGCTGTATTGTGATAATTGTGAAGATGGAATTTGTGAAGAAGAAGTTCCTAAAGATTATAATATTCAGATATTAATTGGGGTTATTGTAGGAATCTTAGTCTTAATTGTGGCAATAAGTATTGTGTTGATTAAAGCAAAAAAGCCTAAAGTTAAATTAAGTTCTAGTAAGTATGAGGACACATTAAGGCCGTATGTAAAGAAGGCTGTAGAAAAGGGAATGAAAAAGGCAGATATTAGAAAGCAGTTAATTGATAAAAAGTGGCCAAAAGAGATTGTGGATAAAGTTCTTAGAGATGTGAGGTAATGGGGTTCAGGAAAAAATGGGAACATTTAGAAATTATTGAGCACTAACTGTCTCTTTGTTAAGAAAGGGAAGATCATAGCAAAGTTTATAAAGCTATTTTTTTATTCTTTCATATGTCAGAAATACTTTGTGAAAAACTCCATCTTTTGGGATGTTGAGAGGTATTTCTGTGCATCCTAAAGTTTTAACAAACTGAATATCTTACTTCAGAAACTTTTTGATCCAATGATTTAATAGGAGGATAAAATGACTGATTTTTATTCTTTAGTAGAAAAAGCAAGAAAAACCGGAAAAGTTGAAAAAGGCATAAATGAAGTGACAAAAGCTATAGAGAGAGGTACGGCAAAATTAGTTGTTGTTGCTAAGGATGTTGAACCTAAAGAGGTTATCCAGCATATCCCGATTTTATGTAAAGAGAAGGGCATAGAGTGTGGAGAAGTTGATAGTAAGGAGAAATTAGGGATTGTTGTTGGGATTAAGGTGCCTTGTAGCAGTGTAGCAGTTATTTCTGGTGATATTGGCGAAACTAAAAAGAAATAATTTTTAAGATGGGAAGTAATAAACGTACTGTAAAACAGGGTAAAGCTGAAGCAATGAAGGGTGGTGATAAGTATACTGCTGCGGCTGTACCGGCTTCTGTTGAAGAGATAATTGGGAGAACTGGTTTTAGAGGCGAGATTACTCAAGTGAAGTGTAGACTGCTTGATGGCAGGGATAAAGGTAAGGTTATGAGAAGGAATGTTAAGGGGCCTATAAGGCTTAAGGATCTAATTCTGCTAAGGGAGACGAATATTGAAGCTAGAAGGATTAAAAGTAAGGTTACTAAGGGGGCTTTTACTTAAAATGAGTATTAGCATCCATCCTGTTGATCAGATGAATGAAGAATTAGTTAGTAGGATTGAAACACTATTGACTGAAAATTCTTTTGCTGAACCAGAGGCTGTGAAGGTATCTAATTTAAGGGAGAGTCAAGTTGATTATTTGAGAGGTTTGTTAGAGGAGAAAGGGTATGATGTGGAGGTAGCTGCTTCAATTGTTGTAGATAATACCCATGTTGGAATTCATGATACTACTTACGTTGCGCATATCAGGAGGAAAGAATAAAATGACAAATTATGCTAGGTTTTATAGTAATACCTTGCCTGGAAAAAGAAGTGCTAGGACTTTTAATAATACTAATCAAAAAGGTCAGCTTATTGAATGTGTTCGTGATGATAATCTAGGTGTAAGGTTAGAGGATGTTGAGGGCGATGTTGTGAGATTGCAAGTTAATACTCGTGCTGTTGATTGGTATAAAAGGGGGGAAGGATTTTCATCACCTAGAGATTATGTTAGTCACGTAGAGACTTGTTTAGGTGAGCATGGATTTTTCTCTGAGGGTGTTGAAATTCAACCAGGAGAGAATGGGGTGTTTATTATCCAAGCTAAAAGAGGCCAGGGAATGAGATTATCTGAAAGATTAAGAACTAAAGGGGAAACTCAACCATGGTAAAATGCACATTTTGTAAAAACGATTATGATGAGAATCATAAAGGAACTACTGTTGTAGATGTTTATGGCAAGGTAGCTCATTTTTGCTCTTCTAAATGCAGAAAAAATTCTGAGTTAGGTAGAGATGGAAGGAAGACTAATTGGGTGAGAAAAACCAAGAAGGAAAAAGAGAAAAAGTAAAATATATTTTCTAATATATATTTTACATTATATATATTGGTAAGCGATTTAGGCCTTTATCGACGGTAAATTATCAGAAAGGTTTATAAAGCTAGGTGTTTTTTAATAGGTAAGAAGTAGCTGAAGACTACTCTTTTTATGTTAGAAATGCTAAGAGGCATTTCTGAGCATCCTAAAGTTCCGAAAGGAATTGGGGAACTTTTTGATCCAGCTAAATTAAAAAATCGTTATGATTGTTAGTGGAAATTATCTATAATGGCAGCAGAGAATAAAAAATATGATGCAAGTGACATAAGCGTACTTGAAGGTCTAGAAGGAGTGAGGAAAAGGCCTGCGATGTATATTGGTAGCACTGGAAAAGAAGGCCTGCATCATTTAGTTTATGAGGCTGTGGATAACTCTGTTGATGAGTGTCTTGCTGGGATATGCACTAATATTAAGATTACAATCAGAAAAGATGGCAGTGTAGTTGTAGAGGATAATGGGAGAGGGATTCCTGTTGATATTCATCCTAAGTTTAAGGTACCTGCTGTAGAATTGGTTCTTTCTAAGCTTCATGCTGGTGGAAAGTTTGATAAGAAGGCTTATATGATTTCTGGAGGGTTGCATGGGGTGGGAATCAGTGTGGTTTCTGCTTTATCCAAAAAGTTTATTGTCGAAGTCAGAAAAGATGGTAAAGTACACAGTCAGGAGTTTTCAAGAGGTAAGAAAAAAAGTAATTTAAAAGTTATAGGTAAAACAGAAGAAACTGGAACAACGGTTACTTTTTGGCCTGATGATGAAATTTTTTCTATACTTAGCTTTGACTTTAATACACTTGCAACCAGATTTAGAGAGATTGCATTTTTAAATGCTGGATTAAAGATTACTTTAAAAGATGAAACAAAAGATAAAAAAGAAGATTTCCAGTATCAGGGCGGGCTTGTTGAATTTGTTAAGTGGGTGAATAAGAATAAAGAAGCTCTTCACAAACCAATTTACTTTCAAAAGAAAGCTGATTCCGTGGTAGTTGATGTTTCTATACAGTATAATTCTAGCTATCAGGAAAATATTTTTGGGTTTGTTAATACAATTAATACTGTTGAGGGTGGGACGCATATTGTAGGATTTAAAACTGCCTTGACTAGAGTAATTAATGATTATGCAAAGAAGAAAGGTATAATTAAATCTGGGAATCTTACAGGTGATGATGTTAGAGAGGGGCTTACTGCTATTGTAAGTGTTAAGATTCCTGAACCGCAGTTTGAAGGACAGACAAAAACTAAACTGGGAAATTCTGAAGTAAAGGGATATTTAGACTCAATTACTTCTTTGGCTTTATCTGAGTTTTTTGAGGAAAATCCGACAATAGCTAGGAAGATTGCTTTAAAGGCAGGTGATGCTGCCAAGGCCAGAGATGCGGCAAAAAAAGCTAAAGATCTTGTTAGGAGGAAAAGTGCATTTGGTTTATCTGGACTGCCTGGAAAGCTTGCAGATTGCTCAAAAAAGAAGGCTGATGATACTGAGTTATATATTGTAGAGGGAGAATCTGCTGCTGGTTCCTCTAAAATGGCAAGAAATAAGGAATTCCAGGCTATTTTGCCACTAAAGGGAAAAATCTTAAATGTTGAAAAATCAAACCCTGCAAAGGTTTTTGGAAATGAGGAAATAAGTAATTTAATTACTGCTATTGGAACAGGTGTTGGAGAGCAGTTTGATTTGACTAAGATTAGATATAATAAAATTATAATTATGACAGATGCGGATGTTGATGGACAGCATATTAAGACTTTGCTTTTAACTTTCTTTTTTAGATTTATGCCTAAGATAATTGAGTCTGGTAATGTGTATGTTGCTGTTCCGCCTTTATTTAAAGTGAGGAAGAAAAAAGACCATTATGTTTATTCAGAGTCAGCTTTGAAGAGAGTGTTAGATAAATTAGGAACTGCTAATGTTACTAGATTTAAAGGTCTTGGGGAGATGAACCCCCAGCAGTTATGGGACACTACTATGAACCCAAATTCTAGAACTTTAAAAAGAGTCAATATCGAGGATGCTGTTGAAGCTGACAGGATATTTAGTATTTTAATGGGAGACGATGTTGCTCCTAGGAAGCAGTTCATTATAGAGCATGCTCATGAGGCACTAGTGGATATTTAAAATGGTAAGTAAAACGATAAAAGCAATAATTTTTGATATGCAAGAAGTTATTTATAAAGGCAGTCTTGGAAAGGCTTTTGCCTGTAAATTATCTGATAAGTATAATATTCCTTTTGATAAAATACGCAAAGTTTATGCAGAAACATTTGACGGTTATATGACAGGAAAAGAGTCAGAACATGATTTTCTTAAAAAATTTGTATCAAAGCTAGGAATAACCTTTAATTATAAATTATTATCTGGATTGTTTTTAAGTGCATTTGAGGAGGTTTGTTCCCCAGATAAAGAGATTATTGATTTGATTAAAAATTTGCATGGCAAATATGATTTATTCATTGCTTCAGATCATTATAAAGAACCAATAGAATTTATGCACAATAAATACGATATTGGTAAGTACTTTAAGGGTATGCTTTTCTCTTATCAATTAGGGTATAGAAAGACTTCAGAAAGATTTTTTGACAAAATCCTTGAAAACTATGCTCCTGGAGAATGTGTGTTTATTGATGATACAGAAAGATATATAGATCTAGGTAACAAAATAGGATTTCACTCAATTTTATTTAAAAATAATAATCAGTTAATCAGAGAACTAAATAAATTGGGCATAAAAAAATGACACCTAAGAAATCAGAAGAAAACGGAATTGAAAAAGATATAGAAGCTGAAGCGAAGAAAGAAATTCAGAAAGATAGCATTGATGTGAAAGGTAAGAAGATAATTGGGGCTGAGATTACCGAGGAGATGCAGAAAGCTTATATTGATTATGCCATGTCTGTTATTGTTTCTAGAGCTCTTCCAAGTGTTGAAGATGGGCTGAAACCTGTTCAAAGAAGGATTCTTTATTCTATGAACTTAATGGGGATTAAACCTGGGACACAGACTAAGAAGAGTGCAAGAATAGTTGGCGATGTAATTGGTCGATTGCATCCTCATGGAGATTCAGCTGTTTATGATGCTTTAGTAAGAATGGCACAAGATTTCTCTTTAAGATATCCTCTGATATATGGGCAGGGAAATTTTGGTAGTCTGGACGGAGATCCTCCTGCTGCATATCGTTATACTGAAGCAAGATTAATGCCAATTTCCATGGAGTTACTGGAGGATATTGAGAAAGATACGGTGAAATTGCTTCCTAATTTTGATAATTCTTTGAAAGAGCCTGAGACTCTTCCTGCTAAACTGCCTCTGCTGCTTTTGAATGGAGCTACTGGAATTGCTGTAGGGATGGCTACAAATATCCCCCCACATAATTTAACTGAGATTTGCGATGCAATTATCAAACTGATTGAAAAACCGGATGTTCAGATTGAGAAATTAATGGAAATTGTTCAAGCGCCTGATTTTCCTACAGGCGGATATGTTAGCGGGGACTTTGAAGAGCTGTATAAAAATGGGAAGGGGAGCATGACTATGAGGGGGAAGGCAGCTATTGAAGTATTGAAGAAAAAAGATGCGATTGTTATTACCGAGATTCCTTACATGGTTAATAAGGCCACTTTAATTGAGGAGATTGCTAAGCTTGTTCAAATTAAGAAGCTTCCTGATGTTTCGGATTTAAGAGATGAGTCTTCTAAAGGTAAAGTGAGAATAGTTATTGAGTTAAGGAAGGGGGCTGATTCTAAATTTACATTAAATAGGTTATACAAGTTTACAAAACTACAGAGTAGGTTTGATGCTAATATGCTTGCTTTAGTTGGAGGCAAGCCTCAAGTTCTTGGTTTGAAAAAGATTCTTGAAGAATATATTAAGTATAGGAAAATTGTGGTTACAAGAAGGACTAAGTTTGAACTGAAGAAAGCAGAGGATAGATTAGAGATTGTTAAGGGATTGTTAATTGCTCTGAAAGATATTAATGAGGTGATTAGCACGATCAGAAAGTCCCCGAATACAACTGCTGCTTTGGAGAGTTTAATCAAGAGGTTTAAGCTAAGCAGAAGACAGGCCCAGGCTATTTTAGATATGAAGCTGTCTTCTTTAACAGCTTTAGAGCAGGATAAATTAAAGAAAGAAGAAAAAGATTTAGAGCAACTGATTAATGAGCTTCAGAAAATATTATCTTCAGATAGCGAGATTCTTAATGTTATCAGAAAGGAAGTTTTAGAATTAAAGAGAAAGTATGGTGATACGAGGAAGACTTATGTGCTGCAGCGAGTTAAAGAGTTAAGTGAAAAGGATTTAGTGCAGAAGAAAGATGTGGTTGTTACTATTACTGATAAAGGTTATTGCAAGAGAATTGATTTAAAGACTTATAAGGAGCAGAAGAGAGGTGGAAGGGGTGTTATAGGGAGTGATTTGGCTACAGGGGATTTTGTTAAGCAACTAATAACTTGTTCAACCCATGACTATTTGTTATTGTTTACTTCTAAGGGAAAAGTATACTGGATGAAAGCTTATCAGCTGCCTGCTGCAGAGAGATATTCAAAAGGAAAGGCTTTGATTAATCTTGTAAATTTGAAAGATGAAACAATTCAGAGTGTTATTCCAGTGAGTAAATTTGAGGATTTTGTAATTTTAGTTACTAAGAGGGGAGTTATTAAGAAGATGAAACTTGAAGACTTTTCAAATCCAAGAAGCACCGGAGTGAAGGCTATCAATCTTCCTGCTGATGGGAGCGATGATTTGAATGATGTTAAGGTGATTAAGGAAGGTGAGGAGATATTACTTATTTCCAAGGGGGGGCAGGCTATTAGGTTTAATAGCAAGGAAGTTAGGGCCATGGGAAGAGCTTCTTATGGTGTTACTGGAATTAAGCTTGGAAAAGGAGATGCAGTTGTAAGCTCTGAAGTACTGCCTAGTGAGAAATCAAAAGAAACAATCTTAACTATAACTGAAAAGGGATATGGTAAAAGATCTGCTGTAGGAGACTATAGGTTGACAGGAAGGGCCGGAAAAGGGGTGATAAACATTAAAGTTGGAGATAGAAATGGGCCTGTGATTACTACTGCTTGTGTAAATGATAGTGACTCTGCGATTGTTACTACAGCCAAAGGAATGGTTATTAGGACTCCTGTAAAGAACTTGAGAGTTATGGGGAGAGCTACTCAAGGAGTTAGGATAGTTAAGTTGCAGCAAGGAGATAGAGTCACTGATTTAGTTAAGGTTCAGGAAGCTGCTCCGTAAATTACGCTTAGAATTATTATTTCTACTAATCCAAAGAAAAAGTATAAATTGAGTATAGCTTGGTAGTCTTTTAATAATATTGCGAGGTTAATTAGTAAGGCGAGCAAGGCAAAGAAGATTCCTATCTTGAGAGATTCTTTTAATCTGTTTTCTGAGCTGGATTTTTTAAAGTAAAAGTGATTTGCTATTAAGATAAGTATGGCTAAGCTTGAGTAGGCTAAGCCGTAGTAGATAAGTCCGCTTATCACTCCTTGTATAAAATAAGGAATAAGGAAGGAGTTAAATAGGGTGAATAAGATTGTGCCTATTATTCCGATTATTAAACCTCTTTTCCAATTCATTTTTATGCCTATTTTTTCTTTATTATGTCAGAAATGCTAAGCGAAAACCACATCCTTTAGGATGTGGATGAGCATTTCTGAGCATCCTAAAGTTTCACAAACCACACCTTTTAAGGTGTGGTAACACTCAGAAACTTTTTGATACCTATTAGAGTCACAGTAATTATGCCTAGCAAGATTCCTATCCATAAGTATAGGTCTCCGAAAAAAGCCGTGTAATCTTTTACAAAAAGTGGCACAGTTATTATCAGGTCTAAGATAATCCCTGTCAGGGCCATTATTAATCCTAGTAAAAGCCCTTCTTTTGCTCCTGCCTTTACTTTTCCTCTAAAATAAATTAAGGAGGCAATTGCTACTAGAATTACTGAAAGTATATAGTGAACAATGTAGTAAAGAGTTCCTGATTCTAATCCTAATCCAAACATTAGGATTGATACTTCAAAGAATATCAGAACCCAAAACAATGCTCCAATAAGTACCGCTCTTTTTAAGTTTACCATCTTAACTTGAAGTAAAGCTAGTTTTTAAATTTTCTTAGCAATCCCTATATCTGCATTTACCTCTATTAGATCATTATCTTTGAAAACCTCGGTAGCATACTTTGTGCCTACAATACATGGAATTCCAAATTCGCGTGAAATTACCGCTGCGTGGGACATCATTCCCCCCTCATCAGTCACAATTGCAGCTGCTTTTTTAATAGCTGTCATTAAATCAGGACCTGTTGTATCTGACACTAGGATGTCCCCTTTTTCCATTTTATTGAGATATTTTTCTGGAGTTTGGGAGGTGGGGATAATTTTGACTCTTCCTTTTACTACTCCTTTGCATGCAGAGGTTCCAATTACCTGGTTTTTTGGTATGTCTTTGTCCAATAGCCTAATTTTTTTATAAGCTTCACCCCCAGAAATTATGTTTAGGTTGTTTTTGTCAAAGGTGATATATGAATATACTTGCCTTTCAGAAACATCTTTAACTTCTTTTCCTAATAGCAGCCTTGTTATCTCTTCAACAGTCATTGAGTGGGCGTCTACTCTCTTTGTCCTTTTGATTGATTCTTGTAATGACTGGATAAACAAAGAATTCTCTCCCAAGGCTACCTCTGTAATCATCTCTCTAAACTTTAGCTTTAAATGCTGCATATTAATCAGATAGTCGGCAAGTTTTCTATATTCTGGAGGCCAGGTAGTTAAATCCGCCTCTCCTGAAAGCACTTCATCAAATGAGTGTTTATCCTCAATATATTCCTGAACTACTTTTTCAATTTTTGCAAAATAAATAAACTCAGTTTCTTTGTATGTATTAAAGAAATCTGAAAAGAGAAGCTTAAATTCTATTAGAAATGTTATGAAATTTTTGTTATCAAGTTCTTTTATTTTAATTTTCTTGATTTTTTTTATTTTCTCTAGAAAAATCGGGTATTTTGATTCTTGTTCCCTGTACTTGTCTTCTGAAAGGGCAAATTCATAACCTGCTTGAGCTATTTTGCGGAGATTTTCCTCAGACATGAGAAATTCCCACTTACCATTTTTGATTGTTACAATGGGATAAAATGTACTGTATGCTGGAACAAGCATATCAGTCATAAAAACATTAGATTCAGGGAGTTTGAAGATTAATTCATACATTTTTTACAAGACTAATTCACCGAAACCGATTAGTCTCCAGTGACCTTTAATATTTCTGGCTATGCCTACATTTTCACCTTCAAAAGGAACTACCGGGATTCTCAATGATATTTCGAATTCGTTTTCTCTTACTGAAAGAACATTTCCAACTGTAATTGCTGTATTTATACTCAAAAGTAGAGTTTCGTTTGTTTTGAGATTGTCAACTAAACCTTTTTCAACCATGCCCATTACTTCTTTGAATAATTTAAATCTTACTTTTATTTTGGAAGTAATTTCTGAAAGTTCTCCTTGTAATGAGGCCACACAACCTGCAAGACTATCTGCTTTTGTTAGCGAAGGGTCTAATGAGGTTTCAATTGCAAGGCTTCCGCCAGGAGTTGCTTCTTTTATTAAATATTTTCCTCGTTGAAGGCTGGTAATTTTAGTTTTGACTGTTTCGTACTTAACTTGATTTTGCTCTTTGAAGTTAATTCCCGGCTTTATTTCTATTTCATCACCTATTTTAAGTGTGCCTCTTTTTAGTGCTCCTCCAAGTACCCCTCCCCTTATCTTATCTACTGAAGTTCCGGGTTTATTTATATCAAAACTTCTCGCAACTACAAAACAAGGTTTATCTTTTAGGTTTTTTTCTGGAATCTTTATTTTTGTTAGTTCTTCGAGAATTTTGTCTATATTTACTCCTTGTTGTGCTGAGATAGGAATTATTGGAGATGATTCTGCATTTGTGCCCTTGACAAATGCTTTTATGGCCTCATAACTCTTCATTGCTTGTTCTTTTGTTACAAGGTCTATTTTGTTTTGCACTATTAGGATTTTGTCTATGTTTTTTGCACCTAGGGCAGTGAGATGTTCACGTGTTTGTGGTTTGATTCCTTCATTTGCAGCTATTACAAGGATTGCTGCGTCCATTATTGCAGCTCCTGAAAGCATAGTGGCCATTAGCATTTCATGCCCTGGAGCGTCCACAAAAGTTACGTATCTTACTGGTGTGCCTTTTTCTGTATTGAATACAGTGCCCTCCTTCTTGATTATGACGTCTGCATAACCTAGTTTTATGGTTATCCCACGCTTTAGTTCTTCTGAATGGGTGTCTGTCCACATTCCGCTTAATCTCTGAACTAAAGTTGTTTTTCCGTGGTCTATGTGGCCCACTATGCCTACATTTAATACTTCTAATTTAGAAATGTCTTCCATGAATATGAGTATGAGAAGGAGTTTTTAAAGTTTGTTAGGAGTGGGAAATACGATATATTGTCTTTCTCCTGATTCTAAAAGATACCAGGACTCTCTGTCATATGTTCTTGTTCCCATCTCGCTTATTTCCTGTTCTCTTTGCCTTGTAATTGGAAGCAAAGCGATTTCTTCAAATATTTGCTCTAATTCTCTTAATCTTGATTCATTTTTTGCTATTAATGGTAGTGCTTCATTGTATCCGTATTCTAAAATTGTTCCAACTTCTGCTGGATGGCCATTTAGGATAATTGGGTTAGGGATTGCAGTTACAAGTGTTTGTGCTTCTTTAATTGGGTCAGGGTTTTTGTTTTGATCTCTTTTAGACAAAACTGGAACAAACCAATTTTCTCCAAATATAAAGCTTAGATGGGGGAATGGTTTTTTTGTTGAGGCTGAATAATTTACCGCGCATTTTATAGTATAACCTGCCATTACGCCTCTAAATGCTTTCATAGAATTGCCTGAATTTTTTGCTGGATCCATTTTAATTATTTAAGCTGCTTTTCTTTTTTTTATTTTTTCTTTATTTACTTGCCTATACCCTCCATCAACCTTCTCATATGTGGCCTCCAATATCCATTTTGAATCTCCCCACATAGAGTTATCTACTGTTGCTTGGGTGCCAATTGGAGCGTCACCTAATTGTGTATCAAGAGAATTAAACCACCTATTTCTTATTTGTTGCTGGTGAGCTGGATTACTGTACGCTCTCCACCGCCTTGTATCACTGCTTTTTTGTCTTGCTAAATTTACTTTTTCTTTAGTTCTATAGTATCTAGCTGGACTGCTCATTTTTCTTCTTTCTTGTCTTCAGCTGGTTTTTCTTCAGCAGCCTCTTTCTTGAATATTTCTTCTATTTTTTTAGAACCAGCTTTTAATACTTTAAGATTAATTTGAACAGTATCTTTTGAAATTTGATTTCCTCTGACAGTTTTCTTTAAACGTAGGCCTTCGGGTTTTGAGGTTTTTCCTTTTTTTCCTTCTTTTCTTGGCTTGACTTTCATTCCTTTTTCATAGCTTAGTAAGACTTTTCTTAAGTTAGGGCCTTCTTCCTGTCTTAGCCCCGGAAAACCTGCCTTGTCTGAAGTTCCTGTGATTTCAAGCTCATATCCTGAAAGATCAGAGTTAATTTCCTTACCATCAAATTTTTCACCGATTTTCTTGCCTTCAAGGCTCTCACTGTCAGATTCTAGATTATAGGTTTTTTCTTTGTTGCTTATATTGATCTTAAACATGCAAAAGGATAATTTTGAAGCTTTTTAAAGCTTATTATCACCAAATATTTTAAAAACATACTGTCCTTTATTGATTAATGAAACTAAGTGTAATAATCCCAGTTTCTAGGGACATTCGAATAAATAAATGCTTAAGTTCAATAAGTAATAATGTTGAAGTTATTGTTGTTTTAAATGATCCTTCTGAAGAAGTTAAGGGTATTGTGTATAAATGGAAAAAGAAGAAGAGATTATTAAAGGTATTTGAGATTGCTGAAAAAAACGTTTCTAAAGCTAGGAACTTTGGAGTTAAAAAGGCAAGATATGAAAATGTTCTGTTTATGGATTCTGATTGTGTGTTTGATAAAAAATGCCTTGAAATTATTGACTCTAGACTAAAGAAATATGGTATTGTTCATGGGGTAGTGATGAATGGAGACAAACCAAGGAGTAGAGTTGAAGGAGACTGGTTTACACCAAATTTAGGAATTAGAAAGAAGGTATTTAGTAAACTCGGAGGATTTGATGAAGGCGTTAGGTATACGGAGGATTATGATTTGAGTATTAGGATTAATGAATCCGGGTTTTCAAAGGTTTTTGAGCCAAGAGCTGTTGTGCATCATCCAAAATTAAGGTTTTGGACTGAATATGCAAGAATGTGGTTTACTTATGGAATTGGATACAGTCAGATTGATAGGAAGTATGATAATAGTTTTTGTTTAAAGAGAGCTGTTAGTATAATGGGAATCAGAAAGTTGATTAAAAGAGAGTCATTTAGGAAGAAATCTGCAAGGATTTTCATGGGGCCTGTAAGATTGTTGGGGTATGCTTATGAAAGGCTGAAGTTTAAAATTAGCTAATTTGAAGCTTGTCCTAGAAAATATAAATGGTTATAAATAGGAAGGATATGGCGTTTTATGGGAGCTTGGCTCTGCAACTTTGCTGAATTTGAAAGGAATCAAGATAGTTTAAATCACTGGATTTTAAATTTTAGACATTATTCAACTGATGGAAAGACAGACAGGAGTGTCAAAGTTAAGGTTCCAAGAGTTGTAACTGTTCCTAGTGGGTTTATTCATAATAAAGATGCAGGAGAATTAGAAGCGAAAATAAAGAGTCATGATTTTTTTTCTGATTTTCCGCTTCAAAGAGAAGTTCATGGAAAGTTTTCTGTTTTTAAGATTCAGCTTCCGTTATACTATGAATTAATGCGGACTTTAAATAAGGAATTTGACGGAAAGTTTCAGATTGGTAATTACGATCGTTTTTTAAGATACTCAGGAGAGTTTCCAGACAGAATTGCGGATATTTCTCCGGAATTAGAAGAGAGATTCATGCAAGAAGAGGTTATTGACTTAGAAGGTTTAGAAGGAATTGACTTTAAACAGTATCCTGATTGTTTTCCGAGTGCTGAAGCTTTATCAAAAGCTCCTTATGTGATTCTTGATATTGAAAAGCCTCTGTGGAAGAAGCTTCATGAAAAAAGGCAGATTAATGCCAGGAAAAAGTTAAAGAGATTGGAAAGACGATGGGAGATTCTTGATGATAAAAATCAGAGGTATGAGGCGGGAAGGAGCAAGAAGCAATTAAGTGAAAAGGAAAGTGTGCAGTATGAAAAGTTAAGCAGAAGAACCAGACAGAGGAGGCATGCTATAAGCTGGTTGGAAGAGCAGCTTGAATTTTCAACTGAAAAAGTTGGGATGGTTAATCTGTTTGAGGAAAAGTATGATTCTGATATTTCTTTTATATCTACAAAGTGGGTTGATCCTAGGAAGAATGAAGAGATAAATGAGTTGTTTGTTTTAGATCCTAATGAGGAGTTTGAAGAATTCAAAGAGTTCAAGGGTTATGAAATTTTAAGATTTAAGGGGGAAAGGGAGTTAGTTGAGACGTTGAATGGAAGGTTTCATGAAAGAAAGCCGTTAATTTCATATGGGCATAACCAAGTTTATGATATTTCGCAGATAACTTTTGCTGCTAAGGACGATAAAATAGTGTTTGATCCGGCTGTCAAAGGTGTGAAGCCAAGAAGAGATTTTGTCAGGTTTTTGCTACAGAGATTAAGGCAGGATTTAATTTACCTTGATACATTTTGGATGAATCGCGATTTATTTAGATTTTGGAGAGGTAAGAAAAGTTTAGGAGATAATCATAAGTTGGAAGGAGAGGCTGAATCTTATGGAGTGGAATTTAAGAAATCTATGACTCATGATGAGCTGAGGATATTTGAATTAGAAAGGCTGGTAGGAAAAGACTTGGAAACTAGAAAGGCTGCAATGAGAGATATGCTGCAGTATGTTGCTGCTGATTTGGAAGTTACTCACGAGATTGTTAAGAGAATGAATCACCTTCCTTTTTTAGCTGCAATGAAACAAGTTGCGCCTTTTGCGTCTTTAACTGATTTGGCTTTTGCAAATAATGTGATGAATAATCTTCACGAGAACTCACATTTTCAAAGGTGTGGGAATTTGCCTTATTTGGGTTATTCATCAAAAGAGAGGCAGGATGAAATACAGATTTTCAAGAAAAGGTTTGCAAAGTTAAAGAGAGACATGGTTAGATGGAGTTTTGAAAAAGAAGGTATTAAGAAGGCTGAGAAAGGGGTTTACGAAGGGGTGCAGGAGTTTTACCTGCCTCTTGAAGAGATGCTTAAGGATTTTGTATTTAGAGTGCACCCTGAACTCAAAAAGGTTTATGAGAAGTTTAAGGAAGATGATTTTTCGAGATTTGCAGTTTTACAAGAATTAAAGGGGGGGATAAGAGATGTTCTTGTTGATTATTATTTTGCTAGGAGGGAAAGAAAGACCTATGATTTTGCAAGAGAGCATATGGGTATTGATGGGGAGAAACTAAGAGAGTATTTTTCAATTTTAGGAGATAATGCTGACAGAGATGAATTAGATAAGTTAATTGGGAGTTTTAGGTATTTGAAAAATCACTTTAGGAGCCTGTATGTATCGTTAGATGGGAAGAAGGACAGAAGATTAATAATTCCTCCAAGAAAATTAGAGAATATGAATACTTGGTTTCCTAAAGTAATGGAAAAAGATGTTGATTTGTTTTTGTTAAGGGAGCATGCGGGTAAGGTTAATCAAGGGCTTTCAAAAGCAAAGAGAAAGAACCTTTCTGCGTTTTTATCTAATTTTGATACTTTTTCTCAGCTTGTAGGGGAGATTGGAGATAAGATTGATGATAGAGTATTTGTTGATCCGTTTGAGCTGCTTTATGCTTATGTTTATTATGATAGAACTGAGGTTGCTAATAGGAGATTTTATGCAAGATATGGTTTTAATACAGATGAATTAACAAGAGCTATTGGTGAGTCATATATGAAGTTTGCGCAAGAATTAAGCGGGCAGGAGGATTGCAGGTTTTTAGAGATGAAAGGGGATTATTTTTATGTTCAATCTGATTCTTTAGTTGAAATTCCGAGTGCTAAGAGAACGCGAGGAGTTTCTGAGTATTTTTTGGGAGTGAAGAAGGGAGAGATTGAAGTAGCTGCTTGATATGCCACTTTTAAGTAGTTACAAATAGAAACATTTATAAAGGGAGATATTACTACTATTACTATTATTATTAAGGGAAGACAAAATGATATGTGAATTTTGTGACTATGAATGGGAAAGCAGGATTCAGGAGCCAAAGGCCTGTCCTAGATGTAAACGTAGGTTTGATTATCCTAAAGAGATAAAGGAGGAAAGTGAGAATGAATGAAGGAGTTAAAGAAAAACTTGATGGGCATAGAGAAAGGCTAAGAGAGGTTTATGTAAAGCTACCTATGAAGGATATTTATTTTAATAGTAGGAGTCAGATGACCTTTAAGTTTATGGATCCTGAAGGTGAGTTAAAGACTAATTATATTGATCCAATGACCAGTTCGGTTATTGTGAGTTCTGTTGTGCCTGGAAGCTGTGTATTGTATAGGGGAGGGCACGGGGGTGGAAAGACCACTATGATTGAAGAGGCATCTACTAGACTTTTTGATATTCCTAAAAAGGACATTATTGAAGCCATGATTAGAGGTAATGATGATCAGAATGTTAATACTTTGTTAGCTTATTATAATATTGGGAAGTTGCTTGCTAAAGGAGAGGAGGAGGTTAAATGGAGGAAGTTTGTTACTTGTCCTATAAAGATTATTGATGAGGTAAATAGATTTCCTTCTAGAGCTTTAAACGGTTTATTTGAAATTATTAATAAAGGAAGAGTTGAATTTGCAGATGCAATTTATGAATGTGATAGGTATGAGATATTTGCTACTGAGAATCCAAAGGATGTTGGAACTTATCCTATGAGCAAGCCTTTTTTAGATAGATTTGGGCTGTGTATTCCGTCTCCACAGTTGCCTTCTGTTGAAGATCTTATGGCATTATCTAAGAGAAGGGATGATAAGATTTACAAAACTGACGGGCCAAAAAACCCGCTTACAATGGATCAGGCTAAGGAAATGGAAGGACTAGTTGCTGATAATATTCATATTAGTAATGACGGCCTAATGTATGCTATGTATCTTGGACAGGCTCTTCAAACTTGTGAGAGGGCTGATTTTTCAGATAAAGCGCACTCTGACTTGTCTTTAGACCAGAGATGTAAAGACTGTGGATTTAATACAGACGAATCTTTATGTAGAATGACTGAAGATGGGTTTTCAGGTAGAGGATTTTTGGAATTACAGAGATGGGCAAAAGGGTATTCTTTTTTCCTTAATGCTTTTGAAGATGCTGAAAATCCTGAAGTGCAACAGGGAGTTATACAGGCGCTAGTGCCTTATGTTTTGTATCATAGAACTACTCCAAATAATGCATTATTTACAAAAGCACCTAATTGGGGTCAGAGATTAAAATATCTGGGAAAACTTGCAGCTAAAGCTTCTGAAGCTTATGCTACAATTAAAGAGCCTCTAGCTGAGATTCCGAGAATTTTAAGAGGAGATTTAGATCCTGACAGGGCTTTGATTAAGGATGTAGATAAGGATATTGTGGTTCAGCAGCACTTTTTTCCAATTGTAATGGCTTCAAAAGACAAGATGTTTAGAAAACTTTATGAGGGTATTGAAAGCAGGGAGCATATTTCTGAGCAAGATTTAATTGATTTATGTAAGACTCTTAGTTTTGAAACTGAGTTGAGCCCTAGAGCACAGACGTTTTTAAGAGAAAAAGCTAAAGCTAAGCTTGAAAGAGCGGAGTATATTTAAAATGGCTGGCACATGGGAAGATATTGTTTCAGAAGGAAAAAAGGGTAAAAAAGATGAAGGTGGAGCTGGGGCTGCTAGAGGAGACGGTGAAGGTAGAAGTCTAGAAGTTGATGAAAAGTTAATTGTTGCTGGAAGAGAGGCTATGGAAATGTATTTTGATAAAAAATATCCAGAAAGTTTTGAAGAATATCCTACTTTAAAACATTTTTTTGAAAATTTTGGATGTTATGTTGCTCAATATACTAAAAAAGGCTCTGCTACTTCTGGAAGTGGTAGAGTTACGTTAAATGTTGGAATTGTAACCTTAGAGAATATTGATAAGAAATTTCTAGAAAAAGTTTTTAGCACTGTTGCGGGGGGATATTCACTTGAAACTGATTTACTTAGTGATTTGACTTCTGCTGAATTTCCGCATATATTTCCGCAGTATGCTGCATTATGTGAAAGGGCTGGAAAATTGAGTATTCCTATTAACTCGCCTTTTGATCCTATTTTGATTATTAAGCCTGAGCATAGGCCGATTATGGCTGTTGCTGCAAAAGAGTATTGCGAACGTGCTGGAGTACCTTATGTTGATGAAGATAATAGCAAATTCACTCCTTATCTTCCTGATTTAGAAGCGGTTTTAACTGCTGCAAAAGATTATGAAGTAAAGGAGATTAAACAGGCAGTTGTTGCGTATTCAAGAGCTGCTCTTAGTTTGATTAAGTAAAATGGGGTTTTTGGATAGATTTTTTAAGAAAAAGCCTGAATTAAGTGATAGGTTAGTTAGATTGACCGAAGATGAAGTTAGGGCCGCTGTTAAGCAGGCTCACTGGGACTTATTTGTGTCAAATCTTCCGGATCCTGTAGTTGTTGATACTCAGGTGAATACTAAGGAAACTCCTGAAATTTATGCTGACGGTGTTCCTAGAGGATTTTCAATTGATCCAGATACTTGGGTTACTTATTTTTGTAATGATGATATGCCTGATTTTTTATCTAGAGAGAAATTATTTGAGCATGCGAGGAGTGTTGGGCAGCATGAGACGATGCACTTTACAAGATGTCCTGGGAGTAAGAGGACGCATGTTGGTTTGATTGATGGAGGATTAAAAGGGCTCCACAAGCAAGAATCAAAAGGCAAAACAGGTGCAGATATTGCTCACTTAGTTACAAATATTTTTGCAGACTGGAGTAATGATTATGGTGTTGGAGTTGAAAAGTATGGCAGAGAGGACTTTTCTCAGATTACAAGAGACAGGATTAGGGATACTGTTAAAAGTGTTGCTGAAAAAAATAAAGAGAATCTTTCACCTTTGTGGAAAGTTTTAGTGGGAACTTATGAGAAAATGTTTGACGAGAATTTTGGATTAGAAGATTATGTCAAGTTGGATAGTTATGAAGAAAGGATTATAGAAACATGTGTTGAAATTATGGGAAATGATCATAGAGATAGAACTACTTGGCCGGTTAAAGTCAGAAAGTTGGCAGGAGTTTTAGAAGAAGTCATTTATAAATCTGCTCAGGAACAGCAGGGAAAAGGAAAAGGAAAGAAAGGAGATGGGCAAGGCGGTCAAAGTGGAGGGGGGATTAGTATCCCTCAAGATGTTGAAGACCAGATGGGAGAAGGAGCAACTGAAAGTCCGTATACTCCTACTGAAGAAAAAGGCGGAAAACAGGGAAAGGGTAAGAAAGTTGGGAAGCCTAGAGAGGGGAAAGAAGGGAAGGGAATTGATGATGATGTTTTAGATGAAGTATTTAAATTAAACAGAAATAATCCGGGACAGTTTGCTGGAACTTTGAGTGCTGTGGAGCCAATTGAGGCAAATGATGCTATAAGGTATATGTACAGAGCCAGGGCCCAAGAATATTTGGTTGAAATTCATGAAACAAAAGAATCTGGAAGTTATACCACCCCTTCAAGTTTAGAAAACTGGGATGTTGGAGATCCGCTAATGGGGAAGGGGGGACTACTGATTGTGCCGGCTTTACTGACTCATGGAGTTGTAATTCCTGGAATTAATACTGTAAAGAGAGGATATGAAATTGATGACTTGCCAGGACATTTGGTGCAGATTGCCGATATACTTTGGATAGTGGATTCATCTGGAAGTTTAGATTGGAATCCTATGGAAAATCATGAAGAAGCTAGGGGAGGATTTGATAAAGTTATTTTAGCAGCAGAAGCAGGCACTTTATATTCAAGGAATCATGGCGGAAAAGCAGCTGCAATGAACTTTTCAGGAATTGATGATAGGACTAAACAAAGGCAGGTTAAAATCCAAGGATTTACTGATAATTTAGATGATTTGGAAAAAGTAATTATGCATTATTATGGTGGGGGAACTATTTTTCCTGTTGAAGAGCTGGATAGGATTTATGATAGTAATCAAAATAGAATTGTTACATGTATTGTAAGTGATTTTCACATTAGTAATTCTGAGGATACAAAAAAAGTAATTAGGAGAAGAGCTAATAGCCAAAATCCGATTTATGCTCTGGATATTGGGGGAACTTCTAATTTCTTTGAAGATATGAAGGATATTGAAGGTCTTTACAGAGAGGTTGTAACTTCTTTAAATAGTTTAAAGGGTGTTGCTATTGGAAAGCTTAAGAAGGATTATGAGCGCTAAATATAAGATGGTTCAAGAAGATTTAGAGGGAAGTGATTATGTCTTGGGAGAATCAAAAGGCATTGTAAAATTAATTAGGGGCACTATTGGAGGCGTTATGGGAGAGTATATTCTTGATTTGGGTTGTGGCGGCTCTTATTCTGATTATAAACCTGTACATGCAATGGCTCTGAGTTATCTTGGGGCAAGAGTTGTAGGAATTGATAAAGAAGGGGCAAGTGATTCTGAAACTTATATTCATATTTACGGTAATCTTGCAAGAGAGAGGGTTAGTGAAATTTTAGGAAAGCTAGAAAACCAGAAATTTGACGCTGTGATTTGTAGTAACTTGTTTAATAGCCCTGCTTGGTTTGAAGCTGTTGAGGATGCTCCTAATTGGGAAGATGAGATTATTAAAGGTATTTGTAAAGAAACTTATGATTTATTAGTTGATGGAGGAGTTTTTATTATTCCTTCACTGGAGATTGGCATGAGATTAATTAATCTGGCTAGGCCGTATGATTCAGTTGAAGAAGCCAGAAATTTAGCGTGTGAGAGTGAAAGCAGGCTTTTATCTGGCTGTGGATTTGAAGAGGCAGCTAGCGAGTCGGGATATCAAGCTTGGAGAAAACCATCT
Organism: archaeon; assembly: GCA_043815245.1. Classification (GTDB taxonomy): domain Archaea; phylum Nanobdellota; class Nanobdellia; order Pacearchaeales; family GW2011-AR1; genus JBDRJD01. The sequence continues at coordinate 46,885 of JBDRJD010000044.1, forward strand.
AAACTCCCCAAGTAACTTTAACTTTCCTCTTAATTGCAGAAATTTCTCCTAGTATCTTTTTTTCTTCTCCAGAAAGCAAATCTTTATTTTTCTTAAATTCACGGAATTGAGATTCGCCCATATCTGAGTAGAGAAAATCTATATTTTTTAACTGTCTATCAAAAGTAACTCCTGGAAGGGAGATTGCAATCTCTTTTCCAGATGAAGCTTCTTCTACTGACTTATTATCAGCTTGAATTGCTTTAATTCTTGCTACCTTTTTACCATCTTGGTCAATTAGATGAATATCCTTTACTGCTTTTCCTCCTAAAACTTTTACTCCGAATATTGCTGGATTGGAATTATGGAAGACATATTCAGGAAGAATTTTTAGTTTACATATTGATGCTAGTTCCATAAGTTTTTCTTTTTCAATATCCCCTTTCCGCGAAACTTGCCACTCTTGGAGGTTTTCAATCAGCTTGTAAACTACAGAATCTTTTAGAATTTTAACTTCTTTTTCAATATTCTTTGCTTCTTCATCTAATTCCACATTAAAGCCAACTACAACTGCGTGAAGCGGATTAATTTCTTCACTTGCTTTGGCGTTTGTAATATCCGATTTAGTTATGCTACCAATTTCTGCTTTTAGTATTTTAAATCTCGCTTCCTTTAAAAGTGTAAGAAGAGCTTCCAAACTTCCCAGAGAGTCTGCTTTTACTATGATTCCTTCTTTGTCTAACTTGATGTTTTCTGAAATTTCTTTTTTAAATTCTTTTTCTATTTGGGCCATATTGTCCTTGTATATTTGAAATGGCATTCCTGGAAGTATTTTTTCTTTTCCTGTAATTTGTATTCTTAGGCCTGTGGCTGCAGTTGCGTCTTTTACTGTTTTAAATTTAGCTGATAGGGGAAGGATTTCCTGTATTGACTTGACTTTTACAACTACTGGTTCTGAAAAAGTTGCTACTGCTATTTCGTCGCCTACTTTTAAGTTTCCATCGTAGAGAATTGCTTCTATGTAGTTTATTGTCTTTTCTTTTTTTATTTCTAGGACTACTCCTTTTGCGTCTTTTGCTAAGGAGAGCTTTTTAGCTAGGAATTTTTGCGAAAGACCGCACATCATGCCCATTAGGTCTGATAGTCCTTCTCCAGTTCTTGCTGAGCAGGGAATTAGCGCTATTTTTTTTGTAAAGTCAGGAATATTGTAAAATATATCGCAATCGAATCCGTGAGATTGAAGACTGCCTATTAGGGTGAAAAGTTTTTCATCGAAGTCTTGCTTTACATTTATTGCCTGACTGTTTATGCTCTTTCTTAAATCACTTGACTGAGTTTTCCAACCTGATATTTGATCGATTTTGTTTAGGGCGATTATAAAGGGAGTTTTGTTTGCTTTTAGAATTTGGAATACTTCTGCTGTTTGTGGCTTTATGCCTTCGTTTATGTCTATTACTAAGATGGCTAGGTCTGCTAGGCTTCCACCACGTTTTCTTAAATTTGTGAATGCTGCGTGTCCGGGGGTGTCTATGAATAGAAGTCCTGGAATTTGTATCTGCGTGAAGTATTTGTCTATTACAAAACACTGCCTGATTTTTTCTGTTGGAAAGAGAGTGAAAGAGATTTTTTGTGTTATTCCGCCTGCTTCTTTTGATGCTACAGAGGTCTCTCTAAGTTTGTCAAGAATTGAAGTCTTGCCGTGGTCTACGTGACCTGCAATTGTGATGATTGGTTGTCTTATCATTGTATATTATATAGCATAATAGTGTTTTTAAATATTAATAATAATAATAAGCTTTATGAACAGTATTAATTTATGTGAATTTTTATGTGCTTTACATGATAATCCAGATGCTAGGAAGGATTTTGAAGCAATTACTTTGAAAATTGCTGATAATTCTCAAAAAGGGGCTCCGGATTCAGATGGTTTTCAGCGTGTTTTTGATATTAATTTTGCTACTCAATATCAGTTGCCTTTTTTTATAATGAATAATTCTGGAATTTGGGAGGAAATTGGGGAGACAAATCCTGATAATATTTGCCAGGCTTTTTTACCTATGAATTCTAAAGGAATTTATGGGATGTATATTAATGCTTTTCAGAAACTTGAAAGAAAAAGAGCTTATGAAAAACAAACTGGGCATGCTATTAGGGACTGGGCTGAATCTCAGAATGATTTGGCTGTTGAAATAGCTGATTGGTACGCTAAGCATGTTGAAAAGAAGCCTGCTGAATCTAGATAATTCAAGTGTATTCTCTATAATAATAGTGTTTTTAAATATTAATAGTTTGTGTTTTTAATGAATGGAGTAAGATTAAATTATACGACTCATGTATCTCATCAGAAAGGTTGTGAAATGAGGGACATGAAATCCTTATACGCGGGTAAGGATTTGCTTAGTGAAACTAAAAGGACTATTGAAAGGGAGTGGAATTATGGGGGGGCGGTAAGGTCTAGGATTAGAGGTAATGATGAAACCTCAATTAATTTTTTTAAAGATAATTCCTATGTAAGATTCTTTTTCCACTGGGGTAACCAAAAAAATAGAGATGATATGCACGTGGGTGTTTTTGCCTCTGGAACTGCTGAAGAGCTAGAAGTTATGGTGAAGGGTTTTAATTTACCTTTTGACTCTGCGATGATTTTAGAAGCAGACGAGGATGATGGTTTCCCGATAATGTAATTGTATATTCTAGTGTAAAAGTATTTTTAAAGCTTGATATTATGTGTTTTTTATGGACTTAACTGATATTATAAGTACTAAAGCACTGAAAATAGCTTTAAGCTTTGATGATGATCTAAGAAAGGACTTTGATGGCTTAGTTTGCAGAATGGCTGGTATTGGTAAGAGGCATCCGATGCTTGATGATCTCCCTGAAGTAAAAATTGCTGAACGTAAAATTCTTTATTTTATAGCTAATCATGTTGGAATGTGGAAAGATACTGAAAGAGATTGGACTTTACAGTGGGGATTAAATAATAAAGCTGGTGTTTATGATGATTATCATTTTGGAGGTAGTGTATTGAATTCATTTAAAGCTTATGAGCAATTATGGGCTAGTAGGAAGCATACTGGCAGCAATAAAGGAAACTGGTATAAGATGCAGGATGAGCTTGCTGATTATATTAATTTATGGACTCCAAAAGATGCTATTTATTACCAGGACATACCAGAAGACCATGACTAGACAAGTTCTAAAAGAACTTGTAGTAGAGGGCGTATCTTCGATACACTACTTCAACCAAAGACTGTTGATATCTGGACAAGTAAAATGGCAAAATTAACAGTGAGATATAATCATAGAAATAGAAAATATCATTTTGTTCTTGAGGGTCCTAAGGAATTAGGAGTTGATGCTTGGACTAAGAGTAAGGATGGGCTGATTCCAATTGCTGTTAACTACTATCTTAAAGCTATGGACGCTTCTTTAAGGAAAGAGGATCCTATTCCATTTGAAAAAATTGAGCTTACTATTGAAGGTCTAGCTACTGGAGATAGTGAAGAGGATTTTGTAGAAAGGCTAACCCCTAGTAAACTAGTTGGTTTTCTAGAAAAGCAGTTATCGAAAGTAAGAAAAATTGGGTTGCCTGAGGTGGTTTACGGAGGCGTTAATTCTTAAATAGATTTTTAAAGTACAAGAGAGTATATTATTAGGTAAAAATGGCTGATTTAGTTCTTGGCTGTAATGAAAGAGGTGGTTACTTAGTTTCTGTAAAAGGTTTAGATAGTAGTGTAGCTGTTTCTGAAGATTACCCAGATTTATTTGGATTAGTCCCTGGGCAGCTTATTGCTCTTTACTTTTCAGCTTTAGGAAAATTAAATGGTGGAAAGATTCCTTATGAGCAGGTTAAATTTATTGTTGATTCTTACAGGGAAGGGGATGAAAGTCACTTAATAGACGCATTATTTTCTGTTGCTAATTTTAATCATGTAGAAGGTGAACATGAAAGAATCCAGTCTTGGTTACCTTACTTGGATGAAGATACACAAAGGATTTTTGCTACAGAGCGTTTTCCTTTTTTAGCAGGTGCATTTTCACTTGAATCATAATATTTATATATTCTAGTTTTAAAAGAGTGATAATGAATTTAGTGAATTTGGAAGAGGTGCTTGGGGAAAATACTGGGTTTGGGGAATTTCGGAAACATCAGAAAGGAATTATTAGGAATATTTTGGAAGGTAGGGATATTATTAGTGTGCTTCCAACAGGCTATGGGAAATCGCTTTGTTATCAGTTACCTGCGGTTTTTCAAGATGGGCTGACTGTTGTTATTTCACCACTTGTCTCACTTATGAGAGATCAAGTAGAACATCTTTCTCAAACTAAGATTAAAGGAGCGTTTATTGATTCTTTATTAAGTGAAGAAGAATATGATGAACAAGCAAGAGCGGTTAGGTCAGGGGAAGCTAAGATATTATATGTTTCTCCAGAAAGATTGTTAAACAATAAATTTTATGAGCTTGTTTCTGGCTTAGAAGTTAGTTCTTTAGTTGTTGATGAAGCTCATTGTGTAAGTACCTGGGGGCATGATTTTAGATGGTGTTATCAGAAAATACCAGAAGCTAGGAAAATGTTAGCAAATCCTCCCTTAGCTGCTTTTACTGCAACTGCTTCTCCCTTTGTAATGGAAGACATTCTTGGAATGTTAGACATTAGAGATGCTATCAGAGTGACTGAAAGTGTTGATAGGCCTAATCTGGAGTTTGAAATTGAGGTTTTGGAAGATAGAGCTGAAAAAACTGAAAGATTGATTGAAATGTTAAGAGAAATTGAAAAAGGAGAAGGGTCTAATATTGTCTATTGTGCAAGGGTTAGTTCTGTAGAGCAGTTAGTTAGAGTAGCTGAAAAAGAGGGCCTTGGGGCGGAGAGGTATCATGGGAGAATGAATAGAGAGGAGAGGTTAATCGCCCAGAAAAGATTTATGAATAATAGAGTGAAGATTCTTTTTGCTACTAAAGCGTTTGGAATGGGTATTGACAAGCCAGATATTAGAAATGTTATTCACTTTGAAGTCCCTGAATCTTTAGAGTTTTATTATCAAGAAGCTGGGAGAGCTGGGAGAGATGGCAAGCCTGCTAGGTGTTCTTTGCTGTATAGTTCTAGGGATAAACAGCTCCAGGCGAGTTTTATTAGAGACAATAATCCGAGTTTAGATTTTATTGCTGGTGTTTATGATATGCTTTGGAATGTGGTTAAGGAGGAAGAAAGGGAAAAAGAAAATCCTGAGAGGCATTTTACTACTTATAATTTTATGAGGGTTTTTTCAAGGTATAGTCAAAATTATCAAAATAAAGTTAGATCGTCTCTTGCTAGGCTGCAGGAGTTTGGGGTGATTTCTGTTTTAGGAAAGACTATGACTTTTTTGAAAAAGCCAGAGGAGTTAAAGGGCTGGCTTCCTGAGTTTGAAGAGGTTTTAAAGGTTAAGAAAGAAAGGGGGATGGAAAATGTGAGATTAATGGTTAGGTATGCTACTTCTGGAGAAAATCCTAGACAGATGATTTTAGCTCATTTTGAAAAAGATCCTGATTCAAGAAAAGAAGATGCCAGAAGTGTAGATTTAGCCGCAGATTATAGATTGGAGGTGTTATCTGAAATTGCTGCTACTAATTATGAGAAGAAAAGGCTTTCTGGGATTTTAAAAGGAAGCTATAGTGGGAGGTTTTCTCAGGGTGCTTTAAGTGATTTAACCTTGTTTGATATTGATCATGCAATCGGGTTTTTAATTGATGAAGGAAGTCTAAGAGAAGTGGATTGTAAAACTAAGGGCGTTGTTGCTTTGACTGAAAACGGAATTGAGTTACTTGAAGAAGCTGGAAGACCGTATCAAGATTCAGTTAAATATACCGAGTTTAAGAGGAGGATGTATAATTTTAGGGAAATGGAAGTTTTAGGGAGATTATTAAGACCATGGTATGATTTACAGGCAGAGAAAAATCATACTTTCCAGGAGTGGTTTGATTCTATGGAGGGTTTATTTTATGAACGGTTTGAAGTTTGCGGAAAGGATGTTAATGGGTATAGACTTTTTCAAGACTATATGAGATTAGAACCAAGTCAGAAGCCACATAGAGATAAAGCTTATTATGTTTTGTGTGATGTTCTGGGAGAGAAAGCTGTGGAGAAAGAGGCTGATTAGAGGAAGTTAGAATATATCTAAATACAGATATTCTTTTAAACTTTCATTACTAATGAAGAATATGAAGGGCAAACATTTAATTTATGTTTCAGAAAATATTCCTGAAATTTCTTCAAGCAAAGATAAAGCTATTTGTGTAAAGCCTGAGCAACTTGAAGGTGCTTGGGGTGTTCTTGAAGAAAGGGCAGTTCAGGGCCCGACAATGTTTGGTAAATGTGATATAAGACAAACTCCATTTAATTTAGACGGAACACTTGTAACTTTAGGTACAACTGAAGGAAGAGTGCCTAATCATATTTGTTTGTCTGCTATTTTAGAAAAAGATTTAAGTCAAGCAAGTAAAGCCCTCAATTTACCTTATGATCGGAAAATGGTGGTTGAAGGTGAATCTCCCCCCCATATTTATGGAGCAATCCCTTCTTATCACATATAAAAATCCTTAAATACTAATTTTCTTTATTCTTTTTATGATAAATGATTATGACTTAGAGCTAGATAAGGTAGCTGAGAAAATTAAGAAAGAAAAAGCTAAGACTGTATTATTGCAGTTTCCTGACGGTTTAAAGCCGAAAGCGACTGAAGTTGTAGACTACTTAGAAGAAAAATGCAAGGGAGTGACTTTTTTAATTTGGCTTGGCTCTTGTTTTGGTGCGTGTGATGTTCCTCAAGTGCCTGAGAAGGATATTGACTTGATTGTGCAGTTTGGGCATTCTCCCTGGAAGTTTAAGGATAAGGATATTAAAGTTGTAAAATGATTGAAGAGATTTTAGATTATATTAAAGATAGAAACCCTAGTGAATTAATTCTAGAGGGAACGTTCTGGGGATGCTGCGCTTATATTACGATTGGATGTGGCCTAGAGATAGTAAATCGATATAGAGAAAAGAGGGGTTATGAGAAAAGCCTACCTCAGCAAGAAGAGTTTGATTTTAAGTATGATTAACGTTTTCTCATCCTACTCTAAATTGTAGTTTTTTTGCGTCACATCTATCTCTTTCTATACAAACAGAATTACAGTAGTTTGCTCTAAAATCAGCAGCAAATTGATCAAAATAACAGTCAAGAAATTCCTGCTGTGCAGTTGTCCATCCAATATCATTTCCTACTGCTTTACTTCTATACCACTTATGTGTGTCTATTGCTACTCTTAATTCATTTCTTTGAGCTTCTAAAGAAGGAGTTAGTTGAGTGCAGGATTTAATCCTTCCATTTTCAGTTTCATAATGCTTGAATATTTCAGGGTCTGCATGAATATTTATCATGGTCTGCATGAATATTTATCATGGTCTAGATATCTTAGATTTTAAAATTTAGAGACTTTAACACTAGTTAAATGAGTTTATACTTATATAGGACAATGGGATAAATATCAAAGATATAAAGTTACTTATGTAATAGATAATTAAAGTTATACTATTACAAATAGAAAGAT
>JBDRJD010000045.1:0-15467 GCA_043815245.1 archaeon
TTTTCATGGACGTTTTATGATGGACAGGGAAATTATGAAACTAGCTGCTGTTCGGATAATAATCAGCCTGCGTCTGAATTTGAGCTCACTTTTGGTAAGAGTGGGTGGCATAGGGCGGTTTTAACTGTTGGAATTAATCCTACCTCTACTATTGAAACTACTTTTGGAACTGAGATGGAAGAAGTGAATACGGGAAACGGTTCTTTAAGCAAGAACAAGCTGGATAAGGATGTTTTGAAGGATCTTCTAAAAGTTGTTTTGGTTTTAGTAGTTGTTTTTGTTATTTATTATTTGCTTAAGAAGAGGAGTAAGAAAAAATTTAGGCAAGTTAAGGTTAAGAAGAAACGTTAATGTTAAAATCTTCTGGGTTTACTCTGGGAGTAAGAAACACTGCCCCTTTTTCTACATTATAAGCATGAGTTGGCTTTGGTACTTTTCTCCCTTTTGGAAAGAATATGTCATGATCCCATTGTGATAATTCAGTTTGTCCAGAATGGTGGTACAGTGGGAATTGTTTGGCCCATTCCCATGGAACTATCCAGAGGTACCTTGATTGAACCATTGCTTCTAACTTCTTTGGATCTTTTGTTTTTATTTGTTTAATTGGACGGTCTAGAGTGTATACTCCTAGTCCCCAGTAGGCATTTCTTCCTTGCTCAGAGTAATCTATCTGATGTCCCTGCGCTTTCCAGCAAATATGATTATATTGTCCTGGGTGTATTAGTGCGAATTTTACTTCTACCACTTTTTTCTCATCAGTTAAATCGGGTCCTTTATGAGGATTAGGTTGCATTCCAAGAACAGAGGAAGCCCATAACTGATGATTAATAGGCATAACAGAATTAAATGTTCTAGGCTTCATTTACTTTTAGAAGTTATTGGACTTATAAGGATTATTGTGTTATACTAACCTAGAAATCTAATTTTACCTGGGCGAGGTTCGTATATTTCTCCTGCTTCAAGCATTTTTTTAATTTCTGCATTTATTATTTCGGGAGAGGCCTTTAGTTCAAGAATTAACTTTTCTGTTTCGAGCCCACCATTATCATCTGATTTTTTGACCATTTCTATAATTTGATCTTTAATTTCTTTTACTTCTTCTTTGTTCACTTCTATTGGCTTGTTATTTTCCAGCTCGAGCTTTCTTACAAGCAGGTATTGGGGATCTTGGACCTTTATTATTTCAGGGTTTATATAAAGTTCGCCGTTATAAAACCTTACTAATCCAATCACCATTATGGTATTTCCTTGGCCTATATCTTTAAATTTGTCTACATCCTCTCCAAATATCTTAAGTCTGATCTGGCCGGATGCATCATCTATAGTTAGGCTAATGTACTTTTTTTCTCCTTCTGACTGGTACTTTTCAATTACATTTGCTACAATGTTTGCCCTTACAATTTGCTTTCCATTATGCTCTATATGTGCTAGGCGTTCCCCCTCCATAACTTGCTGGCCATTCACTATATCCCCAATTTTAACTTTATATGCTGTCTGCCTTTTGAATTTATCTTCTACCATTTTTAAGTTTTTTGTACAAATCCTTTTCTTGGATGGAATAAATCTCCTGAGATAGTTAGCTTGTCAAGTGAATCTTCAATATCTTTCTCATCCACTTTTCCCTGAAGCTCTTTTTTAATTTCTTCTATAGGAATCAGTTTACCTAGCCTGTTTTCTAACCTTGAAATAGTCTCTCTTACTAATATAATCTTCCCTCTTTGACTGGTTGTAATTCCTGTAGCTATTCTATCTATATCAAATGTTTTTGTTTCATAGTCATATCCTACTTGCATTAAATAGTATTTCATAAGGTTGATTGCTCTGCGAGCGTCATCTTTAGTTACTTTGTTAGAAAGACGTGTTTTTGCAGTTGCTTCTGCCATTCTTATCAGGGCTTCTAATTGCCTTGCTGAAATTGGTAGGGGCCTAGTGGGCTGATCTCCTGAAACTCGAGTAGATCTTAAATCTACATAGAACTTTTTAATTTCTTCAACTGCTTCATCAGAAAGGACTGGCCTAATTTTTTGTTTAGCATAAGCTATATATTTTCTAAATAGTTCTTTGTCAATTAGAGTCTTGCTGCTTAGCTCTCTGTGCTCAAGCAATACATGAGTTGCAATTGCTTCATCTTGGGCCCGGTCAGGAAGGTCTTTAAGGATGAATATAACATCAAATCTGTTTATTAGTGTAGGTGGGATGTCAATCTGACTAGCTACTGTTTGATATGGATCAAATCTGCCAAATTTTGGATTTCCTGCTGCGAGGACTGAAGTTTCTGCTCTTAAAGTAGCCTGTACAGTGGCCTTACTAATAGTTACCGTTTGCTGTTCCATTGCTTCATGCATGGCGCTTCTATCCTGAGCGTCCATTTTTTCAATTTCGTCTATACAGACAATTCCCTTATTACTCAGAACCATTGCACCAGCTTCTAGACTCCAACCTCTTAGGAATTCGTCTCTCACTACTGTAGCAGTTAATCCTGCTCCTGTTGCACTTTTACCTGATACATACCTACCTTTTGGAGCAATACTTGAAATGAACTTTAAGGTAACTGATTTTGCAACTCCTGGGTCTCCTACAAGTAGGACATGAATATCTCCTCTACTGTGTGTGCCGTCAGATCTTGTCTTACTAACTCCTGCAAATAATTGCAGTACAAGTGATTGCTTTATTTCTTCATACCCATAGACTGAAGGAGCAATACTGCCCGCTAGTTTTACAAATACTTTTGGATCTGCTGCAAGTTCTTGGATTTGTCTTTCATCTTCTTCGCTTATATCCAGATCTTCAAAGCTTTCTTCTAGTGGAATTAAATTAGCTGCTTCAATTGCTATATCATATCTTGTTAAGGTGCCACCTGATGGGCTTGGGCGGGAAATCTCTTTTAGCACCCCAATTACTCTTATTCTTGCTCCAGGAGTTGTTTTTTCTTCCATTTTTGGTTCTACAAGATCTTCTTTTAAGAAAACAGAGATTCTTCTTGGTTGCTCTCCTCCAAATAAGCTTTCTGGGTTTTCTTCAATTACTAATCTCTGAGCGTCAACCATATCTTTACTTATTAATCTGAAACTGCCTTTTCTTCCACAAGAACAGCGCGTAGGTTCACGAAATTTAGATTCTATTTGCAAGATGGAGAGGATTGTTCCACATGAAGGGCATTCAAACTTGGCATTAACTACTTGTGGGCGCACTTCAGAAGCCTGGCGTACTATTCCTTCAATTTGTACAAGTTTGTTTAGATGTTTAGCTCTTAAGTTTCTAATCCTTTCTGAATGTGATTCTGGGAGATCAAGTAGGCGTATTCTTGGGGCTGCTACTAGTCCAGATTCTTCTAAGGAGGTCTCCAGAATCTCCAGAGTTTCTTCAGGATTACTTAGAAGAAGCTCAGCTAGTATGTGGGAGAAAGAAGCTATTTCGCTAAAATTCACGAAAATTACGTTTTTTCCGGATCTTATTGATTTTCCTATTTCTTTTTTATAGAAATCAAAGAAGTTTTTAGCTTCTAAAATCATATCCTCTGTTTTTGGTTTATCTGCCATTTTTACCCTTTTTACACCCCTATAAAGTTTTATATGTTTTAGTTTATATTAATTTCTATTAAGCAACCTATATATCCCTTAGCTAAATACTAAAATCGCCCTTATTTATTAACTTATCTGACTATAAGTAAGTGACGTGAAGAATAATTAAAAGAATAATAAAAAAGAGTTTATTTTAAGCGTTTTAAAACGTCTTTTACGTTTTTAATAAGCTGTTTTACACTATCGTCTAACTGCTTTCTGTTTTTAGTACCAGTACAAACTAATTTGCCATTACTGAATAGCAAGAAGGTAGTGGTGGGATCTGTTAACTTGTAAACTAAGCCTGGGAACTGTTCTGGTTCGTATTCTGTGTTTTCTAGTTCAAGAGCTAGTACATTCAGGTTTAGCATCATATCAATACTTCCTGAAGCTACAATGTTCTGCACGTTGATTTTTGGTTTTTCTGTTATTTTAACATTGATCTTTCTAAGCTGCTTTATCACAATGTCAATTACCTGCTTTACTTGAGCAATGCTCTTAGTTCCAGTGCAGACTAAATTTCCTGAAGAAAACACTAAAACAGCTGATTTTGGCTTTTTTATTCTTAAAACTAAGCCTGGAAACTGTTCTGGGTTGTATTCTGTGTTAGATTCGGTTCTAGCTAGCTTAGTCAAGGAAACTGGCTTTCCAAGAGAAGTTGTTGCGACGATATTTTGCACTTTTAAAGACACTTTAGCCATTTTTGTTTTATTAGAAGTTTTTTAGTTCCTTTTTAAATCTTTCGGTGTTTTTAAAGCTTTCGGTTTTCATACATTGCTAACTTAACGGGTGCTGAAAGCTTTAAGGGGAAACTATGCAAAATTCCTTACTACCTCGCTATCTTACTAGAAAAGTTTTAATAATAATGTCCCTAAGGAAATATAATGAAAAACGCTATAATTTTGCATGGAACTTCTTGTACTCCTAATTCATATTGGCAACCAAAAATAAAAGAATTTCTAGAATCTAGAGGTTATGAAGTATGGGTGCCAAGTTTGCCTAATCCAGATTATCCTGATTTAGAGGTTCAACTTCCATTTGTATTAGAAAAAGGGGTATTTAATGAAAATACAATTTTAATAGGACATTTTGCTGGAGCCCCATTAATATTAGCAATTTTGGAAAAAATAAATAAGAAAATAGACAAAGCTATTTTAATTGCAGGTTATGCTAGGCCAAAGGGAGAAAATTCAGAACCAGAAAAAATACTAAAGGAGAAATATAACTGGGAGAAGATTAAAAATAATGTTAAAGATATAACTTTTATTAACTCAGATAATGACCCTTGGGGATGCAATGATAGTGAGGGGAAGTATATGTTTGATAATGCGGGTGGTAGATTAATAATTCTTCATGGAGAAGGGCATATGGGGTCAGACCAATTCAGTCAGCCGTATAAGGAATTTCCACTTATAGAAAAGTTGATTGAGATGTGAGTAGTTTATATGTAAGACTCCCTACTTATTTTTTATTAATGCGTTATTTCCAGCTATTTCTAGACTTAATTTAGTGAATATGTTAAATAAACAATCAGAGGGGGTCGTCTGACAATTATTAATCTATATATTTAATAATTAGAGGATTATTTAGCTAGATTTTATACATGAAGCCGATTAGGATGCTAGTTAGCTGAACTATCGGCCCCTTGTTCAAAGGGGTTTTCAGGTTCATCAAAGCCTTGCTCAAGATAGTCAACTTTTCCAATTGGTTCTATCTCATGAATTCTCTCATGGATGTTGACAAACCAAATTCCGTACATATTTGTTCTGTACCTTACTGGATGGGTGCCTAGTTCAGAGGGATCATACGCTTGCCCATCAAAAAATATTCCGGCATCTGCAATATGATTATAATCATGAAGAAATCGTGCTGAGCAAGGTTTAATTCCCATTCTAGGTAGATGCTTAAACTCTGGTTCAGGTTTTAATGCCATGGAACTTGGAAAAAAGTGATGGGCTTCTCCAGATATTATATCAAAAGCAACCATATCCCCGTTTACAAATGGTCTTTCGCAGTTCCTGCAGTAGTGCTGGATCTTCATAATATTCTTTCTTATTGCGGATTTAAAAATCTTCTGTTTACAAGGTTTCCTAAAGGTTTTTAAGTATATATTTGTAGGATTCTTAAGGAGACCAAATGGACTTAATAGATGAGTTATTGAGAGCAGTAGGTTATCATGGAAGAAATTCTGAAAGAGCCGCAAAACTAGCAAGAGCTAATTATGTGGCAGCTATTAGAGGAGGAAATGCAGGTCTCTTTAGAGATATATATTTTTCACTTGACGTGAGCCCTGATTTAACTATGGAGGATTATGTTGCTGGAGTCTTGACTGCTGCTAGAAAGGAAGATATTGATTCTATGATTTTATTGTTTGATCTAGCTGAGAATATTTCTGGATTTAAGACAAGCGATCTTTTAAAAAATCTGAATGATGCTAATACTGCTGTTGGCTTTGGGCTGGCCTCTGCAGGCTAGGCTGCATTGGTGGAGAAAAAGGTGGTTTTTTATTAGATAGAGTAGATGAAAAAGAACTGCTTGGTGAATCTTCTTTTTGCTTTTTTAATAAATAAAGAATTGAAAATATTATTATTAGTGCTAAGAGGGCTATGATTACAATTAGAGTGATTAATCCTGCTTTGCCCTTGTACTCGCAGTCTTGTGTTTCTGTTCTAGTTGTGTCAGAACTGCACGCATTTGCATCTGTGCAAGTTCGTGTTTGAATTTTATCTTTTGGACATCTTTCGGGTTCCCAAGCATCACAGTCCCATGAAGGGGTGCAGGAAATGCAGGCTTGAGTTTCAATTCTCATGTTATTTACAGAGCAGGAGTTTAAATCTATACAGTCTCTTGCTTGTTGATTGTTTGTACAAGTGCCCCAAGAAGTACAATCCCAATCCTCACTGCAGTTTAGTGCACTGCCCTCACCAAATTCCATTACTAAGGAGTGAGATACTCCAGAAACTTTAAAGAAGCTTCCTTCTACTACGCAATTGTATCTTCCGCTGGAGCCAGGACAATTTAGTTTTGTTTCGTCTGAGGCTGTGCAGTTTGCGCTTATCTCTGAACTAGAGTTTACACCTGAATCTTTTATACACACAGAATTACTGTTAGTTTTTAGTTTATCTACTCTAACTGTTTTGTTTATGTCCAGATTATCAATAAGCAAGTAGCCTTTCTCTGCAGCTGAAGACTGTTTTTCTATAAAAATGCTATCAATATCAAGAGTGCTACTAAAATCCCAGTTAAACTCTACTCTTACTGTGTTTGACTCCCTAAACTCAATTTTTTGTTTTCCTGAGAATATTTTGGACGAATTTCCTAAAGACCCATTAATATAAACTTCTAGTGAAATTCTTGTAGTCTCAAATGAGTCAAAGTTTCCAATTACTCCATTTGAATCAAAGTCGCATTTGCCAGTGGTGTTTGCCTGAGGTGTCTCGTTACAAGAGTTAGAATCTGTATAGTAAACTGTGTACCTTTCATCCGAGTTACAAGTGGTATTACGAGTTGTCCAAGATGGAGTGCAGCTACTTGATTCGGTACAAATCCCTTCTGTGCATGACACGCAGGGGTGGGATTCAGACTTTAGAAAATCATTTTCACAGTAATACTCGACTAGATTATTTGAACTACAGAAATCCTCTCCACTGATTTCTTGATTTGGATTGGATTCGTTTCTTCCAGATGTAGTTGTCTTTTGAGTGTAGTTTTTTCCACCATCACCATCTAAGCAGATAGAATTGGTATTGCAAGCTCCGTTGGAGCATCCCTTTAAGCAGGTGTACTCTTTAGCAATGGAGTTGTTTTGAGAGTCACAGTAGTATTCTGTTAGCAAGTAAGAGTTGTTACAAACGTCATCAAAATCTGTGGAGTTCCAGGTGACTGTTCCTGCTGTTGCATTATTATCTCCAGAATCGTCTTCTATACAGGTGTCTCCTATTACAAGCAGACCTAAATCATCATCTCCTGTGTCATTTAGCAGTTCTTCCTGAGTTACATTCTCAGACTCATTTGTTGGTGAGAAGAATACTCTATTGTTTTTCAGAGAATATGTGGCTACTAAAATAAATGCTAATAAGACTATAATTAATCCTATAATTAGGTATCCTCTTTTTTGCATGTTATTTGTAGGATATAGTAATTTTTAAATATATTGGATTTCAAGGAATTACATGTTAGATGGATTTGTTAGCCCAGAAGTTATTTTAAATGCACTTTTTGGAGGTACTTGGGAGGATGTTAAAACTTGGGATGATGTGGTCCCGATAGAGAGAAGAAGGTTTATCCCACAACTATTGGCCGTTTATCCCCTCTCTGCTAGATGCGGGTATCTTAGGCTTGAGAATACGTGTTTTGTATACTGTGCTGCCATTGAATCTGAACTTGAGAAATCTGGACTTAAGATAACTGAAACACCTAGCCCCAGAAGTGCAAAGTATCATGCGCAATTAGATCACTTCTCAATGCAACTGCATTGTTTAGTAGGCTCTAAGAATTACAAGAATTGCATTGAATATCAAAAGGCAGAGGAAGGTGTTATTGATGTGCATCCTAAAAAAATAGGCGACTAACCGTACTTGTAATTTCTTTTTTGGCTTTTAAAATCCTTTTCAATTTCTTCTAAAGTGGATATTTCTGCGAGTGGTTTGTCAGGGCGTAGCGCGGTGAATCTTGGAAATCTCAAGGCGAAACCTGACTCGTAGTTTGGAGACCTTTGAATTTCCTGGTAGGTCACTGCGACGACTACTTTTGGCTTTATTTTAACATTCTTGCCTTTTTCCTCAGTTATATGCGGGGTGAGTATTTTGGTTAGTTCATCAAATGAAAGGCCCTGATCTGTTTTTTCTTTTATCCCTGTGCCCACTTTTCCTATTTCAAGGAATTTATTTCCTTCTTTGCATGAGAGAATAAAAGAGGACATCCAGCCCTTTCTTTTTCCTGTTCCATACTCTGCTCCGGTTATCACTAAATCAAGATCTTTTTCTTCTGGCTTGATTTTTAACATATGGCCAACTCGTCTTCCGGGTTGGTAGCCAGCTTTTAGATTTTTCATCATTATTCCTTCTTGGTTATCTTTTATTGCTTTTTTGTAAAACTCTTTTGCTTTTTTCTCATCTTCTGTAATTATTTGTTTTGAATGGATTATTTTAAAAGGATGATTTTTCAATATTTTTTTTATTAAAGCTGTTCTTTTTTCGAATGGTTCGTCTAAAAGGGATTTCCCATTATAGTAAAGAACATCAAATACATTCACCTCTACTGGAAGCTTTTCTTGAAGTTCTTTGATGTCATATTTTCTTCTTATTCTCTGACTAATCGCCTGAAATGGTTTGTATTCTTTTGTTTTTTTATCAAAACCTACTGCTTCCGAGTCAATAATTAAAGATTCACCTTTTGCATATTTAATTACATACTCTATAACTTCTGGAAACTGCTTTGTAACATTTTCAAGTCTTCTTGTATAAAGCGTGACGTCTTTGCCTTTTTTGTGTATCAGGAGTCTGAAGCCGTCATATTTGTACTCTATTGCTGCTGGCTTTCCTAAAGCCTTAAAACCTTCTTCAAAATTATTTGCTTTTTGCGCGAGCATTGCTTTTATTGGTTTGCCCACTTGGAGAGAGATTTTTTGTAACTCTTTTAGTTTACCTTTTTTTGCAACAATAAATGACTCCCCCAAATCATTTGACCGATCTATTGCGTTTTGAATTATCTTTGATGCTTCTTTATCTCCTTTAAAAAACGCTGAACAAAGAGCTTCTCTTATTGTGGACTCTAGGACTCCTATTCTTAAGTCTCCTATAAGTGTTCTTACCAAATAGAGTGCTTCTAAAGGGGACGCTGAAGTTAGTAGTTCTGAGATTAAACTTAACTTTTTATTTACAGTTCCCTTTCCTTCTAGATCTGGTAGTTTTCTTAAATTCTCTAAGACTTTACTTGTTGTTAGAATATGGGACTGAAGTGTTGATTGCTTTTTGTTTTTTGTAATCTCTTCAGACACTTTTCCTAGATCTCCGATTGACTTCCATTTTTTAACTATTTCTTTGCTTTCTATTCCCGTTGATTTTGAAAGAGCCTTTATTACTAACTGGTTTGAGATGCCTATCTTTCTTTCATCATATTCCGGATAGATATCTCCAAGAAGTAGGTACATTATATCTTTGTCCTCTTCTTGGATATGTTTTAGAAAATCTGCCAGAATAGAGGTTTTCTCTAGTCTTTTTGTAGTTGACTCTAAATCTTGATAAAGTTTAGAGAGATGTGAGTATTTCATTTTTCTCTTTTTATTCAAATTAGTAAGAAGAAGGGGTATTTAAGAGTTACTTGCCTTTTCTGTTCCAAGCTCTTTGTGAAGGGCGGATCTTTAGATTTCGTGATCTATTTCTTAATCCACGAGACTTTTTGGCTGCTGAAGTTAATCCACGAAATACTCTCCCTTTGTTTTCAGGAGAACCGGTCCAGGAATAATTTTTATCTTTTTTTATTTCTGGGCGAGAAGGATCAATCAAGATAACTTCATAAAAATAGCTAACTCCGTCTTTTGAGATTTGATAAGAGTTAAGCACTTCAAGGTTTCTGTATTTTCTTGCAGCTCTTTGTTCAGCTATCCATCCATAATTCATTTTTAGGTTTTTTCGAATTGTTAGCCTTTTGGTTTTTCTTCCTTTATTTGGACGAGATCTTTTATGTCCCCCTCTTTTTATTCTAACACGAACTACTACAATCCCTTTTTTGGATTTGTAACCTAGATTTCTTGCTCTTCCTATATCAGTTGGCTTGTCTATTTTGACTATTGTATTTTCCTTTCGCCAAGCTATCATTTTATCTTTTAAGTTACTTCTTACTGCCTGTTTGATATGAGAATATGCGTTTTTTGTCATTTTCCTTTAAGATTGTAGATAAATATGGTTTTTAAAGCTTGTCTTTGGCCTTGTTAAGCTTTATAAATAATAAGTTGTTTTAGTTTATATCAAAAAAGGAGGTTATAATGGCGAAGAAAGCAAAAAAGACAAAAGCAGCTTCAAAGAAATCTGTAGCAGTGAAAGTTAAGGCAGCAAAAACTCCGGATATGACCTTGGCGATAGTGGCTTTGATTTTGAATATAATCTTTCCGGGAGTTGGAAGTTTAGTCGGGAGTAGAGTAAGGGCTGGAATCTGGCAGATTGCTTTGGTGATTGTTGGAGGAGTTTTAGCAACAGTCTTATTGCAAGTTGGAGCTTATGCATATCTTGTTGGAATACTTGTGATGGCAGTTGCTTGCATATGGGCCTTAGTTACAGGAATACAGCTGATTTTGGCTGCTAAATAGTTAAAATATTTTTATTTTTCTTATTATTTCCTAATCCTAAGTTTTATAAATAGTATTTTAGTTGATTATTTATGAGCATGAGCCTGTAGTTCAATAAGGGATGCATCCCTTATCAGCCCTCAGACACTGAGGATGTTCGCTACAGTCTTATGAGCCTGTAGCTCAGCCAGGTTAGAGCACTGCTCTGATAAGGCAGGGGTCCACGGTTCAAATCCGTGCAGGCTCACTCATGCTCGCCTTTTCGGATTTGCATAGGGATATTGTATATTTAACTATCTAAATTTATTTTTCATATTCAGAAGGTTTTTCCCACTTGCTTGCAGAATCTAAAAGAGGATTTGAAGGATCTTTAATCGATAAAAATCCTACAACTTGAATTGAATCATACAGCTCTTTTCCATAATGAATTGCATGAGGATCTCCAAAGCGTTCTCCATTCTCCTGGGTCATAGTAGTAAACTGCACTTTAGGAATTATTTCTAGGCCTGAATGAATTGCTTGCAAGTAAGCTGATTTATTTTGCCCTAGTCTCCATACAGGCCTAATTCTCCTGCTATCTCCTAAAATAAGTTCGTCTAAATGTGCTGCAAAAGGAGCAGCATATCCATTTTTATTCATTGAAAAGAATGGGAAAAATCCTTCAGCCACTACACCACTTTTTGCTCTGGGTATTATTCTTTCAGGTTTGTCTTCATATCCAAGTTCTTGAGGAATTATTACGTCCCCTAACTTGTATGTGTTTTCATCACCAGTTCCATCTCCTTGGATAAAAACTATTGCATACATCCCCCCCACTTCTGTACCTGCATAGCTGACTGGAATAAGTGTTCTTGCAGAATTAGGTTTATTTGGAGTTAAATGAAAATCTGGGAAATCTTGAAACGCAATTTCTTTATCTAATAAAGAGGCATATGCTTTTAATGAGTTCTCTAAAGGTTCTCTTAACTTTCTCAATTCTAATTCTTCTGGTTTCATATATATTCCATATAAAAACTGTTTTTATAACTTACTATCTAAAAGGTTCTCGGTTGGGGTGTTTTCAACGGACGACTTTTAGTACAAGACACTCGCCTTTTCGAATTCTAGAAGTGGTAACAAAGATTTAAAACTAGGAAAATTATCTCAATTAACCCAAGCTTAAAAAAGGGAAAATATAAATATCTGAAGAGGTTTTATTTTATGTCAGAAATGCTTGCTAACTCTCGCATTTCTGAGCATCCTAAAGTTTCAATAAACCCTTCCTTTTCAAGGGACGGTTGACTTAAAGAAACTTTTTGACAGCAAAAGAGGTTAAAATGGAAGGTACTCAAAAAAAACTAGTTGAAGGCAAGGTTCTTGAAGAGTATAGCCTTGCAGATGTTCTTAAGCTTTTTTCTTATGGAAGTGATTTGAGGGAAGCCTTGGTAAGGATATCTAAATCTAATCGTGGAGCCTTGATTGTTTTGTCTGAGAATGCTAGGGAGATAGCGGATGGGGGCTTTGCAATTAATTCTAGGTTTACCTTGAACAGACTTGCTGAGCTTGCAAAGTTAGATGGCGCAATTATTGTTGACTCTAAACTAAAGAAAATACTTTATGCTAATGCTTTGCTTATCCCTGATTCAAAAATAAAAAGCGATGAAACTGGAACTAGGCATAAAGCTGCAGAGAGAACTGCCAGGCAGTTAGGAGTTATTGTGATTTGCGTTTCTGAAAAATCTTCAATTATAAATGTGTATTATGGAAATAAAAGATATGTTTTAAATGATTTAAGTGAATTGTTGTATAAGGCTAGGGAGGTTATAGAGAATTTGGAGGGGCAAAGAACTGAATTGGATATGTACCTAAAAAAATTTGATTTACTCGAAGTTTCTGCTTTAGTTACTGTGCCGGATTTAGCTCTGATTATAAACAGATTGATACTATTTTTTAGAGACTGTGAGGTTTGTTCTATTTACATTGCTGAGCTTGGGAGATATGGTGAGACATTAAAGGCGAGATATAACCTTGTTACAAGTGGACTTAAAGAAGAACTTAATAACATTCAGAAAGATTATAATAAGTATTTGCGCACTGATGATATTGTCAAGAAGATCAAATCACTAAAAACTCCTACTATCGAGCAGTCAGTTAAGATTATTAATGGTTATTTTGCGAATTCTGCGCAGAATGAAAATTCAAATTATCTTGTGCCTTTTGGTTATAGACTTCTATCTAAAATCCAACTTACTAGGGGAGAGGTTGAAAATTTAATAACTCACTTCAGAGAGATAAAAAGGATTCTTTATGCAAGTGCTGACGACTTGAGTAAGATTGAAGGGTTAGACGAGAAGAAGGCAAAACTTATAAAAGGATTTTTGGTTGATAAGATAGAGATGATTCAGTAAATATGAAGAAACAATTAAAGAATAATTATAACATCTGGAAGTACCTAGTTATCATTGTTTTAATTTTGATTGTATTTAATGTGGCCCTGGTTGCTCTTAATTTTGAGGTGGTGGGAGTTAGTGGAATTGTGGATTATGGGCCTTATTTTTTACAAGTGGGAGAGTCTACTTTTATTAGCATGGTGTTGCCTGCTGTTGATTCTGAAGGCAATGGTGTGACTACTTTACTTAATGTTGAAGCTTCTCCTGGAAAGGGAAGGACTCTTACTGAGATAGATAATTTGCTTTTTTGGGCAGACACTCAGCATAGTATTCGGATTGCGAGGTTAGTTGCAAATGATACTTCTAGGAAAGATGTAGGGCTTTACGATTTAATTTATTCTGTTGAGGCAGATGCAAGTGTTGTTGGGGGTCCAAGTGCTGGAGCGGCATTGGCAATTGCTACTATTGCAGCTATTGAGGGAAAGGAATTGAGAAATGATGTAATGATCACTGGCGCAATTAATAGAGACGGCACTCTAGGTCCTGTGTCTGAGGTCTATGCAAAAGCAAAGGCTTCTGCTGATGCCGGAGCAAAAATATTGCTTGTCCCCTTATTGCAAAGTAGAGATGTGATTTATACTACTGAGGAGTCTTGTGAGATTTTCGGTACAAATGAAATTTGCACTACTGAAACGCGTCCTCAGAAGATTAATCTAACTGAAGAAACAGGGATACAAGTTATAGAAGTTGGCAATGTTGGAGAAGCTCTTAAATATTTTTACTGAGCTTGTAGTTCTAGAACTAATTTTTCATCTTTAAGCTTATAGTCCATTAAGGGAAGATTTACAGGCAAGAGTTTGAAATAAGAGTTTTCTTTTGAAAATGCCTTTATTTCAATTGAGTTTTCTAGTTTGTTGATTATTACATCTTTAAGAGATTTTACGCCGGGTATTGAAATTTCATAGACTACTTTATTACTTAACCTTCTAACTTTAGTTTCAGCTTCTTTTTTCGGGAGTTTTGAGAGTTTTTTTGCTTGCTCGTCTGTTATGTGGGCTCTTATAACCGGCTTTTCTTTTACTTCTCCTTCTATTTTTTTAAACTCTGGTCCGAATCCTGATATTCTTATTTCTGGTTGCTTGCCAGACGCAGTAGAAATTTTGATACTTATTCCTGAAGAGTTAGGCATCTTCTTGAATTCCTGATCTTTTCTTTCTACTTCTTTGGACATTTCTCTATCTAGTTCTTTAAACTGTTTGTCAAGCTCTCTGACTAGAGAGTTGAACAGCTTATTAAATCCAAAAGGCATATTGACCTTGTTAAAATCAAACATTTCATCTTTTTTTCCAAGTAAGCCAAAATCTCTCATTTCTTGTTCTTGTCTTAAGTTATTGCCACAAGATGGACAGAAATCAAATTTCTTCTCTAATTCCCTATTGCATCTTTTGCAGCGTTTTTTAAATAGTGCCATTTTTAACCCCTCATAATAAAGAGAAAGATTTTTAATTAATAAATAACCTTAATATACTATAGTTTAAATATCTTACTATAACTATCTTGTTATAAAGGGGTGAAGATTATGAAAAGCAAGGTTGAAGAACTTGTTAAGAAGTATAATATTGATTTAAAAAAGCTTGAGAGTGAGCAGAATAAATTAGCTAAAGCGATTGAAATTAAGGATTTTAGAGACTTTAAAGATGTTGAGATTGTGGGGGGAATAGACAATACTTTTTTTAAAAATAAGATTATTTCTGCTATAGTTGTGATGGATGTAAATGGAGAGGTGGTTGGCCAGCAATATTTTTCTGATGTTTTAAAATTTCCTTATCTTCCTGGATTTAGGGCATATAGGGAATTGCCTGCTATGTTGGAAGCTTTTAGGAAGTTGGACATAAAACCAGAGGTTATGTTTGTTAAAGGTCATGGAACTGCTCATCCGAGGCTTGGGCTAGCAAGCCATTTTGCACTTTCTGCGCAGATTCCTTGTATCGGGGTTGCAGATTCTTTAGTGGTGGGCGAAGAAAAAGGGGGTAAAATTATTTTGAATGGTAAGGAGGTGGGAGTAGTTTTACACACTAAAGAGGGGAGTAAGCCGATATATGTTAGCCCCGGAAACTTGATTAGTTTGAAATCAGCTGCGGATTTAACAGAGAGATTTATCAAGAAACCACATAAACTTCCAGATCCAATTGTTCAGGCCCATAAATATGGGAAGAAGGTTAGGAAGGAGGTTTTTGCAGATTAAATGTTAAA